>CAZUHU010000001.1:0-20780 GCA_964620645.1 uncultured Chitinophaga sp.
GCAGGGCCGGTTGCACCCGTTGCACCTGTAATACCGCTTTGCACGGTAAAGGTACTGCCATCACTTAAGGTTATAGTTATTGTTCCGTTTCCGTTATCGCCAATGTTGGTTATACCTGCACCTGTAGCACCGGTGGCACCCTGTGGTCCTGTTGCTCCATCCAAACCATTGGCACCAGCAGGGCCTTGCGCTCCCGTAGCACCATCTAAACCGTTAGCGCCTGTTGGGCCTGTAGCACCTGTTGCACCACCACCGGCACCTGTTGCGCCTGTTGCACCCGTTGCACCGGTAACACCTGATTGCACGGTGTAGGTTGTTCCATCGCTAAGTGTAATTGTTATTGTTCCATTACCATTATCTACTATACCTGTAATGCTGCTGCCCGTGGGACCCGTGGCACCGGTAACACCGGCTCCTGTAGGGCCTGTTGGGCCTGTTGCACCTGAACTTACCGTATAAGTAGTGCCGTTTGATAATGTGATTGTAACTGAACCATTACCATTATCAACTATACCTGTAATGCTGGTACCTGTAGCACCGGTAGGGCCTGTTACCCCGTTTGTTCCATTGGAACCTGCCGCGCCTGTTGCACCTGCAACACCTTGTGGGCCCGTTGCGCCCGTTGCACCTGTTGCACCGGTAGCGCCCTTAACACCTGTTGCGCCCGTTGCACCGGTGGCGCCCTTAGCGCCGCTTGTTCCGGCAGGTCCGGCCGGACCTGTTGGGCCGGTAGGGCCTGTACCCGCAGCACTGCCTGCAGTTTCAGCATATAATGCGTAAGGAACACTAACCAACTCGGTAGAGCCCATGTTTATGTAATTGGTGCCTCCGTTAGGGTCGTATTCCACTAACAGGTACTTGTTACCACCGGCCCAGCTAATAGCCGGAAAGCTGCCGATTGTAGGGTTACCATAGCCCAGTTTAAGCGTAAACAATCCAAACTGGTTGGTTACGGCAGTTTGAGTTTCCTGGTAAATAGGAAAACCGGGGTTAATACCATTGTTGATGGTAAACCTTACCGAAATGTTTTTGTTAGCCAGTATACTGCCACCACCATCGCGGGCAATTGCCTGATAGTTGATAGCCTGGGGAACCTGGGCAATAGAAAGCTGGCTGAGAAATACAAACGCAAAAAGCCAAAAGATTGGGTAGATCTTTTTCATTGGGGGTAGATTTAAATTTTTCGGGAATTAATTACCAAAACCTTACTTAAATGCACTGCACAGGCATACATTCTGAGTTGGGAAGAAGGTAAGTGGATTAGGCCCCGAAGTTAGGTGTCGCAAATTTAACTTATTTTATACTCTGCCGGGTTTAACGGCATACTATTTTTAAACAGAGGGGGACCACAAATGTAAGAATTTATCATACATGGAGAGGTCTTTTTTGCCCCTCCAAATGTGCTTATCCTAACCTTTTAATTTGCAATAAGTTAAAATGAATTTCCGGTGCGCGATGAGCGGATTTTGCCCATCTGTTTATTCATACCACCAAAGTTAAGCACCATTTGAACGGTAAATGACCGTGGCTTATCCGGTTTGGCAACACGTATGGCATAATTGGCATTCATCACATTCTTTACCAGGAAGTTGAGCTGAATATTAGGATTAAAAATGTAGCCGGCTCTTAAATCCCAAATTACATCTCCGCGGTTTAAGCGGTCTTCACGCAGTTGGCGGATGTCTTTAATAAACACCTCAAATATCTTATCTACCCTATCCATAAAATTGTAATACTGGATGGAGGTTCCGAAACGAACGCGATTGTAAAACACAAAATCAAGATCGGCCTTAAACTGGTGGCGGTTACGATACTTAAGCATACCGCGCGTTAATGAATCCCAGGCTGCGTAAGAGGGTTCGCCATTAGCATCAACCGGTGTTGGAAGGGCATACTTTTTAAATGCATCGCCTATAAAATCGCCCACGTTATGGGTAACGGAGGTATCATTTAAATCAACCCCATAAAAATAAGTGTAACCTACCAAGGCGCTCATATCCACCGGACCCATTTTGCCTTCGCCAAATGCGCTCAACTCCCAACCAAAAATCCTTGCCTTGCTTACGTTTCTTGATTGAAAGAAAGGATACAACTCATGCGCAACAGGGTCGTAATGTGTATCAAACGTAAACTCAATCATGTTTCTGAACTCGGTCCAGAACAACACAGCATCAAAGTATCCCAACCAGTTTCCGAATTTCAGGCTGCGCTTGTAGCCCAATTCAGCGGTAAATCCTTTCTCAGGCTGTATATCGTAGTTAGGTAAAATGCGTATGCCTGAAAGGTTATAGGTTACAAAACGTTCAGCAATACTGGGTACCCTGAAAGCCTGCCCGAAAGAGGCTCTTATATAGTTGTATTTTCTTATCTCAAAGTTAACACCTGCACGGAACACAGGAACGGTAGGTGTAATGGCGCTATCTAAACGAACATATTCTTCGCGCACACCTGCATTTAGGGTAAGGAACTTGTAAGTCAACTCGGCTGAAATAAACCCACCGCCAAAGTCGGCCTTATGGGTGCCCAGTGTTCCATCTTTCACCATCCAGTGCTCATTGTTTACCCCGAACAGCAGGCGGAAAAGGTTGCCGAAGTTGTGGCGGAACTGGTATTCGGCACGCAGGATATTAAAGTCGGTTTCACCATCCAGGTTGTTTTGGCGATAGTAACGGGTATATATCTTGTGTTCGCTATTGCTTTTGTCTATGTAACGCAGCTTAGGGTCAATAAAAGCGTAAAAATAGCGCTCTCCTAAGGTTACACCGTCAGCAGCTATATAAGGGTGCCCTCCATCTTTCCAATAAAATTGAAAGCCGCTTTTGCGGTACATCATGTTAGTGGATAGTTCCAGGGTAAGCCGCTGTAACTTTTTGGGCTTCCAGCGCAGCTTAACATTAAAGCGGGTAAAATAATCGTACTCCGACTGTAAAAAGCTCTGCGAGCCCTGCAGCATTCCACCCATTACAAAATCAACCGTGCCGAACTTTTGCTTATGCAAAAAGCTCATGCCCGCAAGGTTGGGGTTTTCAAAAAACTTACCGTTGCGTTTCCACCATTGAAAAGAATCAACCGGGGGTTTAGCATAAGTTTCATAAAAGAAGGTAAAGTGCGTACTTGGCGTATCGCGTGCGTAAGCGGTTGTAACGTTCAGCACGCCATTTAAAGCGCTGCTGCCATATTGCATGGTACTGGCGCCTTTAATGATCTCCATCTGTTCGATGTTCTCCACCGGAACAAGAGACCATTCAATATCGCCTCGGTCCGCGCTCATCAGCGGCATCTCATCTACCACCAAAATTACCCGGCTACCCGAGCCATAAGCATAACCGCTACCACCGCGTATACTCATTTGCCCATCAAGGATGGTAACACCCGGCACCTTCATAATGGCTCCCTGCACGTTGGTTATATTGCTGCTTTCCAGCAAACGCGGTTTAAGCACATCAGTACTACCGGTTAATTTCTGAACCTTGGTTCCTACTTTATTCTCACCAATTACAATGGTCACCAGTTCAGTTGGCCCGCCACCTAATACTATATCCAGGTTTTTTACTTCCCCGGCCTTAATTTTCAATTGCTGGGTATCAGCCTGCATGCCAGTGTAGCTAAAAATGATAGTTACATCGCCCGGTTGTACCTTCAGTTCAAAATGGCCAGTGCTATCAGTATAGGTACCGTTAGCAGGCAATTGAACCACGTTTACCAATTCAAGAGGAGAATTCTTATTACTTCCATCCTTAACAATACCTTTTACCGTGGCTGTTTGCGAAAAAGATATTTGTACAAATAGCAGGCTAATTAAAATACTTAAAATCCGTAGACCCATAGTCATCTTTTGGTTCTCAAAAGCGGGCGCAAGTTAAAGAAATAATTTTCCGTGCAACATCGGCCGAGTGTGAATAGTTAAAGTATAGAAATCAAACGGTTATAACTGAAACCGAAGCGCTTTGCTACCTTAGCAAAGCAACCGCAACCTATGACCTGGTTTCAAAAATTGCTTTTGGCCATCCCGTATACCTTGTATGTGGCTATCCTTGCTTACTTTTTAAAAGGAAGCCTGCACGACGATTACTTTTTAGTAAGCTGGTTTTTGCAAATACTTGCTTTTATTTTTCTCGCCATCGGCGTACCGTTTATTGCCGCAATTGCGCTGGGGGTGTTTACCTCAGGCAGGGTATCGCTGGCCGGGGGTATGATTTTAGCCAATTGGTCTTTCCTGGGTGGTGTTATCATGCTTTTCGGCTACTTTAAAATTAAAGGGGCATTTAGCGGAGAAAAGCCTTCGTCTTCATTTGTTACCTATTCCGTAACCTACAGCGATGACCGGGAGCCTGTTAATAAGGCAACCACTGCTTACGTTAAGCAATACCTGGTTACCGATGCTCATATACTTTATTACCAGTGGGTGCATTTTGTAAAAGATACAGCCAGCCCCTATGTTGCCTATTACTGCTACGGTAAACAAGAGGAACTGCAAGAGGAGGATTTAAGCGTGGCCCGCTTACTCTTTAATAAAAACGGAGAAGTTACTGGCCAGCGTATACGCCATCTTAGGGATGATAAAGTAGCGCTTAGAGATTACCAATATGAATCACGGTTTATGGCGGAAGTGGAAAAAACTGCTGGTGATGAGAATGCCAGAATTGACACGGCTTTAATACGCAGCACACAAGAAATTTTTTCAGACACTTTATCTTTAGAAATGCTAAATGATTGATTAGCCATGCAGAAACTATTTGCCATAGTATTGTTTGTTACTGCATTGCAGGCCTGCAACCAACCACCAACTGCGGAGAAAAGCGCAGAAGTCTATTTACGCGTGATAAGAGTGATAGACGGCGACACTTTTGTGGTGGAAGATGATACCCAAAAAAACGGAAGGAAAGTGCGCCTGATAGGCATTGATGCGCCCGAATCGCGCAAGACAGACCACGAAGACGTTCAGTTCTATGGCAAGGAAGCTAAGGAATTTTTAAAGCAGTTCCTGGAGGGAAAGTCCGTTAGGTTAGTGTACGATGTTTCGCCCAAAGACCAGTACGGACGTAGCCTTGCATACGCTTATCTGCAGGATGGCACCTTTCTTAACGCTTATCTTATACAACAGGGCTATGCCAATGTAATGACCATACCACCCAATGTTGCTTTTGCCGATACCTTTGCACTGCTACAGCGCGAAGCCCGCGAAGCCAATAGGGGAATGTGGAGCGAACCCGTTCTATAGCCCGTTAAACATTCCGCTAATTGCTTTAATTTGCGCCGATGGAGTTAAATGATTTTACACAAAAGTTTGCCGGTTGTTTTAACCTGACCGACCCTGCGCTGATTACACCTGATACGGAATTCCGTAAATTAGAGGAGTGGGGATCAATGATGGCGCTTATTGTAATTGCAATGATTGACTCCGACTACGGCAAAACTGTTACTGCCGAAGAAATGCGCAGCGTAAACACAGTGCGCCAACTGTTCGACCTGCTTAACCAAAAGTAGTATGGCACTTTTTTCTGTTCCTAATGTAAAAGTAAGCGGCCTTTCGGTTGCTGTGCCTAAGGGCATTGCCGATAACGCGGCCTTACCGCTTTTACCCGAGCAGGAGCGTGAGTTGTTTATCCGCACCGTTGGTATACGGTACAGGCGCGTGGCAGAACAGGGCACTACGGCCTCCGATCTTTGCTATGCTGCGGCTGATAAGTTGTTGGATGATTTAAAGTGGAGCAGAGATGAAGTAAGCGTGTTGGTTTTTATAACCCAAACGCCTGATTACCTAATACCAAACACCTCTTCCATTTTACAACACAAGTTAGGGCTACCTAAAAGCTGCCTTGTATTTGATGTTAACCTGGGTTGCTCTGGTTATACATACGGGCTATCCATAATAGCAGGCCTTCTTCAAAATATGCCCGGCGCCAAAGGTCTTCTATTGGTGGGCGATATATCCACTGCCACGGTATCTCAACAGGATAAAAGCACAGCGCCTTTGTTCAGCGATGCCGGTTCAGCCACCGCCCTTGAGTTTAACCTGAACCATACAATGCACTTTAACCTGCAAACCGATGGTAAAGAGTTTGATGATATTATAATACCCGATGGTGGCTATCGCAATTTTTACACGCCTGCTTCAGCAGAAATGGTAGAACATGGTAAAGGGGTAGTGCGCAGCAATCTTCATATGAAACTGGATGGATTGAAGATCTTTAATTTTGCCCTTCGCGAAATAGCGCCCAACATCAATACCCTGATGGCAGAAACCAGGAAGGATAAAAGCGACATAAACTACTTCGTATTTCACCAGGCTAATTTGCTGATGCTGGAAAGCGTTCGTAAAAAACTGCAGTTGGAATCTGAAAAAGTTCCTTATAGCCTTTACAACTACGGCAACACCAGTTCGGCCACCATACCACTTACTATGCTGGTTAACCTGCGCAGCCAGTTGACAAGCTCGAAACTCAGTTTTATCTTATGTGGCTTCGGAGTTGGCTTATCTTGGGGAAGTGTATATCTTGAAACCGAAAATTTGGTTTGTCCTGAACTGATAGAAATTTGATGTCTTCTTTACACCCGCAATACTCCGTAGTTGTGCCGGTTTTCAATAGCGAGAAAACCCTACAGGAGTTGTGTTCCCGCATACAAGCCACATTCCAAAAAATGAACAGCGATTTTGAGATCGTGTTGGTGAACGATTTTAGTTCGGACGGTAGTTGGAATGTTATTAAGAACTTGAAGCAGCACTATGGACCCAGGCTTGTAGCCATTCACCTGCGCCGTAACTTCGGCCAGCATAAGGCATTGCTATGCGGCTTTCAGTTTGCCCGCGGAGAGTACATCATAACGATGGACGATGACCTGCAGTTTTTTCCGGAGGATATAGACCTGATGGCAAACAAAATGCATGCAACCTCTGCCGATTTGGTTTACGGCATTTATGGTGAGGAGCGGCAACACAGCCAGGTTCGCAAGTTAGGCAGCAACATAGTGGGTTACATTTTCGAAAAATTCGGCAATACAGTTGGCCAAGGCTCCAGCTTTAAGATAATTCACAGTAGTGTTATCGAAAAAATTAAACACTACAGCCACTCCTTCACCTTCATTGATGAAATACTATCGTGGCACACCACCAAAATAGAATGGCAGCAGGTGCGCCATGCTCCGCGAAGAGAAGGGGAGTCTGGTTATAGCCTGCCTAAACTGGTGTTGCTTTCCATGAATCTCATTTTTTCGTACACCACCGTACCCCTGCGGTTTATGACCTGGTTTGGTTTTACTTCTTTTCTTATCTGCCTGGGTCTAGTAATCTACTTTATTTACATGCGCTTTACCCACGGTTCACCGCTGGGTTTTACTGCGCTTATTATTTCCATATTTATGTCAACGGGGCTTATTCTGTTTAGCCTTGGTATAATTGGCGAATACCTGAACCGCTTATTCGCATTGCAGCACCGTAAACCTGCCTACTTAATACAGGAAGTACTGCGCTGATTTTTCAGTGTTGCCTACTTTGTGCAAATTGCTTTGTAAATGAAGATTACCCGCTACGGTATAACCCTTGAAAGAACCCGCGAAGAGCAGATAGAGATGCTGCGCCAATGGAGGAACGATTCCAAAATTTCGCGCTTTATGTTTTACAAAGGGCAAATCACAAGCGAAATGCAGCAGGAATGGTTTGCCTCGGTTAATAACGAGCAGAACTTCTTTTTCATTATCCATTATAAAAATGCGCCCGTTGGCCTCATCAATATATCATCTATTGATTGGGAGAATAAAACTGCATACAGCGGCTTGTTTATTTATGAAGACAAGCTATTAGGTACAGATGTGCCGGTAATGGCATCGCTTGCCATGCTGGATGTGTTTTTTCTTTTGTTCGACATTCAACTGGTATATGCAAAGGTAAAAGGCGATAACCCGGTGGCGCACCGTTACAACTCCTCACTGGGATTTGCACGCACCAAAAAAATTGAAATGGGCCTTGGTGATGAATACATGCTACAAAAAGAAATTTACCTTTTAGAAACCAAGGAGCTGCGTAATGCTGCGTTGCGCCTAAAAGGCAATCATACTGTGCTGCACTTAAGCCAAAATGATGTGGTGGACAGTTGGATTTTAAACAGGCTTAATCAAACACCTAAAGAAAACTACCGTAGTCTTGAACTAGAAGTGAAGGTTAACTAATCCGGCTACTTTATTTTATCCATCAACGAAAAGCGCAGGCCATCCAGTTTAAATTTCATGCGCCTTAAAAAATTTTTGCCTTCCATTTCACTTACCTGGTGCGTTCGAAATACAGGGTTCAGCGCCCACTTCATCATTCTTTTATAAAAAGGCAATGTGGCATAAGGGAACTTACCTATTTCCAACAGAGGTTTTAGTTTGGGGTATATTTTTCGTTCATACTCTTCGCGGTTAAAACGGTAGTAGTCCTCATCCACCGGCGGCATTACTTCCATACCCAAATGAAAGGTCAGGTGCAAATCATCTACCAGTTTAAGCTTTTCAGCATAGGCAATCATATTATGCACCAGGCAAACTTCCAGAAAAGGCACGCCAATGCAAATGTTCTCAAGCAGCAATTGCTGCACAAGGCTTCGCTTTAAAACAAAACAATCAAAACCGGGGTGCGGCTTGCCATAATCACTATACATCAAAGGCAAATCCTCAACGCCATTGTAATCGGTAGCTATCCCCCGGCGGTTTATAAGTAAAGCATCATGCCCTTGCTTTAGTAAAGCATCCACGGCAACATAAAACTGCGGCATTAGGGCTATATCCATATTGGTATATACCATATACGGTGCACTGCTGCAGCCTAATGCATTCGCCAAAATTTCCCTTATCAAAGGCAACTTGCGTTGACGGCTAAAATGACCATGCTGTAAAACCGAATCAGTCAACTGATTGCAACCCTTAAAATCAGCAGGAACAACCGCAGCATCTTCCGGAAAAGTTGTGGCGATTAACTCCACCTCAACCTTGCCTGCAGCAAAACCTTTTGCCACCCTCATGCTCTCAAGGGTAACCTCCTGGGCTTTTACAAAAGGGGAATCTGCCGGTGCTTTAAAGGGGTTAATAATGTGGGCAATGGTATTCACTACTGTCAAATATAGGCTATTAAGCCTTCGCACATCTCAATAAATATCAGGATTACTTCGCTATCAATTTCAAGGTAAACCGCATAACTGAATCTTCATTATTTATTATGCTGTGCAAATCAGGCAGTATTCTATAATCAGGAACCGTACCTCTGCCGCGCATTGGCGTTTCATCAGTTAGCACAAACTGTCTTGTTGGAATATCCACCCTAATCTTCGTTTCCGGAAGTAGGCAACTAAGTGTGTATCCCGCTAAAGTCTGGTTACTGCCTCCCGTTTCCTCGCCAATAAAAACAGCATCAGTATTACGCTTCAGGCAAGCTGCCACTATTCCTGAGTTGGAAAAACTTCCTCCATTAATAAGCACGTACAAGCGCCCTTTAAAAATAGTTTGGGCAGGATTGAACGTTCCGGTACACTGCCCGCCGGTTTTCTGCAGCCTCTCACCCTTATTGCTGCTGTTAACTTTATAATAAGCCTCCAGCACTTTAAATGGCTTGCCTATTAAATGCGAAAGCAGAAATACTCCATTAGGTATATCTCCCCCTTGATTATCTCTTAAATCAACTATTAAAGCGGAAGGTTTCTTTTTCTGTATTTCCAAAAAGAAATCACCTACAACATTCTTAAAGTTCTGTTTAAAATCCCTTCGCAGCGCATCATTGTGAAAATCGCCGATATGCATAATGGCACAGCTATCATGGTTTATAAATTGAAGGGCAAGGCCGCCCCTTTCATTATTATGTGCAATTCTATCAGCGTATTTAGCGCCAGCAACTTTATATATATTCTCTTTTAGCAAGCCGTTCACTCTCGTAATATTCTCCCCTAAGGTATTTTTGAACTTTATATCAAAAACCCGGTCGTGCCCATAAACGTAACTGAAATACTCGCGCAGGTAGTTATTTAAAATCCAATAGGAATAGCTTTCATTGTATCCGTCTCTGACCTGCCTTTTTAATAATTGCGCTACAATTTCAGTTGAAGGCCTGCCATTGATTTCCAAAATTTCATCTCCTTCCTTAACGGGCAAACTATCGGCACAAACCATATCCACATACAACCTGCCCTTTACTATTGTAAAATGAAAAGGCAGGAACACGCTATTCTTATTGTGGTAAGCGGTTACCCCTTCGCTTGGTAAAATAACAGTGTGCCCGTCATTTATCTGCGAGCTAATGGTGGAGAGCATGGCATAAAATTGCAACTCCGTTAAAGGACCTTTAATGGCATTGCTGAGGCTGTCAAAAAATAAATCCAGTTGTTGTTTCGGCGTATAGAGGTAAAGGGTGGGATGCTTTTTCTCCAGCCTGTTTTTAAGGTAAGCAATGTCGCTCTTAAGTTGTTCTTCTTTAAAAACAGGTTCCTGAGCTTCCAGCTTAAAGGCGAGCAAGCAGATAAATGCCCAACCACAAAACAGGCTCTTGATTGTAACTACAGAAATCCGGTTTTTCGATTCAGGCAATCGTAAATGTTTAACTGAATGTATTAATGTAACAGCCGCTAACTAAACAAGCCTTAAGCTACAGGTCTACTTCATGTTCGTAAACACATGGCTTACGTCATCATCATCTTCAAGGCGCTCAATCAGCTTAATCACATCTTCTGCTTCTGAATCTGATAAACCCTCTTTATAAAAGTCAGGTATTTTATCGTAGGTCGATTCTGTTACTTCTATACCCTTTGCTTCAAGCGCTTTAGCCAGCTTGCCAAAGTCCACAAACTCTGCATAAGCTATCACATTATCTCCTTCGCTCTGCAGTTCACTTAAGCCGTGGTCTATTAGTTCAAACTCAAGTTCCTCAAGGTTTAACGAACCCTTATTGAATTTAAAAACCGCCTTTTTCTTAAACATATATTCAACAGAACCCTGGGTGCCAATAGCGCCGCCAAGTTTGGTAAACGCCAAACGCAGGTTGGCGATAGTGCGGGTTGGGTTATCGGTTTGGGTGTCAATTACAATAGCTACGCCGTGGGGGCCGTAACCTTCGTAAGTCATTTCTTCGTATGCCTTTTCCTCCTTGCTAGATGCGCGTTTAATAGCAGCTTCTACCCTGTCCTTAGGCATGTTAGCCGCCTTACTGTTTTGGATGGCAGCACGTAGTCGGGCATTGGTTTCAGGGTTTGGGCCACCCTCTTTTACTGATATGGCTATCTCTCTTCCTATGCGGGTAAAGGCCTTAGCCATTGCACCCCATCTTTTAAACTTTCTTTCTTTCCGGTATTCAAACGCGCGACCCATAATTGGTGAATTAGTTAACTGATAAAATGGTAATTGGGAAGGCTAAAATAAAAGTTTGGGCGAAAGCGGGAAAGCTATCCTAATGAGCGCTACCCGTTTGGGCATCGTAATCAATTCCCTGGCTTTTAAGTATGCTTTTAACTTTCCAACCAAAAAAGGCAAGGTAGCCAAAACAAAATACAGGAATGATATAGGAAAAGTGGGTCCACGAAAGACCCGCAATACCACCGGGACTGGTTTTATCCATATCGCACACCAGGCCTTGAAGCGGCGGTATAGCTGCGCCACCGGCAATCATCATAATTAATAGTGACGAAGCCTGCGCTGTATACTTACCCAAACCCGCAATAGACAGGGAGAAAATACAAGGCCACATTACTGAACAGAAAAGGCCGCCACTTATAAAGGCATACAGAGCAATTCTGCCTGTTGTAAATAGCCCCACCAACATCATTATTGCTGCCATGCTGCCAAACAGAATCATTGTTCTGGCCGGCTTTTCGTTAGCCATAAAAAATCCGATAACAAGTACCAAAACTAAAGGAGCATAATAAAGCAAATCGTAAATGCGCTCGGGTGTACCTTCTGCATTTAACTTGGCGTAATTGGCGCCTACCACCACTGCAAAGGCAATAAAAGGCACAATAACCGTAAGCAACTGGCGCATGGCTTTAGATAAATTGAAAACGGTTAAGGCACCTACCCACCTGCCTATCATTAGGCTACCCCAATACAAGGAAATGAAGTGCACCGTTTGCTTGTGGTCTATACCCAGTATGGAAGGTTTTTCCATTAAAGCAGGGAGATTGCTTTGGATGGTTACCTCAACACCTACATAAACAAAAATGGCCACCATACCCCATATAAGCTGTGGGTACTCAAACGCCTTAAAACCGTGCTCCATTTTTTCGCTATTGGTAACCGGTGGCAGTTTGGAAAGGCCCAGGATCAAGGCGCACAACATCAGCATACCTGCCAATACCATATAAGGCATTTTTACTACAGCCAAATCAACCTTTACTTCCTTAAGGCCGCCATAAAGGGCAATGGCTAAAAGTAATGGCCCGATAGTGGTACCTAAGGAGTTAACGCCGCCTGCAAGGCTTACCCTATGCGCACCGGTAGAGGGATCGCCCAGGGCAATCATATACGGGTTAGCCACAATTTGTTGGAGTGCGAAGCCCAGGCCCACCACAAACAAGGCGGTCAGCATTAAGGCATACGATTCAAACATAGTAGCCGGTATAAAACCAAGCGCCCCCACTGCCGAAACACACAAACCAATAATTAAACCCTTCTTATACCCTATTTTATTCAGCGGATCGCCCGATGTAACGGATATACCAAAATACACCAGCGCACCAACGGTATAGGATATGTAAAAGGCAAACTCCACTAACTGACTTTGCCACTGCTTTAAATCAAAATGCTCTTTAAAAAGAGAAAGGAGAACAGAATTACTTGCCGCTACAAAGCCCCAGAAAAAAAATACGGATATAAGCGCAGCTAGCGAAGATGTTTTGGTGGAATTGTTATTCATGCCGGTGGCTGTTATAAGCCTTACCCGAATTACCGATAAATTTTACTGGCACAATAACCCTTAATACTCTTGTTTTCAACAAAAGGGGTAGCCTTCGTCTTAATATTGGTGCTTAAAGCTCTTTAAAAGAGGATATAGTTTTATTGATGTCATCCTTATAACGCAGTTTGCGGTCTTCGCCACGGGTCCAAACGCTTATATGGTAAAAGCGTTCTTTGCCCTCTAACACTACTTCGCTGTAATAAATATTTTCCTCAGCATCCGTTTTCCCCATTTTCCCGAAAATCTCTGCCCGCAAACCGTTAACTCCATTAATGCTTACATCCGCTGAATCGGTAACCAGGGGATTTTTAAGCGCCGTACGCAAACGGTTAAGGTTATCATGCATTATATCAGATGGCGCGCGCTTAACATCGGCCTTATTAAAGCTTTGGCAAATGATGTAGAAGTTGCGAAAACGGTTGGCGTACTGTAGTTCAGCGCCGGGCTCCAAGTCATCCTCCTCCTTTACCCATGGCGGAACATTCATAGAAAACTTGTTCTCAATATTTACAGCCTTGTATTCAGTAGGATATTTGCAGGAAGGCAAAACAGCGGTTAGCACAAACAGAGTTAACAGCAAAGAATTCAGATACCGATTCATCTTTAAAAATTGTGGGGCGAAAATAGATAAACCACCTAAAAAACAGGTATTAGCTGTGCTATTATAGGTTATTCGCCACCCATTCTTTGCACCAGGCCTTAATCTCCTCCCGTGTTTTTCTGAATGCCGAGTTTACTTCCTCTGTTGAACCCTTAAGTTTAGAAGGGTCACTAAAGTTGTGATGAAACCGTAAAGCAGTGGAAGGGAAATAAGGGCAACGCTCCCTGGCGTTATCGCAAACCGTAATTATAAAATCGAAGGGGATAGCAGCGTATTCATCAACATGGTTTGATGTATGAGAGCTTATATCCACTCCATCCTCTTTCAGGGTTTCAACCGCTTTGGGGTTTACGCCGTGTACTTCTACCCCCGCGCTGTAAACAACCGCACGCTTACCGGCAAATAATTGCAGGTAAGCATGCGCCATTTGCGAACGGCAGGAGTTTCCAGTGCAAAGTACTAGTATGTTTTTCATGAGCAACAGCCTGGTGCGCAACAGTTTTCTTTTGGTTTTTCAGCATACACCGTTATACTGTATATACCCTTGCCGCTTTCGCGGTAAGCCTTTATCGTTTCCATAGGGATATACTGTATTAAAATATCGTCCGGTATCTCAATAGGCTTATCCTTTTGAACAGTAACGTTTGTAAAGCCGGTATCATGTACTATAGACAAATACTTGCTCCTTTCAATAGCCCCTGCAACACAGCCTGCATACATCTCGGCGTTCTTAATAATGTCTTTGGGTAAGTCGCCTACAATTACCACATCACTTATACTAAAGTGTCCTCCGGGCTTTAATACGCGGTAAATTTCTTTAAAGGCAGCTTCCTTATCGGGCACCAGGTTCAGCACACAATTGCTCACAACTACGTCAGCAACATTTGCGCCTACAGGTAGCTTTTCAATTTCTCCAAAACGAAACTCCACATTGTTATAACCCAGCTTTTCAGCATTAGCCCTGGCTTTGTTAATCATTGCTTCAGTAAAGTCTACACCTATTACTTTACCTGTTTCGCCTGTTTCATGCCGGGCCACAAAACAATCATTACCGGCCCCGCTTCCCAGGTCAATTACCACATCGCCCTTTTTGATTCGTGCAAATTGCGTTGGCAAACCGCAACCAAGCCCAAGGTCGGCATCAGGGTTGTAACCTTCTACTTTGCTGTAGTCGTCAGTCATAATATTCACTACATCCGTAGAGCAACATCCCGACCCGCAACAAGAGGATTGATTGGTTTCCTTATCCTGTAAAGCAATTTCGGTATACTTCTCTTTTACAATTCTTTTTAGCTCTTCAGCAGTTTCCATCTTTAGTAATTTATGTATTAGTTTAATAATCAGCAGCAGTTGCGTTTCTCCTCGTAGCTTTTTGTTTTGCTAAAAAAGAGACTGAATATCTTCTCTACCTTCTCAAAAGCCTTCCAGTTAATACAGTAACAAGATTTCGGGCCATCAATAGCTCCTTGTATTAGCCCTGCGGCCAGCAACTCACGCAAGTGCTGCGAAACAGTTGACTGAGCTAGTGGTAAAACTTCCACAATCTCTCCACAGATGCACATATTCTTTTGTGCAAGCGTTTTTAAAATAGCTATGCGGGCGGGATGGCTTATAGCTTTGGCTAAATCTGCCAGTTCTATCTCTTCTGCTTCAAACTGGTCTTTTTTGTTTACTGCCATTGGCTTTATCCTTTATCGCAAATATACGATAAAGAAAATCAGAAATCCAAGGGCATTGTGGTAACGACTTGAAAATGAAAGGAATTAATTTTCGGAATGGAGCATTCTATGTGCACCAACAGCTGCCAAAGCCCCAATAAAAGGTGCAATAACATAAATCCATAAATGCTGAAAGTTCATGGTTACAATGGCCGGAGCAATTGAACGAGTAGGATTGAGCCCGGTATTGCTCACAGGGCCACCAAAAAGTACCAATAGCCAAACCGTTGCCCCGATTACAATACCGGCCGTTATACCTTTTTCCTTTGCGCCGGTTGAAACACGCAAAATCACCATCATTAAAATAAAGGTCATTATAGCTTCCAGAATAAACGATTGCATTTCTGAACCCGCAGGTTGGGTTAAACCAAGCGTATTGTTTTCAGGAAAAAGAAAATGCAACAAACCACTGGCTGAAATTGCACCAAGAAATTGTGCAAGCAGATAGGGCGCCACTTCCTTCCATTCAAAACGCCCGTCAACAGCAAAGGCTAGTGTAACTGCCGGGTTTAAATGGTTGCCTGAAATATCGCCGAAAGAATATACCGTTGCAATAATAACCAGCCCCCAAACGGTGGCAATACCGCCCAGGCCCAATGGCCCTCCATATTGCTGATTAACTACTACACAACCTGTGCCTACAAACAGTAAGATAAAAGTGCCCAGGTATTCGCTCAGGTATTTTTTCATGTGGGGTGCTTTATAAGGCAATATAATTAATTGTGGTTTTACCCCTTAAGGAAATAAACCTTCATCTTACCTTTCCCCTTTACTTCAATCACCTCCCGCTCCTCAAATTCAAATTTGTGTTGCAATAATTGCTTTACCTCTTCAGTAACCTGAATTTTCTCAGGCATGCCGTGGCTTTCCATGCGGCTGGCTGTGTTTACCGTATCTCCCCAAAGGTCGTAGACATATTTATTCTTACCAAGCACCCCGGCAACAACTTCCCCGCTGTGTAATCCTATACGTAGCCTTATCTCGCCTGTTGGATATGCTTCTGTTATCTTCTCATTCATGGCAAGCGCCATAGCTGCCATACGTTCAGCATGGTCGGCACAGGGCTCGGGCAACCCCGCCACACACATATAGGCATCGCCTATAGTTTTAATTTTTTCTACATCATACGTATTGGCTAACTCATCAAACATTTGAAATAAGCGGTTAAGATGTTTAGCCAGTTCATGTACCGGCATTCCTTTACTCCAGCTGGTAAACCCTACTATGTCCGCAAACAAAACCGTTACACTTTCATAACGTTCTATTATATCCTCGTCTCCCTTCCGTATCCGGTCAGCAATTTGTCTCGGTAAAATATTGTGCAGTATCCTATCGGTTACCTCCTTTTCGCGCACGGTTATGGCCAACTCCTTTTCCGCCTCAAAACTTGCAATCTTGTTATGAGATTCATGATTACTGATCTCTTTATCCAATTGCACATATCGCTTCTGAAATTTATAGGCTGCTTCCCACTTTGCCATTGTTTCATTCAGCGTACAAAGCGCCTGGTAGATTTCGCGGGCTTCCCATAGCAAACCGTTTTTTTCAGCAATACCTAAACCCTGCAGGTAAAAGCTTTCTGCCTTGTGATAATCTCTTCCGTTAAAATCTTCTGCTTTAAAAAGGTTACCAAGTGTAAGCAGGGCAAACACATGCGGCTGCACCAGGTTAAACTTCTCACATAGCTCAAGCCCCTTGTTCAAATAGGTTTCTGCCGCTTGGTACTTGTGTCTTTGCAGGTGTAATGAGCCCAGGTTCGGAAAAATCTCCGCTTCCAGTTCCTTGTAACCCATTTCCTCTGCCAGTTCAAGGGCGGCTTCAAAGCTGGCTAACGACTCATCCTGCTTATTCATTTTTCCATATACCTGGCCAAGTATCAGCAGGGAGTCAGCATATGGTTGCGGCAAATTTGCCAGCTTATAATTAGCAGCGGTCTTGTTAGCATACTCAAGAGCCTTCTCCGTATTCTCAAGGTTAAAATAAAGTGCGCACAGGTTACTGCTTGCCATCGCTATTTCAGCGGGTTCGTTGCGTAGTTCTAAAATACTGAGCGCTTTTTGCATAACCTTCAGTGCAGGGGCATATTGACCCTTGGTGATAAGGTTAGTGGCCAACATACTGTAGGCACCGCCCAGCTTATCCTGCAGGTCATGTTCCTCGCACCACGCTATCAGCTCGCGGGCACATGCTTCGGCACTATCCAGGTCGCTAATGCGGCGGTAAAGCATCGAAAGGTTCCGTAAAGCAGAGGCAACTTCCGGTTTTACATTATGTTCTTTAAAAATAGTCAGTGCTTCCTTTATCCCCGCAAGCGCCTTATTAAAGTCCTTTTCGTGGTTTGACCCTATAGTCAAAAGGGCCTTAGCTTTGCCCGGCCAATAGCCTAAAATCGGGGCTTCTACGGCGGCTTGTTGCGCCAGTTGCAGCGATCTGGCCTTATCGGAATTAACGATTTTGATAGAAAGCTGATTTAACAAATCTATCTTAGCCGTACCTGTGGTGCCGGCCAATAGCTCCTCCAACTCCTCAATAGATAGTTTAAATAAATCCGACTTCATCTGTCAGCAACTAAGGTGCGCAAAAAGTGCTGTTTCAAAAATTAATTTCTGCCCAAATTATATGCCACCGGGTGCTTAAAAAAAATTGGTAATGCCATTCTTTTCCCTTTACCTTTGCATTCGTTAACATTTCTATGAATTCTACCTGCGAAGGCGACTGTATTCTGAGTAACTTCTTCATCCCCTTTCCCTCACCAACTAACTTTTGTAACTAATGGGTAATGATAAACGCGGCCATGGCTTGCCATTGTCAGCCGCTGGCGTATTGATAACCTTGGGTATCATTTTCGGTGATATTGGAACTTCCCCTATCTACGTGATGAATGCGATAATAAGCAGCCACAACGTAACTCCGGACCTGATTTTAGGTGGCCTCAGTTGTGTGTTTTGGACATTGCTTATTATAACTACCGTAAAGTATGTTTTCCTGGCTTTAAATGCTGATAACAAAGGCGAGGGTGGAATATTTGCCCTGTATGCTTTGGTGCGCCGCTACAAAGTAACCTGGACCATTTTCCCCGCTGTTATCGGTTGCGCTTCTCTTATAGCAGATGGATTTATCACACCTCCCATTTCCATCTCATCGGCGGTTGAGGGTTTGCGGATAATTAACCCTGATATTACAGGCAGAGAAGTAGAGTTATGTGTAATAGGCATTCTTACACTTTTGTTTGTATTTCAACAATTCGGCACCCGTATAGTGGGTGGCATTTTCGGCCCGGTAATGACCATATGGTTTATAATGATAGGCATACTGGGCGCCAACCAAATCTTTGCCTTCCCCGAAGTACTTAAGGCGGTAAACCCCATGTATGCCTTTAACTTGCTGGCTAAATACCCCGGCGGTTTTTGGCTGTTGGGGGCGGTGTTCCTCTGCACCACCGGGGGCGAGGCGCTTTATTCAGACCTCGGCCACTGTGGCAAGAGCAACATACGCGTAAGCTGGAGCTTTGTGCTTATCATGCTTATGCTTTGTTACTTTGGCCAGGCGGCTTATTTGCTTAAAAACTGGAATGGCGCGCATTGGCCTGAAGGTAAATCCGCCTTCTATTCCCTAATGCCTGACTGGTGGTTACCTTTCGGTATAGCCATAGCAACTTTGGCAACAATCATCGCGTCGCAGGCATTAATTACAGGTTGTTTTACCCTGGTAAACGAAGCCATGAAACTGCGCCTGTGGCCGAACCTAAAGGTTATTTACCCTACCACTCACCAGGGGCAGATGTACATTCCCGGCATCAACTGGTTCCTGTTTTTTGGCTGTATTGCAGTAGTGCTCATGTTTCACGAATCAAGAAATATGGAAGCGGCCTACGGCCTGGCTATCACCATTAATATGCTGATGACCACTTTACTGCTTACCTACTTAATGTTTGTGCAGCGGCGCAACCCACTTATCGTATGGGGTATTCCGTTAGTGTTTTTAACTATAGAAGGAACCTTCTTTGTTTCTAACCTGTTTAAGTTTACCAATGGCGGTTGGTTTACCGTGCTTATTGCCGCCTGCCTTTTCTTCGGTATGTGGATTTTCTACCAGGCACGTCTGTTACGTAAAAAGCACATTGAGTTCGTTGAAATCAAAGACTATATCGCTCCGCTAAAGGATTTGATGCACGATGAAACCATACCTAAGGAAGCCAACAACCTGGTGTATATGAGTATGGCCAACGATAAAAGTCATATTGACAGCAACATCATTTACTCTATCTTCCGCAAAAGGCCAAAGCGTGCAGATATCTATTGGTTTGTGCACGTTGATATTTCCAACGAGCCGTTTGGTGTTACATATGCTGTTGATACGATAGTGCCTCGCCGTATTTTCTTCATCCGCTTAAACTTCGGTTTTAAGGTAGAGCATAAGGTTAACCTGATGTTCAATAAGATTGTTGAGGACATGGTTAAGAGCGGAGAGGTGGATGAGTTATCACACTACCCCTCGTTACGTCAACACTCCATGCCGGCGGACTTTAAGTTTATACTGCTGAACACCCGCGTTGCCATTGACGATGCCCTTACCCCCTATGAGCAATTTGTGGTTAAAGGCTACCGTTTTATTAAGAGTATATCTCTTTCTACAGCCGAAGATTTCGGGCTTGAGTTAACCAACGTGGAAGAAGAAACTGTACCGATCCGGATTGCGCCAAGCAGTAAGATCGAATTGCACCGCGTAAACTAAAAAGGACCGGCTGATACTTAACGCACTCCTTTTTCGGGGTGCTTGCCCTTAAACTGGCGGTAGTAATTTTTTATTTCCACCATATCCTTTTCTATATCGCCTGTTGGATAAAATGTGGGCCCAATACCTACTACTTTGCGCTCAAAATCTATGTAACCTAACACAATGGGCACCTGCGCCTTTAAAGCAATGTAGTAGAAACCCGTGCGCCACTTTTCTACGTAAGCACGGGTGCCTTCAGGCGCGAGGGCTAAAATCATTTCATCCCTTTCTTTAAAAAGCTGTACTGCCTGGTCAACCACATTGTGGCTGCTGAAACGGTCCACCGGCACACCGCCTAAATACCTTAACAAATTACCCAACGGAAATTTGAACAGCTCCATTTTACCGAAGAAGGTAATTTTCAAATCCCACAATAAAATTGCGCTAAGGCCAAACACAACATCCCAGCCGCTGGTGTGCGGCGCTCCAATAGCTACAAATTTTTTAAGGGGTGGTATCTGGCCTTCGGTCTTCCAACCAAAGAACCAGTAAATTACCCGGGCTATAAATTTCATATATCCATGGTGCAGGTTATGCAAAGCACCAACAATTATCAGAAAAATAAGGTGTGTAGTAAAACTTATTTTATGATAACTGCATTAGCGGTTTACAACTCAGTAAACTTCAGACGGCGAACCTTCCAGCGGAAACGCAGCAGTAATAAAGTAGCCGACAGGCTTAAACCTATAATAAAGGCAATCCAAAAACCGTTTACTCCCAGGCTTGTTTTAAACGCAAGAAAATACCCCAGTGGCACCATAATAACCCAATACGTAAT
>CAZUHU010000001.1:20880-52700 GCA_964620645.1 uncultured Chitinophaga sp.
ACTACCCGGCCGCTTAAGCGCACATCCTCTTTATCGCGCGCACCAAAGGCATAGCCGGTCATAATAGTGCCCGCGCCGCTAAGGCCGTTAGCCACCATAAAAGTAGCGCTGGCAAGGCCAATAACAATCTGGTGCGAGGCCAAGCTGTTTACGCTAAGCCAACCGCTCATAATCTGTGTAAAGCAAAATGCCGCTACTTCAAAAAAACTCATAAGGCCGGCAGGCACCCCCAGCTTTATTATCTCAGGGGCAAAACTGCGGCTCTTATCGCCCATTTCATTGTATTCCCTGCGCAGCCTGCGTATGTCTTTATCCCACCATATATATAAGAACATACAGCCTGCCATAGCAAAGCGCGATGAAGCGGTTGCAATAGCAGCGCCCTCCAGCCCCAGCCTTGGGAAACCCCAGTTGCCGTTAATAAGCAGAAAGTTCAAGAAGATGTTCAGCAACAGGCCGCCCAGGCTAAGCACCATGCCTACTTTAGTTTTCTTCATGCCGTCAGTAAACTGCTTGCCGCAGGTATAAAAAATAAGCGCTATGGTGCCCAGGTTCAGCAGGCGCAGATATTTAAAAGCATGATCCTGCACCACTTTATCCTGTTGAAAGATGTCTAAATGAAAAATGGCGCCGTAGGTTATGGCAGTAAACAACACCGCAACCACCAGGCTAACCTTTACAGCCGAGCGCAGCACGCCAATGGCTTTCCAGCCGTTCTTTTCGCCAAAAGCTTCGCTAACCAAAGGCGCTACCGAAAAAAGTACGCCCATTCCCAATAGGTTTATTACCCAGTACACATTGTTGCCAAAGCCGCAGGCAGCTATATAATCGGCGCCAAGGCCGCCTATTTGTACATTATCGAAAACGCCCATTAATACCTGGCCCAGTTGGCCGGCCATCATAGGCAAGGCAAGGCTTATAGCCTGTGCTGCTTTCTGTTTGTAGGTATTGCTGAACATTGGTTTTAGTATTTACTCTGTTTAAATCATGGCTTTAATCCGTTATACCTGCTCCATGCAGGCATCGGCATTAAGGCAAACAAAAAAGCCCGTAAGGCTTGGGCCAAACGGGCGAAATATATTTAAAGCTATTGCTTGTTATTTCTGCGTTTTATCTACCAGTACTTTGCCGCGATAGTAAAGCTTTCCTTCGCTTTCGTGTGCGCGGTGAAGTTGGTGAGCTTCGCCCGTAGTTTGGTCTACTCCTGTTGTAGGCGCTACTGCCTTGTAGTGTGTTCTTCTCTTATCTCTTCTTGCTTTCGAGATTCTATGTTTAGGATGTGGCATGACGCTAAATTTTAATTATTGTTTGTTTATTGTTTTAAGCTATTGGTCCTTTATTTTTTTAAGTGCTGCCCAGCGTGGATCAATTTCGCCGTCATCGGCCTTCTTTTGTCCATCCAGGTATTTAAGCACCTCCTTGTTACACTGCGGCTCTTCGCCGGGCTTTTTACAACCCCAACGCTGCATGGGCAAACAAAGCACTATGTATTCGTAAATTAACTGCGATACATCAATGATTGTTTCATCGCGGCTTATAAAGATAACTTCATCCTCATCAGCCAGGCTGGCGGCGTTTTCCGAAAATTTGATGTAGCAGGTATAATCCCCGAAAATCTCCTTATCGAAAGGCACCAGGCAACGGTCACATTCTGTACGAACGGCCCCGTCAATGTAAAAGTTCAAAATAAAGAACGTCTCCTTCTTCTCAAATTCCAGCTTCACCTTCACCTTGCAGTCATGGATGGGCGCATCTTCAAAATGCTGAAAAAACTTCCCATCAATGTCGTACTCAAATTTATGAATACCAACTTTAAGACCTACATAGGGAATCTCAAACTCCCTCAAACCTTTCACGCAACAGAATTTATAGTGATGCTACCGGCTATAACTTCCTCGTTTTCAAACAACTTTGTGACAGCTTTCGCGAAAAAGGACGGCAAAGATAGCAAAAGCAAGGGAAAATGCAAGGGGTTGGCTACCCCTGAAGGGAATTGTAAACTACCCCTTACTTTCCTTCCTGGGCCTTTAGCTGGCCTCTTAGGGTTTTCGCCCGTAAATCGGGGCCGTTATGGCTCCAGCCGGGAGGCATAAAAATATACTTCAGCTTATTCATAAAGCCGGGGGCGTTCTTAACATCCTGCCAAAGGTCGTAATACTCGTGGCCGGCTATTTTAAACAGGTTATAAGTATGTATGTTCTTGGTTATGCCGTAAACCGGCTTCTCTTCATCCTTTTCTTCACTAAAGGTTCCGAAAAGGCGGTCCCAAATAATCAGTATACCCCCGTGGTTACGGTCAAGGTACCTTATGTTACTGGCGTGGTGCACGCGGTGATGGCTGGGGGTATTAAATATAAACTCAACCCAACGCGGTAGTTTATGGATAAGCTCAGTATGCGGCCAGTATTGATAAATAAGCGAAATGCTCATCATCATTAACATCATTAGCGGGTCAAAACCCAAAAGTGGCATCCATAACCACCAAATGTACTTATAAAGCTGCTCAGCCCAACTTTGGCGCAAGGCAGTAGCCAGGTTATAATGCACGCTGGAGTGGTGGTTAACATGCGCTGCCCACAATACGCGTATTTCATGACTTAAGCGATGGTGCCAGTAAAAGGTAAAATCATCAGCCAATACTATCAGCACCCAACTCCACCAATGCCAGCCGATTTCAAAAAGGCGGTATTGATAAATAATGCTGTAAGTGCCGTAAGCCAGGCCCTTCATAAGCACGTTAATTACCAACGAGCCAAGGCCCATGCCAATAGAAGCCAAAGCCTCTTTAGATTCATAAAGATGGCGCTGTTCCTTCCAGTTAACGTAAAGCTCTATGGAAATAAGAATAAGGAAGAACGGAATGGCGTAAACGACAGGGTCGCTTTCAACCGGCATTAACTTGAACATCGTTCGTATTGTTGATTTTGAATTCGCGAATATACCTTGCCAGCCACAAAACCGAAACTACTGCGATAATTGCAGTAGCCACCGTTACAGGAATAAACGATGCTGATTGCCGAAACAGGAAGCCCACCACAGCAACCAGGCCTGCCAGCCTTAACACCTCAAGCAATGGAGCCCAGCTTTTGCGTTCAAAAATCCCCCCGATGTTTAATAGGGCAAGCGTTATTAGAGAGGCCAGCATAGTTTTAAGCAACCAACTTTCAGCAATTGGGCCCTTAGAACTTGTAATTAAAAAAGCCGTTGCACCGATAAGCACAATTATAAACTGGGCCAAAATATAGTAGTTAAGCCCCGGTGAAATTTCAGTATCGTATTTATGGAAGGTTTGCGGGCTAACCTCTTTAAACTCTTCTTCCCCGCCCAGTTCCTTAGGCTTCCATCCCGGCATTTTTATCAGCATTAGCACGCCATCTTTTATCCTGTGCACTTTAAACACATCAACAAATAGCTGTATCCAGTATTCAAAGTTTACCCAAAGCGGGTTCCAACTATTGGGCTGCTTGGTAATGCCATACACCACTTCTTCCTCCTCTGCCTGAAAGGTGCCGAACATTCTGTCAAAAATAATTAGCGTACCGCCGTGGTTCTTATCAATGTATTTAGGGTTAACGCCAT
The DNA here is from genome assembly GCA_964620645.1 of uncultured Chitinophaga sp. Lineage (GTDB taxonomy): Bacteria > Bacteroidota > Bacteroidia > Chitinophagales > LD1 > Bog-950. Next base: position 24,460 of record CAZUHU010000001.1, read on the forward strand.
GGTGCACCCTGTGGTGGCTGGGCGTATTAAAAACATACTCAAAAGCAGGGTGCATTTTGTCTATCAGCTTAGTGTGTATCCAAAACTGGTAAAGGGTTTGTAAGGAGGCTACAGTAATAAACATCTCGGGCGAAAAGCCGATAACCGCCAGCGGAAGATAAAACGCCCAACTAAAAGCACCTTGTAAAGCAGCCTGTCGCAGGGCAACGGTTAGGTTATATTCTTCGCTTTGGTGATGCACTACGTGGCTACCCCATAAAAAAGAAATTTCATGCGCCAGGCGATGAAACCAATAGTAAAAGAAATCAACCCCAATAAAAAGTAATGTTCCGATAACCAGGGTTCCGCTTATTCGCAAGGCCTGGGCACTAATTGCCGACGAAGACCCAACAAGGTTCACAAGCAGGTTACCATCAATGCGCCAAATAGAATGTTGATACAACCACGTATAGCCTACAAAGGTAAAAGTGCGTAAAAAAACCTTGGCTACTTCCGAACTTATGCCGCAACTTAAGTTGGTGATAGCATCATTAAAGCGGTAATAGCTCAATCCTTTCATCCGCGCTATAAGCACCTCAAGGCCTATAAGCAGAAAAAACACCGGGATGGAGTAAATAATGAGGCTCATAGTGCTAAAATACTGAAAGCATAGAAGTGCAGAAGGAAATTTTAGTCATATGGAGGGCTTAAGTTAAGGGTAAGATTCAGCCTCTTTTGGGCAGCCCGCGGCTGTGCAATCCTGTTATTTTTGGTGCATGAAGTGGAAGGATATTTTCCGTAATCAGTCGTTTTGGATGCTTTTGGCAATTAACGTTGCGCTGGTGGTTTATTACCTGCACTATGGTACTGGCTTTAAAACCCTGGTGTGGATTTACTGGTGCCAAAGTGTGCTGATAGGGGTTTTTAACTTTCTTAACCTGTTAACTATTGAACGCGTTGAGCCGGGCAGCATAAGCATTAACAACGAACCTATTAAAAACGCCTCGCAGGCCCGGGGCTGTGTATCCTTCTTTTTTGCGGTACACTTCGGGCTCTTCCACTTTGTTTACATGGTTTTTCTTTTCAGCATGCTGGATGCTAACGAGCGGTTGGATTGGCGCTTGTTTGAAGTATCTATAGGCGCATTATTCCTGGACCAGCTATGGAATTTTATACAGGCCAAGCGGCAGGGGAAAGACCGCGATGCCAATATCGGCGCGCTTTTCTTTTTGCCTTATGCGCGCATACTGCCTATGCACCTTACCATCCTGCTTCCACAATTTTTGGGCTTATCGGCCATGTACATCTTTTTGCCTTTAAAAGTGTTTGCCGATATGTTGATGTTTGGCATTACCATGAAGATAAACGGCCCACCTCAACAGGCAGACCCTACCGTACTTGAAACAGAAAAGAAAATTTAGAACGCCTACTGGCTCGCCTGGTATTTTTCTATGCGCAGGCCAACGCTTTTTATATTGGCAAGGGGGTTAACGCGCATATCCTGGCGTATTTTAAAGATGTATTTACCGGGTTGAGGGAAATAGGCGTTTTCCTGTATGGGTATTTGAATGTCGCAGTTATCGCCCAGGCAATCGCCAAACCAGTGCCCATCAGGCTCGCTCAATAAAAGGTTAACGCGCTTATCAAATTTTTTACCGTTGGGGAAAGTGGTTTCAATATTCACCCACATGTTACGCCACTCAAAATTAAAACCATGCCGTAGATTAACATATAAGTTATAGGTTATGGCTGTATCCTTAATCTCAGTGGTAAAAACCTTTTCATCAGCATAATTCCAGTTGTAGTTAGTTATAGATTGGTTATCGTCTATAATCCGGTTTTTATCGCAAGCCGATAACAGCACAACAACCAAAACCACCAGTGCAAAAACAATAACTTTAGGAGAAACCTTCATACCCGGTTTATTAGCAATAACGGCTTTTATACTTCTGAAATTTTGGGTTCAATTACTTTTTGCGGTTACCGCCCTGGCCTTTCGGCCCGCCACCACCTCCGCCGCCGCCACGGTGTTTGCCACCACGGTTGCTTCTGCGTTTCTTGCGGTCTTTCTCTTCAAGCGTAGCAAGGCTAACCTGGCCAACCAGGTCCTCGTGTTTCGACTCGTCAATTGCCGCTTCTTCCATCACCGCAAAGTCAGTCAGGTTCTTTGGCTTTTTACCACTCTTGTTCATCCAAAGCACTTCCTTCACATCTTCAATCTCCAGCTTAATGAAGTTGCCACGGGCATGCTCATATTCATACACCATGAACTGCTTAAGAATCTCCGTCTTCTTCAGCCATGCAATACCTTCTTCTGTTTCCAGTTTATCTGCTTGTCTGGGGAAACTTCTAAGAGCATCGTTATACGTATCCAACTCATAGTTAAGGCAGCACTTTAACCTGCCGCACTGGCCGCTTAATTTTTCGGTATTAATGGCCAGGTTTTGGTAACGGACACTCTGCGTATTTACTGACTTAAACTCCGACAGCCAGGTTGAGCAACACAACTCTCTGCCGCAGCTTCCTATGCCGCCTATACGGGCAGCTTCCTGTCTTGCACCAATCTGGCGCATCTCAATCTTCACTTTAAAATCGCGGGCATATACTTTAACCAACTCACGGAAATCAACGCGGTCGTCGGCGGTGTAATAAATGGTTACTTTTTTGCCGTCGCCCTGGTATTCAATATCGCCTATTTTCATCTCCAGCTTCATAGAGCGGGCTACTGCACGGGCGCGCACCATCGTTTCATTCTCTCGGGCGCGTATATCTTCCAGTATCTTTATATCCTGTTCATTCGCTATCCGCATTATATTGCGGATGGTATCATCTCTTTCTGAAATACGGCGCTTTTTCATCTGCGCTTTTACAAGTTCGCCCTGCAGGCTAACCTCGCCCACGTCATGGCCCTGCGCAGCTTCAACTACTACAACCTGGCCTTTAACCAGGCTTATGTTGCCCGTATTACGGTAAAAGCCTTTGCGCGCGCCTTTCTTAAAGCTTATCTCAACAATGTTAAAGTTCTCGTTGAACGAAATAGGCATATCAGCAAACCAGTCGAACACATTCATTCTACTGCATCCGCCGCTGCTGCAACCACCTTTGGTTTGGCAGCCGGCAACTATCCCGTCTTTTGGTGTGGTGCAAACACTACATCCCATTTCTAAATTATATTTTCAGCACGTTTGTTAATATCGTAACGAACGAAACTAAACGAATAGTGGAGGATTCCAAAACGGCTTAGCCGGCATTCACCTCTTCTCCCTTAAATACCGAGCCTATTTTAAAGGAATTACTAAGGAACAGAATCTTAGGGTTGCCGTTCCGCTCTATATGGTAATGCAGGTTGTTAATTATACGCGAAACTGATTCGTACTGCTCGGGGCCCAGTTTTGAGGCCAGGCCTGTGGCAAATTTCAACTCCTCCCCGTCCAGTTTCTGCGATTGGCCGGTAAGGCTTATCATGGCGCACTCCCTGAGAAAGAACAAGGCGTACTTCAAAAAGATTTTCTGGTTCTCGCGGCCAATTTTGGCCATCTCATCTACCCAGTCCAGCAGGTTAGCAGCATTTGCCCCTGTAGGTTTTAGCTTAAGGTTAAAACAGCAAACCAACCATTTGTGCAGTAGTCTGTCGTTGGCATTCTCATCGCCATCGGCAATCGTAAGCGCCGCATTAAAATTTCCGCCTGCTATACGCGCAATATTCTTGGCGCTGTTTTCATCAATCTCATAACGGCTCATTAAGGCATCTTTCACATCTTCATCATCAATCGCATTCATTTTGATGATTTGGGTGCGGGAGATAACCGTATTTAAAACCTGCTCAATATTTTCAACCACCAAAATAAATATGGTGTTGGCAGGCGGCTCCTCAATTATTTTCAGCAGGGTGTTGCCTGCCTCGCGCAGGTATTCAGCCAACCATATAATCTGCACCTTATAGCCGGATTCGTAGGTTTTTAGATTAATGTGCCTGATAATTTCATGGCATTCTTCTACCGTAATGTTACCCTGCTTGTTTTCGGCTTCAATAGTTTGCAGCCAATCATTATAACTCATATAAGGTTGCTGCGCCAACGCTGCCCGCCATTCAGTAATATAATCAGCACTTACCGGTGGAGAGTTCTTCTTCTCGGGCCTTATTACAGGGTAGGTAAAGTGTAAATCAGGGTGAATAAACTTTTGGTTCTTAACACAACTGGGGCAGGTTCCGCACGAATCATCTTCGCCCCTGTTTTCGCATTGCAGGTATTGGGCCAGCGCCATAGCCATAGGCAGGTTACCGTTTCCTTCAGGGCCAAGCAACATCATGGCATGGGGTACCGTGCCTGAACTTACCATTCCGGTTAATTTCCTTTTGGTTTCCTGCTGCCCTACAACATCTCTAAAAAACATACTTCGTCAATTATGGCTTAAGCCTGAGAAAATAAATCAGGTTTAGTATCAATCAGCTTTAAAACATCTTCGCTCAACGGATCGGTTGGTGCTGAAAAAATTTTGATCAGCTTACCATTTTCGTCAATCAGGTACTTTTGAAAATTCCATTTCACCTCGCTATCCCTATAGCCATTAAGTTTTTGTTCTGTAAGAAACTGATACAGTGGATGAATTTCTGGGCCTAATATTTTAACCTTTTGAGTTAAAGGGAATGTTACACCAAAATTAACTTCACAGAATTGCTCAATCTGGCTTTCAGAGCCGGGCTCCTGCCCTCCGAAATCATCGCAGGGCAAACCTATTACAGCCACTTTATCGGCAAAGTTCTCGTGCAATTCCTGTAACTGCTTGTACTGAGGGGTAAACCCACACTCAGATGCGGTGTTTACCAATAGAATCTTCTTGCCTTTAAACTTAGAAAGGTCCAACTCCTCACCTTTAATTGTGCGCAGTTTATAATCGTAAACTGAATGTTCCATGCCGTAAAAATAGAAAAACGCTTATGCTCCGGCTCTTTCAGTTTCAACAAGCAATAAACGGCAGCCCAGGTACTGGGCAAGGCCCTCACCACCCCATTTCATTACCACGTCATGATTCCAGGCAAAAACAGGTTTTAAGATCGGGGCCAAAAGGTTCATCCAAAAGCCTGTAGTTTTTACATTCCAATAATATTTCACCGCGCTTGCACCGTTTACCTGCTCAAAGGTCCATACCCCGTGGCCCTGCAAATCGCCTGTTGTTGTTCCTTCTATTTTTTTAAAGGGCACTACGTCCAGCACCAAACCATCATAAACAAGAGAATAGGGCAGTACGCTCCGTGTGGTAAAGCGCTTTATGGCGCCTTTCCCAAAGTTATCTCCACGCGCTATGCTTTGTACAGGGCCCTGGCCTTTCCACCACAGGTGGTAATTATCGGCATTATGCACTACCTCATACACCTTTTCAAGGGGTGCGTCAAATTTCCAAAGTGTAATAAAGCTGTAGTCCGCCATCGGGGTATTTGTGATTTTAAATTTAGGAGTTTAGATTGTCCTTCAATTTAACGCCATGAGCAAAAAAACAATATGTAAAAAAGCTATGGTATTTTAACAACAAACAAATGAGTAGGTTAACAAATAGAGTTGCAGTTATTACAGGGGGCGCATCAGGCATTGGTGCAGCGGCCTGCAAAAAATTTGTACGTGAAGGTGCAGCAGTTGGCATTTGGGATGTAAACGAAACCGCAGGAAAAGAACTGGAGTTGCTATTACTGAACGAAGGTTGCGCAGCACGGTTTATTAAAGTAAACACCGCAAAATTCAACGAAGTAGAAGCGGCCACCGCAGAAGTGGTTAAGCAGTTCGGGAAAATTGATATACTGATAAACAATGCAGGCATTACCCGCGATGCCAGTTTACAGAAAATGACTGCCGAAGAATGGCAGCAGGTAATGGACGTAAACCTTACCGGTGTATTTAACTGCACCAAAGCAATTTCATCAATCATGATTGCGAATAAGTACGGCCGCATCATCAACACTTCTTCTATAGTTGGTTTGTACGGCAACTATGGGCAAACTAATTATGCCGCTACAAAGGCGGGTGTAATTGGCATGACCAAAACCTGGGCAAGAGAATTAGGCAAATACAACATAACCGTAAATGCGGTGGCACCAGGCTTTATTGCTACGGATATGATTAAAACCATACCCGATAAAGTAATTGAGATGATGAAGGAAAAAGTGCCTTTGAAAAAATTAGGAGAGCCGGAAGATGTAGCCAACACTTACGCATTTTTAGCAAGCGATGAAGGACAGTTTATTTCAGGAACAGTGATTAGCGTAGATGGAGGATTGACGATATGACAGCGGAACTTTACTACTACATACTTTACGGCTGGATTGTAATGGGCTTAGTAGCCTTTCCTTTTTTATTGAAGCAAACTGCACCTTATGGCAGGCACAGCACTACCGGGTGGGGGCCTATGATAAGCAACCAGCTTGGCTGGGTTATACAGGAAGGTGTTGCACCCATATTTATAAGCACTTGGTTTTGGCTTGGCGATTTACCTAAAACCAATACCAGCTATTTTTTCTATGGCCTCTACATGGCCCACTACATTTATCGCTCTTATATCTTTCCCTTCCGCACGCGTACTAAGGGCAAACAGATGCCTTTAATTATCTGCTCCTCTGCTGTGTTCTTTAATTTCTGCAACACGTTTATGCTTGGTTACTATCTGGGCAATGTGGGTGGCAATCATGGCAACGAATATTTCTATTCGCCCCAGTTTATCATCGGCCTGGTGGTATTTCTAACAGGTGTTTTCATCAACGTTAAAAGCGATAACTTGCTTATTGCCTTGCGCAAACCCGGTGAAAAAGGCTATAAAATACCTACCGGCTTTTTATTCAAATACATAAGCTGCCCCAACTTGTTTGGTGAGATAGTAGAGTGGATTGGATTTGCCATTTTAATGTGGGCAATGCCCGGTGTAAGCTTCGCAGTGTGGACATTCGTAAATCTTGTTCCCCGCGCTTTAGACCATCATAAATGGTATCATCAAAAATTTGCTGACTACCCTAAAGAAAGAAGGGCCGTATTTCCGTATGTGCTATAAAGGGGAACTACCCTTTTCGCAAGTATTTTGTCAGTATAACAATAGTTTGGCCATCTATCTTTCCTTCAATTTGCTCAACGTTATCGGGCACCAGTCTTATATTTTTTACAACTGTACCTAACGCGGCTTTCAATGTGCTCCCCTTTACGTCAAGCGTTTTTATAAGTACTACTGAATCGCCATCCTGCAAAAGATTACCATTGCTATCGCGATGCAATTCAACATCGCCGCTGTTTTCATGGTCGCCGGTGGCCTTTGCCCAAGCCATGGTTTCTTCATCAAAAAACATTTGGTCTATGGCTTCAGCTGCCCAGCTTTCATTGCGCAGGCGGTTTAGCATGCGCCAAGTTACTACTTGCACGGCAGGCACCTCGCTCCACATACTCTCATTCAAACAATTCCAATGCGCAGGGTCCAACTCCTCTTTCTTATTTAACTGCCTGCTGCATTTGTCGCAAAGCAATAGGGTGTCCTCCGGTCTTTGGTCTGAATGTGGGGGCACTTCATAAACACTAAGATTACTTTCTGATTTACACAGTTCGCATTGATTGTTCGCGCGTGCCTTTAGGGTGGCTTCTAAACTCATCATTTCAAATTTACGGCGGCGAAGGTAATTTTATTTGCAGCCTTAAAAAGGTTATCAAAATATGATGTTCCTCACCGCGGGGATAAACTCCTTATGCCTTTAAGTAAGAGGTGGTAGGCTCATGTTCACTGCACCAGGAAAGCAGCAGCTTTTGTTCAGCCATGCTAAGCCACTGGGGGAGGAATAAATCCGAATTTCCAGATAAGGATAGCAGTAATTATGCCGCTGATAAGTGCCCCTATTATAATGGGATAATGTTCACTTTTCCGAAAGCCGCCTTGCGCCAGAAAAACAGTTAAGCCCGTCATTAGGCCGTATAGCAGGCCAAAAAATAAGGCCCGCAGTAAAGTAACATCGTTTTGTATGGAAAAGGCCAGCGCAAGGCCAACCGTAGTATTGCGTAAAACCGCCGCTATAAAAGTTGCCAGTTTATCAATCTCTTCTTTTATAAAAAAAACAAAGGAGCCCGAAGCGGCACCCAACAAACTGCTGATAAGAAGTACTGCAACTAAATTCATATCCGGATGTTTACCGAATATACATATTGTAAATATTCTGCGCTCAAATATCTATACCGCAGTATTTTTTGTAAACGGCCCGGTAACCAAACAATCTACCGATAGGCGCCAGGGTAGCCGCTAAAATTTTTTGAACAGGAATAGGTATTTCTGACAAAAAGGTTTTTCCTTTCAGATAATTCACCCACATCATTGCCTGTATAAAAGATGGTTGGCCATTATTTAGCTTTCCATCGTTGGATAGCCCTACCAGGTTTTCGAAAAAATACTCCAGATCATGTGCAGGGCTAACTTTTTGAATGAACACCACCGGTTCCTCATCATCATTGTAATGATTATGATGTTCTCCTCTTTTCATTACAACAGTTTCGCCGGCTTTGGCTTTGTAAACATCCTTACCGCGCTTATAAGTCAGCGTTCCCTTTAAAACCTCAAACTCTTCATCCTGCAATACGTGGAAATGGTCAGGTGCCAGTATGCCACGCTTACTTACCGTTAGCTTTACCTTAAAATGTTCGCCATTGGTGTCTACTGAAGTTTCCAGAAATTCTACGATTGTTCCATCAACCTTATCGGTTAAAACCTGTCCTTTTTGCGCCATAAATCCTTTTTATGCTGAGTTAGCCAAATCTATGAAATAGAATAGCACACATCAATTCATGTTCATTATATTTTTATACGTTGAAAATCAATCGTTTACTTTCTATAAACAGGATAATATCAAGCTCCTGGCCTCATTTTAACAATTTCAAGGATCTTTAGCTCTTCGGTACCTTGATTTTACCCTTCTATATTATATCTTTGCGCCTCATTTTTTAAGCGTAGGGACCAATCCACCGCATGGGAGTATGCAAGCCGGCAGGCGCGAAACCAGGCAAATCAAAGTCCTTCTGCGCAGGGCTTTATTTATTGTTTGATACTTTAATCCAAATTACAAATGGCGTTCAAAAAAGAAAACAAACAGCGCTCCGACTTCAACAAGATAACCATCATGCTGGCTTCGCCTGATGCTATCCTGTCTCGTAGCAACGGAGAAATTAAAAAACCCGAAACCATTAACTACCGTACTTACAAACCCGAAATGGAAGGTTTGTTCTGCGAGCGTGTGTTCGGGCCAACAAAAGATTATGAATGTTACTGCGGCAAGTACAAGCGTATCCGTTACAAGGGTATTGTGTGCGACCGTTGCGGTGTGGAAGTTACCGAGAAGAAGGTACGCCGCGAGCGCATGGGCCACATTAAGCTTACTGTGCCTGTAGTGCACATTTGGTACTTCAAGAGCCTGCCAAACAAAATCGGTTACCTGTTAGGGGTAAGCTCCAAAAAACTGGAGAGCATTGTTTACTACGAAAAATACGTGGTAATACAGCCCGGTAAAGCTGCTAACGAAATAACCGTACTAACGGAAAAAGGTGAAGAGCGCAAAAAGCTTAACTACCTGGACCTGTTAAGCGAAGAAGAATACCTGTCAGTATTTGAAAACGATGAGTTGAAGAACAACTACATGTTGGAAGATACCGATCCAAATAAATTTATTGCCAAGATGGGCGCCGAAGCCATTAAGGAATTGCTCAGCCGCATTAACCTTGATGAATTAAGCTACCAGTTGCGTCATGATGCTGCTAACGAAACATCGCGCCAGCGTAAATCAGAAGCCCTTAAGCGTTTGAGCGTGGTAGAAGCCTTCCGTGGCGGTAACCAGCATATTGAAAACAAGCCTGAGTGGATGGTTATTCAATACCTGCCGGTTATACCACCTGAGTTACGTCCGTTAGTGCCATTAGATGGTGGCCGTTTCGCCTCGTCTGATTTGAACGACTTATACCGTCGCGTTATCATCCGTAACAACCGTTTGAAGCGCCTGGTAGAAATCAAAGCGCCGGAAGTAATTCTGCGTAACGAGAAGCGTATGTTACAGGAAGCTATCGACAGCCTGTTCGATAACAGCCGTAAATCAAATGCTGTTAAAGCCGAAGGTGGCCGTCAATTGAAATCGCTTTCTGATGTATTGAAAGGTAAGCAAGGCCGTTTCCGTCAGAACCTGTTAGGTAAACGTGTTGACTACTCTGGTCGTTCGGTTATCGTAGTAGGCCCTGAATTAAAGCTGCACGAGTGCGGTTTACCTAAGGATATGGCTGCGGAGTTATTTAAGCCATTTATTATCCGTAAGCTTATTGAAAGAGGTATAGTTAAAACCGTAAAGAGCGCTAAGAAATTAGTGGACAAGAAAGAGCCGGTTATTTGGGATATTTTGGAAAACGTATTGAAAGGACACCCTGTTCTGTTGAACCGTGCTCCAACCCTTCACCGTTTATCTATCCAGGCATTCTTACCTAAACTTATCGAAGGTAAGGCTATACAACTTCACCCGCTGGTTTGTACGGCTTTCAACGCCGACTTTGACGGTGACCAGATGGCCGTGCACGTGCCGCTTAGCAACGCTTCTATTCTTGAAGCGCAAATGCTAATGCTTGCATCGCACAACATTTTGAACCCGCAAAACGGTACGCCAATCACCCTTCCTTCACAGGACATGGTGTTGGGCTTATACTACATGACCAAAGAAAAGCGCAGCACTGAAACTGAAAAAGTAAAAGGCCAGGGCCTTGCTTTCTACGGTGCTGAAGAAGCTATAATTGCCCTTAACGAAGGCAAAGTTGAACTGCACACTGTTGTAAAATGCCGCGTGCGCGTTAAAGAAAACGGCAAAATGGTTTACCGTGTAATTGAAACCACTGTAGGCCGCGTAATCTTTAACCAGGTAGTACCTGAAAACGTAGGCTTCGTAAACAAAATGTTAGGCAAGAAAACGCTGAAAGATGTTATCGGCTCTATCCTTGCTGAAACCGACATACCAACTACTTCTAAATTCCTTGATGACATCAAGAAACTTGGATTCTTCTACTCCTTTAAAGGTGGCTTGAGCTTTAACCTGCGTGATGTGGTTACACCAAGCAACAAAGAGAAGCTGGTTGAAGAAGCACAACAGAAGGTAGATGAAATTTACGATAGCTACCAGATGGGCTTTATTACCGATAAAGAACGCTTTAACCAGGTAGTGGATATTTGGACTGCAACCGATAACCGCCTTACTAACCAGTTGATGAAGCAGATCAGCGAAGACAAACAGGGTTTCAACTCTATCTTCATGATGCTTGACTCAGGTGCGAGGGGTTCTAAACAGCAGATCAAGCAGTTGTCAGGTATGAGGGGTCTTATGGCCAAGCCTCGTAAATCAGGCTCTACAGGTTCTGAGGTTATCGAAAACCCTATCCTTGCGAACTTTAAAGAAGGTCTTTCGGTATTGGAATACTTCATCTCTACTCACGGTGCGCGTAAAGGTCTTTCCGATACGGCTCTTAAAACAGCGGATGCCGGTTACCTTACCCGTCGTTTAGTTGACGTTGCACAGGATGTTGTTATTACTGAGGAAGATTGCGGAACACTTCGTGGTATCGCTATCTCTGCTCTGAAAGACAATGAGGATATCGTTGAACCATTGTTCGACCGTATCCTGGGCCGCACTTCGTTAAACGATGTTTACCATCCTGAAACGGATGAACTGTTGGCAAGCGCCGGACAGGACATTATGGAAGATGTTGCCAAGCGCATTGAAGCTTCAGGTATTGAAACTATAGAAATACGTTCGGTATTAACCTGCGAAAGCCGCAAAGGTGTTTGCGTTAAGTGTTACGGCCGTAACCTGGCAACTAACCGCTTAGCTGAAACTGGTGATGCAGTAGGTATTATCGCTGCACAATCAATCGGTGAACCGGGTACCCAGCTTACACTTCGTACCTTCCACGTGGGTGGTATCGCCAGCTTAGGTACATCTGAATCTCAGATCTCTGCCCGCTTTGATGGCGTTATCCAGTTCGACGGTGTGCGTGTAACGCATGCAATTGACGAGAACGGTGAGAAGATAAATATCGTTATCGGCCGTACCGGTGAATTACGTATTGTGAAAGAAGACAACGCTGACAAGGTGTTGATCTCTTACCACATACCTTACGGTTCGCAGATAGTTGTAAAAGATGGCAAACACGTTAAAAAGGGCGACCTTATCTGTAAGTGGGATCCATATAACAACGTTATTATCAGCGAACACAACGGTAAAGCGAAGTTCGAGCACATCATTGAGAACATTACCTTCCGCGATGAGATGGATGAACAAACCGGCCACCGCGAGAAAGTGATCATCGAATCAAAAGACAAAACCAAGATTCCTTCAATCGTTATTGAACACGGCAAAGACGGCAAGGTATACAACCTGCCTGTAGGCGCCCACATCAATATCGAAAACGGAGAAGAAGTTAAACACGGTCAAATCATCGCCAAAATACCGAGAGTAATGGGTAAGGTGAAGGATATCACCGGTGGTCTTCCTCGTGTAACGGAATTGTTTGAAGCGCGTAACCCAAGCAACCCTGCTACGGTTTCTGAAATTGACGGTGTAGTTCGTTTCGGAGGCGTTAAGCGTGGTAACCGCGAGGTAATTGTAGAAAGCCGCGAAGGCGATATCCGCAAGTACCTGGTGCCGCTAAGCCGTCACATATTAGTACAGGAGCAGGACTTTGTTCGCGCAGGCACACCACTTTCTGATGGTGCTGTAACTCCAACAGATATTCTGGCTATTAAAGGGCCATTCGCCGTTCAGGAATACTTAGTGAACGAAATTCAGGAAGTATACCGTTTACAGGGTATCAAAATCAACGATAAGCACATTGAGGTGATCGTTCGCCAAATGATGAGCAAGATGGTTGTGGATGATCCGGGTGATACTATGTTCCTTGAAGGTGAAGCCGTTGATAAGTTTGACCTGTTAGAAGATAACGATGAGATTTTTGATAAGAAGGTAATTACTGATGCCGGCGAAAGCGAAAACATGCGCGCAGGCCAGATAGCCACCCTTCGTCAGATCCGCGAAGAGAATTCTATTCTTAAGCGCGCTGATAAGAAGTTGCTTGAATACCGCGATGCCATACCTGCAACTGCATCTCCGCAATTAAAAGGTATTACCCGCGCTTCATTGGCTACTCACTCATGGATCTCTGCTGCTTCGTTCCAGGAAACTACCAAGGTGTTAAGCACTGCATCAATCTCTGCCAAGCAGGATTACCTGCAAGGTTTGAAGGAGAACGTAATTGTTGGTCACCGCATACCGGCAGGTACCGGCTTACGCAAGTTCAAAGAGATTATCGTAACCAACAAAGAGGACCTCGAAAAAACCGAAAAGAAAGTAGAAACCGGTGGAGTAGAGTTAATCGGATAAAATACATCAAGTGTCATGCTAAGCCAGCCGAAGCATGATTACAGTAAAAACAAAAAGCCTCGCAATTGCGGGGCTTTTTGTTTTAGTTACGCCCTCCTCTACCCATAGCGCTATCTTTTGATTGTGTTGCATAGCAATTAGTTGCCGGCAATATATTTACTGTTAAAGTATTCGCAACAATAGGCGTACGGGTCAACCGTTATTGTTAGTGTCAATAAAAGTGTTTGAAAATGCTTTTTACTCTCCTTATTATAGCAGTATATGATAACAGTATCAGCAAGTGTAGAAATCAATAAACCCGTTTCTGAAGTATTTGTCATGGCATCCGACCCCTATAACCAGGCAAAGTGGAACCATCACGAAGGGTTAAGCGATATAAAAAAACTTACTGCAGGTCCGCTGGGGGCGGGTTCGCGTTTCAGTGCAACATCCAATGATGCAGGCGAAATTGAAGTAGAATATTTGCAGGTTGAAAAGGATAAATCATTCGCACAAGCACTCGACACCAAGTTTGGTAAAATCATACACCGGGCAGAATTTTCGAAAACAAAAGCGGGTACATTGCTTAAGCACTCATTAACCATTGAACCCAAGGGCATGTATAAATTAATGGGAGGTGTAATTAAAGGTGTTGCGCATAAAAGGCTTGAGCATCTGGGAACTTTGCTTAAAGAATATCTGGAGGGTTAATCCCTATTCGCCTGCCGCTTGTTTGGCAGTAGCCGAAAACAGGGTCCAGCGCAGGCCTATAAAACCCTTAATGCCCTGCACGGGTGCATAATTATAGCTGGGGTCAAAGGTATAGCCGTTAGGGTTATTCTCGGCAATGTGTTTATCAAATGGGTCAAATGCACGAAGGATAGGGTCCTTAGGCAAAAAGTTTAATACGTTTTTAATCCCTGCATACAGCTCAAAGTTTTTAGGCAGTATTTTGGTAAGCTGTATGGTCATCAGGCAATAAGTGGGCGATTTTTCAGGGCGGTAATCATTAGGCACCACAGGTAGATGCATAGGCCCGTTAATGCGGCCGGTCCAGTCAATAGTCAATCCTATTTTGCGGATGTTGTAACTAACCGTGTAGTTAGCAGAGAACTGCGGCGCAAACAACTGCGGCAGGTGTTGCATTACCCCGTTTGTGTCACGCTGCATACGGAACACATCCATCCACGTAAAACCGGTGCTGATGTGTAGCCCGTTCGTAAACGAAAAATTAAGGGTAGTGCTTGCTCCGCGCGATGTTGCATAACCATTCAGGTTATCGTAAATAATTTTTTGGGGGTCGCTTAAAAAATCAGCCACTATCTGGTTGCTAAAGTAGGTGTAAAACAAACTCACATCCAGGTCAACAAAGCCATGGGCATGGTTAATATAGCCGTTGTAGTTAAGGTTGCCGTTCCAGCTGCGTTCGGGTTTAAGGGCGCTGCTTATTACTACTTCGCGTGCGCCGGTTAAGGCAGCATGGTCTTCAGTAAAAATATTCACCACGCGGTAACCGCTGCCACCCGTTAAGCGTAGCGTATGATTCTTGTGTGGCGAAAACTTAAAGCTTAAACGTGGTGTAAAAATATGACCATGTGTGCTGTTATAATCGTAGCGTGCACCGGTAAGCAGGGTAAACTTCGGGTGTATGCGAAACTCAGCCTGTGCAAACACACCGGGCAAGTAGCTGAAGGAGGGTTTATTCTTCCTGTTGGCAGAATCTCCTTGCATTGTTGCCACCGAATTATCATCATAATACATAAAGCGGAAAGGAAGGCCACTTAAGAGGCTCACCACCTTCCATTCTTTGTCCCATACCAATTGCGCAAACACTGTATGCTGTTGCGCCAGGTATTTCACCTTTCCGTAATAACTATCCTGGTAATGATAGTTATAGCTATAGTCTAAACGTATATTCTCCCTGCCTGTAGGCAAGCCAACCGAACCGAAAGCTTCTACGCGCTGGGTAAATATACTCTCGCCGTATATGCTGTCTGATCCGCGCCAGCGTGTATTCCATTGCATTTCGCCGCCCCAGCGGTTTTCATAAACATATCTCCATGCCAGCGAGGCCGTCTTATCATTCTTCTGCCGTATATCCCACTTATTGAAAACAGAAAAACGGTTTTGCTGGGTAACATCTGTAAAATTATCCTTATTAATGTCCTTCGGTATCCAGTAGTTAAAGTAATTAACGCCTAACAGCGAATTAGCGCGGCCGGCTTTCCATTTGGCCGATACATCTGCATTAAACTCACCCACAGTAGTGCCACTTATATCCGCCTTAAACAAAGGCGATGAAATGGCATCTCTTGTGATCACATTAACCAGGCCTGCCACCGCCTCGCTACCGTATAAAGTGGATGCAGGCCCTTTTACCACTTCCACACGCTTAACCATGCTGCTGGGTATGCCGTGCAAGCCATACACACTGCTTAGTGCCGATACTATGGGCATACCGTCTATCAGTATCATGGTATAAGGCCCTTCCAGGCCGTTTATATGTATATCGCCTGTGTTGCACACATTGCAGTTTAACTGTGGCTGCACACCCGTTATCATATTCATCGATTCAAACAGGGATGGGGTTGGATTCTTCTTAAATAAGGCTGCCGTGTAAACTTCCACCGGTATGGGCGATTCCATTTTGCTCATAGCGCGCATTGTGCCCGAAACCACTACCTCGCTCAGCTTCCCTCCAGATGGGCGCAACGCTACATCATACACTGCCTTGCCCTTGCTCAACACAAGGGTATCGCTTTTATAACCTATGGATGAAATAATGATGCTGGCTGTACCGGCAGGCAGCTGTAATTTAAACTGCCCTGCTTCATCAGTAGTAGTTCCCGTTGTGGTATTGCTTACCACTACATTGGCAAAGGGCACTGCCTCCTTCGTATCGGCATCACTCACTCTTCCGCTGATGCTGCTCTGTGCCTGCACCAAGCCATTTATAAGCAGTAAGAGGAGGAAGAATTTTGTTTTCATTATACTAACAGCACTGCACATTTAACCGTATGCCGCACTTCCGCTATCGTTTCACCTAAAATAAAATCCATTATACCCCGGTGGCCATGCTTGGCTATAACCAAAAGCTGTGCATCTATTTCTTCAACCACTTTAGGAATTTGTTTGCTGGGTACACCAAAGCCCAGTTTTGCTTTAGCCTTATAACCCTGCTCGTGCAACTTCAGCACATAGTTCATCAGTTCCTTGCTGTCCTCATCTGTTTCAAAATCTTTAATATCTTCTCCTATCGAGCGGGCGCCCGCAGTTTCTACAATATGTATCAGGTAAAACTCCGTGTCCTTGGTGCCCTGGGCCACAGCTTCCGTTATTGCCCGCACATCGTGGCCGCTAAAGTCAATACATACTGCTATGCGCTGGTATTGCTTGCTTTGTAAAGCAGGCAACTCCTCCGCCCTACCGTGAGGCACCTTGGTTTGCTTTAGCAGCTTTTTACCGGTAAGCGCACAATACACTATGTATAACAGAAACAGCGCCACCACCACTACAACCGGCAGAATAATAAAGTTGAATATCCAGATGTGATTCGCCAAATCAACGCGCCATTCACTTAAGGTGTCAATGGTCAGCTTCACATTTAAGCCAAGTATTATCACAGCGGAAATCCAGGCAAGTATTTTTATTGAAGGCTTAATGGCAAACTCTCCCATGCGCTCTTTATCACTTACAAATTGTATAAGCGGAATAACAGCAAAGCCCAGTTGCAGGCTCAATATCACTTGCGAAAACAACAGCATCGCATCTACTTTCGATTCGCCCAGGTAATAAATAACCAAAGCAGCCGGCACAACGGCTATCAAACGCGTAATCAACCGGCGCAGCCAAGGGGCAATACGAAGGTCAAGGTAACCTTCCATAATAATCTGCCCGGCAAGGGTACCTGTTATGGTTGAGCTCTGCCCTGATGCAATAAGGGCCACCGCAAAAAGTATGGGGGCAAGGTATTCGCCAAGTAAAGGTTGTAACATACTGTGCGCGCCCTCTATGCTTGTAACCTCGTGGTGGCCGCTATGGAAAAACACTGCAGCCGAAAGGATAAGAATGGAAGCGTTTACAAAAAAGGCAAGGTTAAGTGCCAGGGCGGAATCAAAAAAGTTATAGCGTATCGCCTCTTTTAATCCTTCGCTGGTACGTTTAACGGAGCGTGTTTGCACCAAGGCGGAGTGAAGGTACAGGTTGTGCGGCATTACTGTTGCACCTAATATGGCAATAGCTATATATAGGGCATCGCCGGAAAGTTCACTGGGTATAAAGCCGGTGGCTACATCGCCTATAGCCGGTTTGGCAAAAAACAGCTCCACAAAAAATGAAGCGCCTATAATAAATACCAGCGCGAAGATAAAAGCTTCCATATACCGCATGCCGCGGCTTTGTAAAAACAAAATGATAAAGGTGTCCAGCACGGCCAGCGATACCCCCCATATCAGCGGCAAGCCGAAAAGAAGTTTAAGGCCAATTGCCATACCCAGTACCTCCGCTAAGTCGCAGGCGGCAATGGCAATTTCAGCCAACACCCACAGGGGTATATTAATAACAGGCGGATAAATTTCGCGCGAAGCCTGCGCCAGATCCTTACCCGCTACTAAACCAAGCCGCGCACTTAACGACTGCAGCAATTGGGCTATCAGGTTGCTCATCAGCAGCACCCATATCAACTTATAGCCAAAACGGCTGCCGCCGGCAATGTCGCTGGCCCAGTTACCGGGGTCCATATAACCCACCGCCACCATAAAGGCAGGGCCCACAAAAAGCAAAAACCTCCTGAACCCGGTCTTGGTTCCCGTAGTATCTATACTTCCGTGAACTTCCTGTAGTGACTTTTGCATAGGTAAAGCTAAATTTTAGACAAATCTAAAAATGATTTTTGATAAGACTAAATTTATTTAACTTTTTTTCATTTGCTTTGGCTAATGGGATACAGAAATGCTTTTCTGCTCGTCTTTTTTACCTTAATCAACAGTTCATTTATGAGCCACGCAAAATATACGATGTTATGCCTTGGTGATTCTTATACCATAGGCGAATCTGTAGCTGAAAACGAGCGCTTTGCAGAACAGGCGGTGCAAATGCTTCTGCAAGGGGGCGTTACCTTTAAGCAACCAGAGATTATTGCCAAAACCGGCTGGACCACCGATGAATTAGCTGCTGCTATTGAGGAAAGAGGGATAAAGCAAAAATTTGACTTTGTAACCTTGCTGATAGGTGTAAACAATCAGTACCGTGGGCGCGACCTTGAAAATTACCGTGCTGAATTTAAAGGCCTGTTGGAAACCGCCATACAGTATGCCGGTGGAAACAGTAAGCACGTAATCGTAATTTCCATACCCGACTGGGGCGCCACCCCCTTTGTATCACAGGACCCTAAGCATCGAAGCTCAGCTCAAATTGCTGCCGAAATTGATGCCTTTAATGCGATTGGTAAGGAGGAAGCCGTTAAGGCTCATGCACATTTTATAGATATCACGCCTCATTCACGCAAGACAATTGACGACCCCGGGCTGGTGGCTAACGATGGACTGCACCCTTCCGGCAAAATGTATTCGCATTGGGCAACAGAGTTAAGTAATCTGATAACGAAAATAGTTCAGCATTAATGATTCGGGATGCGATTGGCAGCGATGTGCCTGCCATTACTGAAATTTACAATTACTACATTGAACATACCGTTGTAACCTTTGAAGAGGAAGCTAAAACAGTTTCGGAAATGGCCGAACGCATACAAGGAGTTCAGGCTACATATCCGTGGATTGTTATGGAAGTAGAGGGCGAAATTGTAGGTTATGCTTATGCCACGGAATGGAAAAGCCGCAGCGCCTATCGCTTCTCTGCCGAAAGCACCGTGTACATTAAAAATGGCCTTAACGGAAAAGGCTTTGGCTATGCCCTCTATACTGCTTTACTTGAAAAATTACGGGCTAAAAACATGCACTGCATCCTGGCTGGCATCGTACCACCAAACCCCGCCAGCATACGGCTTCACGAAAAGTTAGGCTTCCAAAAAATCGGAATACAAAAAGAAGTGGGTTTCAAGTTTAATAAGTGGGAAGACGTAGGATACTGGCAATTAATATTCCCCTAAGAGAGGCTATCCTATAAAAATATTCTGCGCCGCCATTTTACTAATGGTAGCCTTTTTCCGCTTATCGAGTTTAATTACAAACGAACCATCAAAGTCTACTATGCCGGTAATTTCAATTTCTGAACCCAATTGTATGTTATGCGAATCCAGGTATTGCAAAAATTTGGCCGAGCTATCCTTTACCCCCAAAACTTTTCCGCCATCACCTTCACTCATTTCTGAAAGCAGCTTTTGATTATGGCTATGTATGTTTCCTGAAGCATCCGGAATAGGGTCGCCATGAGGGTCAAAACGCGGGTAACCTAAAAATTTATCCAGCTTATCAATAAGTTCATCGCTGTGTATGTGTTCAAGTTGTTCAGCTATATCATGTATTTTATCCCATCCGTAGCCAAGCTTCTCTACTAAAAACACTTCCCACAAGCGGTGCTTTCTGATAATACCTTTGGCAATCTTCTCACCATCCTTGGTTAAGTGAACGCCATGGTATTTTTCGTAACTGATAATTTTTTTCTGCTTCAGTTTTTTCAGCATGTCGGTTACTGAAGCGGCTGTTGCGTTTACAGCCTTTGCTATGCTGTTGGTAGAAATGCTCTCATCTCCTTCCTCACTAAGGTGAAAGATGGCTTTTATGTAGTTTTCTTCGGTTGTACTGAATAGCATGCCTACTCACTTTTTGCTCCGCGAACCATCTTTTCTATCATGTCCCATTGCTCCTTGGTAACATCATCGAACAGGTTAAACTCACCTGCGCCCTGTAACCACTCACCACCATCAATTGTAACAACATCGCCGTTTACATAGGCTGAGTAATCGGAAACCAAATAGCCCGCAAGATTGCATAGTTCCTGGTGTTCGCCCACGCGGCGTAAAGGAACCTGTTTTACCAAATCATATTTCTCGCGGAATTCGCCGGGTACCAAACGGTCCCATGCGCCTTTGGTAGGGAAAGGCCCCGGTGCAATGGCGTTCATACGTATACCGTATTTTGCCCATTCTACTGCCAGCGAACGCGTCATGGCCAATACACCTGCTTTAGCACAGGCTGAAGGCACAACGTAGGCTGAACCGGTCCAGGCATAAGTGGTAACTATGCTTAACACTGCTTTATTGCGTTGGTTGTTGTTAATCCAATATTTACCCAGTGCAAGGGTGCAGTTGTAAGAACCTTTTAAAACAATATCCACCACTGTATCAAAAGCACGTGGCGAAAGGCGCTCGGTAGGGCTGATAAAGTTACCTGCTGCATTATTTACTAATACATCAACTCCGCCGAAAGTGGCTACCGTATCCTGCAGCATTTTTTCTACTTCAAGCCAATTACGCACATCGCATTGCACAGCCAATACTTTTCCGCCGGTTTCCGCTTCAAGTTCGCTGGCCGTTTTTTGCAAAACATCCAACTTACGGCTTGTAATAACCAGGTTGGCGCCCAATGTCAAAAAGTACTTTGTCATTGACTTTCCTAAACCTGTGCCACCACCGGTAATAATTATGGTCTTCCCTTTAAGCGCTCCTTCTTTGAGCATACCTTCCATATACTGCATAGCAATTGTTTTAGCAGCGTGAATCTAATAAACCGTATTTAATAACTACTAAGTTATGCTTAGAACTGGAAGTATATGAAAGGCTGTATTTCGGAGCTTTTTACCTGTATCACCAGGATAACCACGGCAGCCAATATAGCCACCTTGCCGGCTAAAGGAAAGTCAGTTACCCAGCCCTGGGCCTTTAGCTCCATACTGCGGGGCAGAAAGTGTAGAATGAAGCCTAAAAGCATAACAAACAGCACCTTTTGATAGCCGCTTACAAATTCAAAGAAGATGGATGGGGTAAAATGCCTTGTAATTTGCGTAAGCACTTCACCTGCCTTAACCATATCCTCAGCCCTGAAGAATATCCAGCAAAAGCACACAAAATGGAAGGTGAATATTACGCCCAATACTTTCATCAACTTTGTATCCGGTATTTTGATAAACTCCTTTACGTATTTATCAATACCCAGCGCAATGCCATGCAGCGCGCCCCAAAGTATAAACCTGAACCCCGCCAGGTAGGAGAGCCCGCCTATCATATGCCACATGCCGCCCAGTAACATGGTAAGAAACTGATTAAGATAGGTGCGCCATCTGCCTTTACGGTTGCCCCCCAAAGAGATGTATAGGTAATCCCTAAGCCAGGTACTTAACGAAATGTGCCACCTCCGCCAAAACTCAGTAATGCTGCTGGATTGATAAGGTGAATCAAAGTTGATGTTAAAGTGAAAGCCCATAAGCAATGCTATACCGATGGCCATATCACTATAGCCGCTGAAATCGCAATAAATTTGAAGTGCATAACCATAAACACCCATCAGGTTTTCAAGCCCGGTGTAAAGCGTTGGATTTTCAAATATGCGGTCTACAAAATTTGCACTGATGTAGTCAGAAATCACAGCCTTTTTAAAAAGGCCTGCCGCTATTAGAAAAACAGCCCTGCCTAAATCCTGGTTGGAAACAAAGGTTGGCTTATATATCTGCGGTATAAAATCTTTGGCTCTTACTATAGGGCCCGCCACCAATTGCGGGAAAAAAGAAACAAAGAAGGCATAGTCAAGAATGTTGCCTATAGGCTTTATTTCCTTACGGTAAATATCTATGGTGTAGCTAAGAGATTGGAACGTAAAGAAAGAAACGCCGACAGGTATGAAAATATTGAAGGGGTCGAAATGGTGATTGACAAGGTCGCAATAAATAGAATAGAAAAAGTTAGTGTACTTAAAATAAGTAAGTAGCCCCAGGTTTAACACCAGGCTTAATATAAGCCACCATCTTTTATGCTGTTGCTTTTCGGCATAGTATATTTTGTTTGCCAGTGTATAATCCACTACCGTAGAAAGTATAAGCAGCAAAAAGTAGATACCGCTTGACTTGTAATAAAAAAACAAGGAGAAAAGCGTAACGTAAGTAAGCTTTAGCCTGAAGTCCTCGTGCACGAGGTAGTAAACAGTAATAAAGCCCAGGAATATGAAAAGGAAAAGTCCTGAGCTGAATATCATCGGCTCATTAGGGTGGTAAACAAACTGTGAAAGCAGTTTACTGAGGTCGGGATGAAACATACTTATTGTATGATTTAATTAGTGCTTCGTATAAAAGGTTCCCCTGGAATTCATAACCCCCACGTGTAAAATGCAAACCATCGCGTTGCATCATGTGATACTTCTTCCACATATAGCAACTTTTGTAACCTCCCGAAATAGAAAACAGATCCCAAACAGCAATATTTTCGGCCTTGGCATAATTCACGATTACTTCGTGCATTTGAGAAACCGAACTGTTATAATACTTCCTGTGGTAATACGAATCAGGCGGGGTGGTAAATACTATTGCCGTATTAGGATTGTAACGGTGCAAGGCGCTAACCAGCGAATCTAGCCTGCGTGTCATCAAGCCTTTGTCCAAAGGCCTTCGTTGCGCCTCGTTGGTGCCTAGTGAGATAATGATCAGATCAGGCTCCAACACCTGTGTTTGCTCAGCAAAATATTTGGCGCGCACATATTGAAAGGCTTCCGCTCCATTGGCGCCTACCGTATGATACACCACTCCGCTGCTATCATTTTCAAGGTTAATACCGAAAATAGTAGCCTGCCTTTGGTTGGTATCAGAACGTTCAGCGCTTATTACCACGGCATTGGTGTTTGCAGGTAAGGCAGTTGATGAAATATTGCGGTATTTTTCAGTTGATATGCTGCTAAGAATACCCAGCGTATTACCTAAGGTATCTGTTACCCTAAAGTCAAACGACGTACTATCCTTTTGATAGAACAGGGTTAGCTTATTAAAAGAGTAATTTAAGGGCGCGTAATCAAATGCCCGTAGAAAGAATTTTATATCCGGCGAATCAGTTTTAATAGTAACACCTCCTATTCCAATAGGCATGGGGTCATTTACATAAATACAGCGCTTTGAAGTGCAGGCGTAATTGCTGGTTATTTTGTAGTTAAACGGTTCGTTACTGCCGGCTACCCTTAGCGGCACTACAATACCACGGCCACCATTACCAAAATCCTTTTGGAAATTGGTTCTTACCTGCGCACTTAAAAAATCGGCCTGTATGTGCGAGTCGCCAATGTGCAATACACTTACCCTTTGGTTGTTGCCCGTCTTTTGTGTGTAGAGTTTTTCGAAAAAAGGCTCAAGCCCCTTATCGTTAACTATCTCATTTCGGTCAGGATGTATAAAAGCATACTTCTTCGCGCTGAAGTTTACAATACCATTTTGCGCCTTTACATTCAAGCCAAAGGCAAGAAGAAGCAAGCAGGCTACGCTTTGAACGAGCCCGTAATGCAACGCACGGCTGCCGGCACCCGGCATTTTATTACATACTCTTTTTCCGTCGTTCATACTTCTCCTTTTCATATAAAATTGTGCCCGTAATAATCTCCGCTACCTTTTTGCCGCCGTAATAGGTTGGGTGGGTATAATCCCCATTAGCAAGTTTAGGTTTCATGCCAGCCCACTTAACCATAGTGCTATCTCCACCCATTGCTTCAAACAGGTTATAAAAACAAACCTGGTTATCGGCCGCCATCTTTCGCTGCGCTTCTATCAATTCCTTTATACCCGGCATGGTTTGCAACACCCCATCTACTTTTTGGCCCCTGTCACTACAGCCAACTACCAGTACCGATGCTTTGGGGAAAGCCCTTTTCATCATTCCTATGGTCTGGCTCATACCCTTTGTATACCAATCATAGTTCTTTGACTTGGCATTGGCAACGTTCAACCCATAACTTATAACCACCAAATCGTACGGGTGAATAGCATCAAAGTTCTTATACATCTGCTCCGATACACCACCCAGGCCTAAGCCTGAATTACCGCGAACTGAAAAATTATCTACGCAAATACCCTTAGTATCTTCAAATGAAACGCCGTATAAATCAGCACTGCCATCCACTTGCAGAGTAACACTTTGCAGCGCAGTGCCCAGTTTCATTTTGCTTATTCCACTTGTTGCCGGTAAATCTACCGCAGCCCCTTGGTTCAGCAGTAATTTAGCGCCGGCAGTATTACCGAAGTAGAGGTACGCAACCGGGAAACTATTCAGCCTGCTTCGCTTAATAGCACTGTAGTGAACCTGGTTGCCGGCTAGTGGCACATAAGTATGGCCGGCAGGCCCCATAGGGTGCTCGGCACTCTTGTCGCCTACTATTGAGTAAGTGGTAAAGTTGTCGTAGCTATGAATTACAGTTTGCCTGAAGCCCGCAACTTCTGATGTTATAGGTACGAACCCTACACCTGAACCGCCGAATATAGCCTGCAGTGTGTCCCTTAAAGGATCCAGCATTATGTCTCCTTCAACGTATGAATCGGCAAACCAGGCAATACGTACGGGCCTTGTTTTAACTGAATCCAGCGCTGCCAAAAAGGTCTTCATGCCACTGGTATCCTTACTATAATCTTCTATACAGGTAACTCCTGTTTTGCAGGTATCGGCAAAAACAGGTTTTATCATTTTGGTGGTGTCCGCCTGAGCTAGGTTATCATCCTTTCGCATAATATCCGCCAAAAGATTTATCCGCCTGAAGTGAAACTCTCCAATATCAAACTCAGGTATTATATATAAAGCCAAAAGCACTGCCAACAATAAGGCGGTGCCAAGCACTGAGTATTTTAAATGATTTTCCTGCATGGGTTAGGCTAAAGGCGGGCGCATTTGGTTTTCGCTTGCCGATTATACCCCTCTGGTAACGAATGTAGGAGAATACCCCGCAGCGATACAATTAAACGATACTCACTTTTCAATTATTGCAAGTGATATGTAGAAAATTTAAAACGGTAGCAGCTTAAGCCAGCTTTTTCAGTTCGCCGTTTATAAAGCTTACCAACGAAGCCACGTAATCCTTACTGAAGTCAAACCTGGCTCCCGCAGTTTCGTAGAACACCGGAATGGGTTTGGTGTAACCCAGGCTAAGCGCGCTTTTGTAGTCGGCCACGGCCTTTGCCGGGTCGTTCTTAAAGTTTCTCCATAAGGCAATGGCGCCTAACTGCGCAAAAGCATATTCGATATAGTAAAAAGGAACTACAAAGAAGTGCAGTATGCGGTGGTAGCCTGTTTGCAGGTCTTTCTCAAAGCCGGTCCAATCAATGCCGGCTCCGCCAAAGCGGGCGCTTAACTCAGCCCACTTGTTTCTTCTCTCCTCAACCGTGTGGTTAGGGTTAAGGTATAACCAATGCTGGAAGCTATCGCCTAAACAGGTTTTGGTTAATACCGAAAGGATATAACGCAGGTGGTTAACCTTAGCACGCCTTAAATCATCGGCATTGTTATAAAACAAATCCCAATGCTCCATGCTCATAAGCTCCATGCCCATTGAAGCCACTTCAGCCACTTCCGAAGTTGTTTCCTTAAAAGCCATTAGCTCAAGCTTGTGCGCTAAAAAGGTGTGTATGGCATGGCCGCCTTCGTGCACCATGGTAATCAAATCATGCTCATCGTTGGCTGAATTCATGAAGATGAAAGGTACCCCTATCTCGGGCAACGTCATATTATAGCCACCGGGGCCCTTGTGCATACGCGACTCAAGGTCCAGGTAATTCATTTTCTTCAGTATCTCAATGCGTTCGCCGAAATAAGGATCGAGCCTGTTAAAGCAGGCTATAGTTTTTTCAATAAGCTCTTCCGTATTCTTTACCGGCTGCAGTGGTGCTTTACCACTGGTATCTACGTCAAGATCCCACGGTTTAAGGCTTTCCAGCCCCAATAATTGGCGGCGTTCTTCAGCCATACGGTTTTTAACCGGTACTATCAGTTCTTCAACTGCCTTGTGAAAGTTAAGGCAATCTGCACTGGTATAATCAAAGCGACCAAGCTCGTTAAAGCGATACTCTACATAGTTTTTGTAGCCCGCATTAAGTGCTATTTTATGGCGTAGCTGAATAAGCTCTGTAAGTAGATTGTCAAACGTCTCAGCGTCCTGCAATCTGCGCTCACTTATCATGCGATAAACCTCCTCGCGCTGGGCGCGGTCCGTACTTTTTAGGTAAATGGAAGCTTGCTGAAAGGTCAGTTCGGTTCCGTTATAGTGTATGCTTTCTGCCCCTGCAATAGCATCATAGGTGCTTTGCTTTAACTGCAACTCACTCTGCAATGGGATATTCTCTTCGCGGTAAAGTTCAATCTCCATTCTCAGTTTGCGCAACGTTGGAAAGAATACACTTTGATCAAGCTGATCAACAAAAGGGGAAGAAACAAATTTCTTCTTCAACTGGTTCTCAATTGGGGAATACCTCGGGAAGATATTTTGATATTGATTAGCCAGGTCCGCTTTCGCCTTCTCATCATTGGTATCCACCGTTGTTTTTACATATATCCAACGGCTGTTTTCAGTCATAGCAGTATCAAGTTCGCTCCAGTCCTTTAACCATTGGTTCAGGTCGGCCACTGAATTTATACTGCGCTCAAGCAATTCATTAAAATAAGGTTCAAGGGAAGCCCATTCATTCGGGTTAAAATCTTCCGCTACGAAACTCCTTTTCTTTTTAACTGGTATGTTGGTTTCGCCCATCTTCATTATTATGTGTTTATTCGTTCGTTGTAGTTGTTTTCAATCCAGGTAACCAGGCTGTTATTATTGAGC
Organism: uncultured Chitinophaga sp.; assembly: GCA_964620645.1. Lineage (GTDB taxonomy): Bacteria > Bacteroidota > Bacteroidia > Chitinophagales > LD1 > Bog-950. Next base: position 51,556 of record CAZUHU010000001.1, read on the forward strand.
CTTGCGGGGGGCGGTTACTTTCTTGGCTCCGGGAGCAGGTTTGGTGCTGGCCTTGCTGCTTACCTCTTTCTTCACCTTAGGCTTCGCTTCTTTTTTCGGCTTATCTTCCTTAGCCGCCTTCACTTTTTCTGTTGCTTCCTCTTTGCCTTCGGTTTTCTCTTCTTTAGCTTTCTCAGCAATAAGTTCATCTACCAGGTTACGGCTTTCCAGTATGCCATACCACTTCAGTAGCTTCTTCATATCGCTCACGTAAACCTTCTCTTTATCGTAATTGGGTAGTACTTTTTCTAACCATGCTTTGGTTTTGGCATCATCCTTACCATCAGGCACGGCGCCATTCTTCTTTATAGAAGCCAGCACATCTTTAAGCGTGGCCGGTTCATCAGTAGTATACATAGTCACATTATCCAGCGAGGTAAACATATGGTTACGTCCGCTAACGAACTGTGTTTTGTCGTCAACAAGGCTGGTTACTATCAACCCATCATTTCTACGGGCACTTACTTTAAATAAACCCGGCATTCCGGTAATCGCTACAATCTCTGATAATTCCATTTTTGGATTTTTAGGGCGGCTAAGATAAAAAAACGCCCGAAAAGCATGGTTTTGGCCTTTCAAAGGTCAAGGGGCTTTATCTTATTTTAGCAAATATGGATATTGAAGCGTTACGGCAGTTTTGCCTTAGCCTGCCCGGGGTTAAGGAAGATATAAAGTGGGGCCAGGACCTCTGCTTTCTTATAGGGGAAAAAATGTTCTGTGTAACCGGCTTTTCGCCCGATTCAGGCGTTTCTTTAAAGGTTAAGGATGAAGAATTTGAAGAACTGGCGTCTTCCGAAGGTATTATACCCGCCCCTTACCTTGCCCGCTATAAATGGATTTACATAAAACCACGAAGTCGTTTCAAAAAAGCAGAGTGGGAGCATTACATTACCCAATCGTACGAGCTGATTAAGAACAAGTTACCTGCCAAAATAAAAGCCGGGATAGATAACGATAAGCCTAAAAAAGGCAAAACGAAAAAGAAATAAGATAGCCTTTGCCTTATCTTTGCAGGCTGCCTCGCAGTATTTGTTACCACTTAACGCACTCTCTATTCCATATATGCAGTTTGAATTAACCACCAAGTTTCAACCCAGTGGCGACCA
>CAZUHU010000001.1:52800-71428 GCA_964620645.1 uncultured Chitinophaga sp.
GATTTGCACCGGGGTACATTCCGCGTAAAGGGAGATGTAGTAGAAATAGCTTTACCCTATGTGGACTATGCCTACCGAGTAACCTTTTTTGGTGATGAGATAGAAGAGATTGAAAGTTTTGAGCCTTCTACCGGCCGCACCCTTGGCAGCCGTATGAATAACGTTGCCATCTTTCCGGCTAACCTGTATGTTACCTCTAAGGATGTTCTATCGCAGGTGTTGGATGAAATTCGGCTGGAGTTGACCGAACAACTGGAGTATTTCCGCAGTGTAGGCAAAAACCTGGAAGCCGCCCGCCTTAAGGAGCGCGTTGAGTTTGATATGGAAATGATGCGCGAGTTGGGTTACTGCAGCGGTATCGAAAACTATTCGCGCTTTTTAGATAGAAGAGCTAAAGGAACACGCCCGTACTGCCTGTTAGATTATTTTCCTGATGACTTTTTATTAGTAATTGACGAAAGCCACGTTACCGTAAACCAGGTACGCGGTATGTATGGCGGCGACCGGGCACGAAAAATGAACCTGGTAGAGTATGGCTTCCGCCTGCCCAGCGCACTGGATAACCGCCCGCTGAACTTCCATGAGTTTGAGGCAAAAATGAACCAGGTAATTTATGTGAGCGCCACCCCCGGTGATTATGAATTGGAAAAAACAGAAGGCCTGTTTGTTGAACAGGTAGTTCGCCCAACTGGCCTTTTAGACCCGCCTATAGAAGTTCGCCCAAGCCAAAACCAGATGGACGACCTGATGGAGGAGATAGATGAAAGGGTTAAAATGCAGGAAAGGGTGCTGGTAACAACCCTTACTAAACGCATGGCCGAAGAATTAAATAAGTATCTCGGCCGCTTAGGCATAAAATGCCGGTACATCCACTCTGAAGTAGAAACACTGGACCGTATTGAAATTATAAGGGACCTGCGCCTTGGCAAGTTTGATGTACTAATAGGCGTAAACCTGTTGCGCGAAGGCCTCGATTTACCGGAAGTATCTTTGGTTGCAATACTGGATGCAGACAAGGAAGGCTTTTTACGCAATAGAAGAAGCCTTATACAGGTTAGCGGGCGTGCTGCGCGTAACAGCAATGGCAAGGTTATAATGTATGCAGATAAAATAACAGATAGCATGCAACAGACCATTGACGAAACAACCCGCCGGCGTGAGAAGCAGTTAAAATACAATCAGGAACATGGTATAACTCCTTTAACGGTATTCAAAAGCAGGGAAGAAATTTTACAGCAAACTTCGGTGCTTGATATACGCAAAGCATCGCCTGATGCTTATATTGAAATGCAGGATGAGATAAGCCTTGTAGCTGAGCCTATAATGCAATACATGAACGAAGAACAGCTTAAACGCGCTATTGAGGATACCAAGAAAAAAATGTATGAAGCATCAAAAGCTACAGACTTTTTAGAAGCCGCCCGCCTGCGCGATGAAATGCTTGCCATGACCAAAATGATGAAAGAGAAATTTGGCAAATAAAGTCGTGCATATGTTTGATTTCAATTAAGCAGCGTTATTTCATCAATATGGTTCAAAGAATTGAAATAATTAAAGGAGACATTACCACACAGATGGTAGATGCTATTGTAAATGCTGCCAATACCTCTTTATTAGGTGGTGGCGGGGTTGACGGGGCAATTCACCGTGCTGCAGGTAAAGAGTTATTGGAAGAATGTAGAGCGCTTGATGGTTGCCGAACCGGTGAGGCTAAAATTACCAAAGGCTATAAATTGCCCGCAAAATTTGTGATACATACAGCAGGCCCTGTTTGGAAAGGCGGCAAAGAAAATGAAGCAAACCTGTTGCGCAATTGCTACCAAAACTCACTTCAAATAGCCTGTGATAAAAAGTTAACCACTATCGCTTTTCCTGCTATCAGCACCGGTGTTTACGGTTACCCTATTGAAGATGCAACCTACATTGCCTTAACCACCGTAATTAGCTTTTTAAAAGAAAGTGAATTGCCGCAAAAAGTGGTGTTTGTTTGCTTCTCTGATAGCGACCTGGCCATTTATATTAGAACCTTTAATGCAATAGCAAATGGATAATACCCATAAACAATATCGGCCGGGGCCATTAGGCGCTTTAATGGATGAATACCAAAAAGTGGCTGCAGAGTTTGAGGCCGTACTATTATCTATCAGTGAAGATGATTTTGTTAAGATATTGGATACCCAAACCCAGGACCCATCCTGCGTATCGGTTCAGGCAATTTGCGCACACGTAGTTCGTTGCGGTTATAACTACGCTAACTATATACGCAAACAATGGCATGAGCCTATAACCGGCAACAAAAAGAACTTTGCATTCAGTTCGCCTCAGGAAGTTATTGCCGAAATGAAATTGATGCTGGCCTATACCGAGGAAACATTAGCCAATAAAAACGACCTGACTTTTCAGGATGTGCTGGATAACATTATTAAAAGCGGTTGGGGACAAAATTTTGATTTGGAACAGCTACTGGAACATGCCATAGTACACATCTTAAGGCACCGTAGGCAGATAGAGAAATTGCTGGGGCGTTAGTGCGCTTATAGCTGTGTTGCTGCTTTATGCACTTCCATAGCAAAGGTCTTTCCTTCTTCTGCCAGATAAGATTCTGCAAATACTTCCCTGGCTTCGTACAACAGGGGTTCAAGGTTTTCGTAACGGGCGCTAAAGTGACCGAGAATTAGTTTTTTTACCCCTGCAGTTTTTGCAATATGAGCCGCCTGTTTGGTGGTGGTATGGAAAGTTTCGGCAGCGCGTTCGGCGTGGGCATGTATAAACGTTGACTCGTGATATAACAGGTCAATACCGCGTATTTGCTCAATGTAGCTTTCAGTAAATACTGTATCGCTGCAATAGGCATAACTGCGCGGTGGCAGGGGCACGCTGGTTAACTCCTTATTGGGTATAGTTACTCCGCCTTCTGTTACAAAATCATCACCCCGTTTAATACCGCTGATATAATCGAACGGAATGTTGTATTCTGTAATCTTGGCCGGAATAATCTTTCGCAGATTTTGTTTTTCGCGAAACAAAAAGCCGGTTGTCGGCAGGCGGTGTTTTAGAATAATGGTTTCTACACTTATAACACTATCCTCGTATATAATTCTTGGCTTGTCCGCCATTATAGGATGAAAGTGTATGTCGTAACGCAGTGTTGTTTCGGAGTGCTTAAAATGCAGGTTCAGAATATCCATTAGGGCCGGTGGGCCATAAAGATTCAGGGGATGCTCGCGCCAGTTAAGGTTAAAGGAAGTTAGCAGCGCAACAAGGCCAAAGAAATGATCGCCATGCAGGTGGCTGATGAAAATATTGTCCATTCTGCCCCGCTTAATGGCATACTTAATCATTTGAAACTGGGTGCCCTCACCACAGTCTACCAAAAAAACACTTCCGTTGTAATTAACGACCTGCGCAGACGGATGGCGGTCAAAAGCGGGTATGGCTCCATTGCACCCTAAAATGGTAAGCTCAAATTGCATGAAGCCTTAAAGCTTAACTTCTTAAATCTTTGTCCAACTCTTCCATCATAACAAAATCAACCGACTCTGTTAACGAGGCAACGATATTCAGTATCGGCTCAAGCTGGGAAATTTTAATCAGTTTTTGGATGTGTGGGTTTAAGCCTGTAAGCACAAACATACCGCCGGCTTCCTTACATAAGCGGTTACCTACTAAAAGAGCGCTAAGGCCTGATGAATCAACATATTGTACCTCGGCTAAATCAAGCACTACGTTACGAAAACCTTCGTTGTTAAGAATAACCAGTTCCGATTTAAGGTGCGGAGCCAGGTTACTCAATAACTTCTCCTCATTCAGCTTTACAATAACCAGACGGTCTCTTTTATCTACTTGAAATTTCATGTGCCGGGCTTTTTAGTGTGAATCGCTTACTAATCTACGGTTTTTTTCTGAAACTACTAATTCCGCCGCAATGTATGGAAAAGGATTGTTTTCGAGAAATAATACTGTTTTCACAAATTCCGGATAGGCATCTGCCGTTCGGTAAAAGTGAGCGGTTTATAATATTTTTAGAAGCTGAGATTAAGGATTTAAGCAGCGTTGGCGTCTAACAAATAAACAGGTAGTAGAGTAATTACGACACTTAACATGCCTTATAAGTATTTAGCTGGCGCGGTATTTTGATGTTTAGCCACAAATGACTTAGGTTTGACAGAGAGGATGCAATTAAAACGGTTAACATGGCGTCTTTATCAGGGTAGAACCGACAGTATGTCGTAACATCTATTCTGGATTGATATTTGACTAAAACTCTTCAATGGAAGCAAAATTTTCACCAAAGGTTAAGGAGGTTATCTCCTACAGCCGCGAAGAAGCGCTAAGGCTCAATCACGACTTCATCGGGATTGAACACCTGGTGCTTGGCCTTATACGCGAAGGCGAAGGCCTGGCAATTAAAACGATGAAGAGCCTGGAAATTGACCCTGTCATGCTCCGCAAAACCATCGAAGATTCGATTAAAGATAAAACGGCTAAAGGCAACTTTAACCCTAACAACCTGCCCCTAACAAAGCAGGCTGAAAAGGTTTTAAAAATTACCGTTTTAGAGGCAAAAGTGATGAAAAGTGATGTTATTGGCACCGAACACCTTATGCTCTCAATTCTGAAAAACAAGGACAACGTTGTTACCCAGATTTTCTCGCAGTTTGACGTGGATTACGAAGTATTTAAGGCCGAATTAGAGGGCGTGCAAAACGACATTAAGGCAGAAGCGCCTAACGACCCACCTGAAGATGAACCTTTTGAGGAGGAAAAATCAAGGGGTTATGGCCAACAGCCGGCCTCTAAAAAGCCCGGTAATGCTAAATCTAAGACTCCGGTACTGGATAACTTTGGCCGCGATGTAACGCACCTGGCTGAAGAGGGCGCCCTTGACCCGATTGTAGGCCGCGAAAACGAGATTGAGCGTGTATCGCAAATCCTTTCGCGCCGCAAAAAGAACAACCCTATCCTTATAGGTGAGCCCGGTGTAGGTAAAACCGCCATTGTGGAGGGCTTAGCCCTGCGCATAGTGCAGAAGAAAGTAAGCCGCGTGCTGTTTAACAAGCGCATTGTAATGCTTGACCTTGCTGCTTTGGTTGCCGGTACCAAATACCGCGGCCAGTTTGAGGAGCGCATGAAAGCCATTATGAACGAACTGGAAAAGAACCGCGATGTGATTCTGTTTATCGATGAGATACACACTATCGTGGGTGCAGGTGGAGCAACCGGTTCACTGGATGCCTCCAACATTTTTAAGCCGGCATTGGCCCGTGGAGAACTGCAGTGTATAGGTGCTTCAACGCTGGATGAATACCGCCAGTACATCGAGAAGGACGGCGCTTTGGCCCGCAGGTTCCAACAGGTAATTGTTGATCCACCATCTCCGGAAGAAACTGTACAGATATTAAATAATATTAAGCCGAAGTACGAAGACTATCACAGTGTTGATTACAGCAAGGAAGCTGTTGAAGCCTGTGTTAAGCTTTCTACCCGTTACATCACCGATCGCTTTTTGCCGGATAAGGCAATAGATGTAATGGATGAAGTAGGCGCCCGTGTGCACCTGAAGAACATTCATGTCCCCAAAAACATTGTGGACCTTGAAAAACAGGTTGAAGAAATAAAGCATCAGAAGAACCACGTAGTAAAGAGCCAGAAGTATGAAGAGGCTGCCAAACTACGCGATACCGAGAAACGCCTGTTAGAAGAACTGGACAAGGCGAAGGCGCAGTGGGACGAAGAAGCAAAAACCAAGCACTTTCCGGTAACTGAGGAGGATATTGCCGAAGTTGTTGCAATGATGACAGGTATACCTGTGAACAAAATTGCCCAAAGCGAAAGCAATAAGCTGGTAAACATGAGCGGCGAAATTCAAGGCGCCGTGATTGGGCAGGACGAAGCGGTTAAAAAAGTGGTTAAGGCCATTCAGCGTAACCGTGTAGGTCTTAAGGATCCTAAGAAGCCTATTGGCACATTCATCTTCCTTGGCCCTACAGGTGTAGGTAAAACGGAATTGGCTAAGTCCATAGCCCGCTACCTTTTTGATAGTGAAGATGCACTGGTGCGTATTGATATGAGCGAATACATGGAGAAATTCAGCGTTAGCCGCTTAGTGGGCGCGCCTCCGGGATATGTAGGTTATGAAGAGGGCGGGCAGCTTACCGAAAAAGTACGTCGTAAGCCTTATAGCGTAGTGTTGTTGGATGAAATTGAAAAAGCACACCCAGATGTATTCAACATTCTGTTGCAGGTGTTTGATGACGGCATCTTAACCGACAGCCTGGGCCGCCGTGTTGATTTCAAGAATACGCTGATTATCATGACTTCGAACATCGGTGCCCGCGACCTTAAAGACTTCGGACAAGGGGTAGGCTTTGCTACTTCTTCAAAATCGGCCCAAAGTGATGAGTATAGCAAGAATGTGATTTCGAAAGCGCTTAAGAGAACCTTCTCTCCTGAATTTTTGAACCGTATTGATGATGTAATCATCTTCAATAGCCTTGAGAAGGATTCTATCTTCAAAATCATCAATATCGCTTTACGCGATGTTACCAAACGCCTGAATGAGCTTGGCTTTGAGATTAAGTTGACCGATGAGGCCAGCGACTTTTTGGCAGAAAAAGGTTACGACCCGCAGTTTGGTGCACGTCCGCTGCACAGAGCTATTCAGAAGTATGTTGAGGACCCATTGGCTGAAGAAATACTTCGCGCTAATGCCAAGCCCGGCGATACATTCCTCATAGAACTGGAAAAAGGCAGTGAAGAGTTAAAGATCACACACAAGGCCGCCAAGAAAAAGGCAGAGCCTAAAGAGGAATAAATAAAAAGCCCTTCGGAATTCGAAGGGCTTTTTTTATGCGCTTACTTGAGCGCTTTTAGTATTTGTGCCTCTAATTGAGCGCCGTAAATACCTTTCGCCAAAATTTTACCATCTCTATCTAATAGAAAAACTGCCGGTGTGGTGGTTACATTATATAAGGGCAATACTTTACTTTCTTTCAAAGGCACCAGCTCGCTAACATTTATACCGCTTAGCTTATTGGCAGCAAGTGCTTTTTCCCACTCTTCTTTCTTTTCATCAACGCTTACTGCAAAAAGGCCCAGGCCCTGCTTCTTGTATTGTTCATACAGGCGCTCAATTTCGGGTGTTTCCTTTTTACAACGGGTACACCAGCTAATCCAGTACACCAACAGCGTTACCTTATTCTTTTTGCATTGCTCATACAAGCTTTGCGCCTTGCCATTTATATCATATAACAGCATGTCGCGCCCCTTACTACCTACCATGCTGTTTTGCATATTGCTAAGGCGGTTAAGGTCTTCCATACTAAGGTTAAGGGCGCAACCGTTGGGGTGTTTCTCCGTAATGTAGTTGACTAATACTTCGCTTTTATATTTTAAAAACACTTTTAATAAAGAAGTATACACGAAGCTGTTTACCTCTTCATTGTCCCTAAGGCTTGCCATTACTACATCTATACCTGCCCGTGAGCCATCAGAAGTTTTATCAGTATAAGAAGATAGGTAAACGTGTATTTTATCAATATAGGCATAGTGACGCAGCAGGCGGCTATCGTTAGCATTTATACTGTCAAAATAATGGTCGTGCAATAAAGCGCGGTAACCATCGTACTGCAATGGCCAAACCGCATTCTGGCTTCGGAACGGCACTTTATTAATAGGCACCAGCACTTCGCTCACAAAGGTTTTAGGATAAGCGCGCTCTATCTGAACCAGTTGGGCATAGTAGCTCTGGTATAAATACTCTGTATTATCTTCTATTACTTTTAACTGGCGCTTGTAATCAGGGGCAAAAAAAGAAACCGCTTCCAATTTGGCAGCCTGCTCCGTAAACAAAGGTTCAAACTGCTGAATAACTTTTATCAACTGCAGGTAAGCCTCATTTTCGTGGCTGTTTTCAATAGCAGCTTCGCCATTCATAATATCCTGGTAGGCTGCCGAAACCCTTACATTGTTATCTGCTGCGGTAAGAAGGAGTTCAGCCTGGTTCTGTTTTTCACTTTTAAATTTAAGTGCGTATAGCCCATCAGTAAAGTTGGTTATTGTAAATTTTATTAGGGTATCCCCTTTTATAACTACCGAATCAATGGCACTAAAATCTTCGCCGTAAAACTGCATTAGCTGTAGCTGGTCTGCACGTTTAATACTTGCCGGAAAGCCATAAATACTTACCGTAAATGAATAGCTCACGGCGTAGCTTGCCCCGGTAACCGTTAACAGTAACAAACTCAAAAAGTATTTTTTCATAGTATAAATACAAAACGCTGCCTAAGCAGCGTTTCGCAAATTAAAGAGTTATATCGTTATTCAAAATTCATACAGTTAGCGGCGCAGGTAACACCGTTAGTATCTTCATAAGCTTCATAATACATAAACCAGGTGCGTTTGGTATTAAATGCTTCCGTAAAATTTACAGTACCCGCAGTACCATAGTTGGTCTGCTCGCCGGCACCAAAGCCGTTAGGAAAAACAGCGCACTGCACATCATCATCCTCATCAGTAGTACTCTGATTATTTTTAAAGCCAACCTGTGCCACTGCGCAAAAATCCCAGGCGCCCAGGTTTACGTTACCATCGCTACCTGCCCCGTAACAGTTGCAATATCTATAGCGCTGGAAATACATATAGCTTTTCTTCATGCGTATGCCACCGTCTTCAACATCTAAGCCTGTGGTACCAGTACCGCCGCCTGCTGCACGGTAGCTTGAATTAATAATAACCTTGCTACCGCCGGGAGGCGATAAATGCAGGTTGCTGTTGGCCGATAATACACGGCCCTGCAGCGTAAGAATACCCCAATCTGCACCGCTACCTAAGCTTGCCCCGCCGCAGGTAGAGCAGCGTATATACAAACCTTGATCCAAATACGTATTACCCCCTGAAACAGTAAGTTTATACCCGCCTACCGGAGATGTGGTGCCAATACCAACGCTACCCGCTTGCGCGTTTATGTAAGTATTGTTTTGGCTATAGTAGTTTATATAGGTTGCAAACCCGCCGTCCTGGGCATCAATATGCAGGTTGCCGTTTGTAGCAGCTACCGATGCAGTGGTACCTACTCTTCCGTTACCACCAACCTGCAGGTAAGCGCCCCAGGAGCTGTTCGGGCCAAAATAAAGGTATGAATTGTTTAATACGTTAACACGACTGTTCTCGTCAACCGCTACTGCGCCTACGCCAAGCGGTGTAGTTAATGCGTTAGGTAGGTTGCGTTCCGCAACGTAGCCGCCTTCAATTAACCATCCGCGCAATTCAGCATAAGGCTCATTGGCGCTTGGGTCGTATTCAATTTCTGTAGCGCGGTCGCTTACAACCGTTACACCGCCTGATGCGCCTTCAAAAATAGCAGCATACGGCCTACGGCTACCGCCTACGGTGGTCATTGCGGCTTTATATAACCCCAGCCTTTTAAACGCTGTTTGCAGGTTGGTAGTTATTTGTCCTTCCCAGGCATCGTAGCTGGTAAGTATACCTATTTGTGCATTGCTTATTGCATTTAAGGCGCTGGCCAGGTTGTTACTGGCATTAGGGTCGCCATAAGTATCGTAGTTGGTGCTGCTTACATGGGCATGCGTTGCTTTAGTAATTATAGTAAGCGTTAAACCACGGCCATTACTGTTTACATATTCCGTGTTGCCCCAACGTACTATGCGGTTAGCAGCATTATTAAGACCTGTGCCACGAACGTAAAGCGCTTCGGTTTTGCCAATGGTATTATTGGTAACAAGGTTGCCGCTGGCATCAGCATAAACCATGCGGTTGCCGGTGCCGGCAAGGCCTGCCACATTTACTACACCGCCATTGCTAATGTTTACGCGTTCACCGCCATTGGTACGAAACCGCAGGTAACCATTGCCACGTGCCTGCAATTGCAGGTCCTGATCGGCATTACTGCCGGTGGCGTAAATAGTATTATAACCAATACCTACGCCTTGCGATAGGTTATCATGGCGTATTTCAACACCTCCGTCAAAAGCTTGCCCACTGCCCATGCTACTGCTTATAAAAACGGCCTTACCATCATCAGCAGTGCCGGGGTCAGTAGCTCCCATGCGCACTGTAAATTTTGCACCTGGGTTGGTTAACCCAACACCTACGTTGCTGGTGTTGTTATTATAAATATCGTTGCCGCTTTGTGTCCAAACGCTGTTAATAGTATTAGTTGAAATTGTAATGCCTGTACCTGCAGTTAACATAGCACCTGCATTTCGCCAGGTTGGGTTGCCGGCAGCATCAGTGCCCCACACCTTGGTATTTTGGCCTGCGCCCGTAGCTACCAGGCCCGGCGATGTGCTGCTGTTAGTAGCAACATCAACAGTAAGTGCAGTTGCACCAATTACCCTGCCTGTTCCATTTGTAACTGTTACGCCGGTAGTACTTGAAGAAACGTTTCCGGTTGTTAATTGGCCATTTGCATCTCTCCAGGCAGGGTTGCCTGAAGCATCAGTCCCCCATACCTTGGTTACCTGACCGCTGCCGCTGGTTACTAAACCGGCGCTGGTACTGCTGTTGGTGTTTACGTTAATGCTTACGTCGCTGGCGCCTACCACCTGGCCCGTGCCGTTGGTAATGCTGATAGCGCTGTTAGGCGTAGTAATATTTTTAGTAGTTAAGGTGCTGTTGGCATTAGCCCATGTTGGTGATCCTGCACCACCGCTAACCAATACCTGCCCGCTGGTTCCTACGGGGCTAAAGGCATAACCGCTTCCATTACCGTACGATACTGCGCCTGCTGTTGGAGTAGCATTGCTGTTAGTGCCCCCTCGGTTAATAGGTAGTAAATTGGTTACCACCCCACTGCTTAAATCAACACTGTTAGGGCCCATATCAGCAGCCGTAATAGTGTTAGGCGCAATTTGTGTAGTAGTTACGGCATCGTTGGCAATCATACCCGTTACTACACCTTGGTTGGCAATGCCTATTTGCGTAGCAGTACTGCCATTGTAGCTAAAAGTATTTAAACCTCCGCCGGCGCTGTTGCTTAAAGGCTGTAATGAACCTGACACCGTAGTAGTTTCAATAACACGCACCCAATCAGTGCCTTTCCACATGTAAATACCGGGTACGGAATAAGTGCCGCTGGTTGACGTGTTATAAACCATCAAACCATCTGGCTTAGTGCCGCTTACCGGGTTAGTGGTGCTAACCAAAGCTACACGGGGCATCATTAAACCTTTGTCAGTAGCAGCAATGTCAAGGGCAGCGCTGGCATTAGGCGTAGTATTAATACCTACGTTACCGGTACTGTTCTGCACTTTAATACGCTCCGTGCCATTGGTGCGTATGCTCAGGTCCTGGGCATCGCTGGTACCTAAATAATCATTTAAGGGGCTTGTGCCGCCGTTACCGCGCAGGCTCCAGGCATTTTTAGGGTAAAAGTTATTAAAGTCCGTTACTATCCATTTTAAATCAGTGCTGTTATACATCAGCGTTATGGCACTGTTAGCGCTAACCGAAACCATATCACCGCCATCAAGCGTTTTAATTTGGTTAGCTGCTGATGAACTGCCATTAAGATTGGCAATGGTCATTTGCTGGGTAGTTGTGTTATACAGGGTTATAACACGCCCATCTGCACCACCGGTTAAACCCGTAATGCTAAAAGCAGCACCCGGGCCTGTAATACGGTAAAAGCTGAATTTTTTAGTTACCAGATCAACGTTATTATTAACGCCGCTGCTTAGTACAATACCAGCCTCGCGAAGGGCAAGGTCGCCGGAAATATCAAATTTACTTTGGGGGTTGTTGTTGCCAATACCTACATTCTGGGCATACGCCAAAACAGTAAATAGTACGAATACAAGTAGTAGTAGTTTTTTCATGTTCAATAATTAGCGAGGCAAAATTGGCAATTATTACGCCAAGGACTTTGAATCTATCAACAAATTTTGATGGAATATTTAAAGGCTAATAATCAATGAATTACACCCCATCAATGGCTATTTGTTGATTCAGGAAAGCATGATATTTAAAAACTCAATATATATTCTGCACTATTTGCTATATAACGGGCATACAGATTATTAGGCATTAGTTGGTAGGAAATTCAGAAAACAAAGGGGGACTACCTGAATCTTTGTCGACAAAGTAAACCTGCTCTAACCCGAACTTATTAGCAAACAAAGCCCTTATCTCCTCCTCTAACTCCTTTGCGAGAACGGCATCCAACCAAACCTTACCCGTTTTTTGATCAACAGCAAGTATCCTTATTAAGCCCGTTTCTCCGATAGGGTTAATCGTAATTACATATTTCTTTTCCATTCCTATGCATACGGAATGCGAAGACGGACCATGAGTTTATATAGCCTGTTTAAAACAAGGCAGCGATTGTTACTGTCAGGCGCCCGTTTAGTACACCCTATAACCTGAGAAATTACTCTCAAGCGCGCTATGGTTAATAGACTGAGCAATACCGCTATTCTGCAACACAACAACATCAATAACATCACCGGCAAAAGCTTTGATATTAGCACTGATACTTTGTTGCGTAGCACTACTGGTAGCAACAACACTTTGCCTAACCTGTTCAACCACTAAACCATTAATACGGATACCAAGGATAACTTCTCCGGGCGCAGTAAAGGCCTCCCAAACAACACGGCTATCGAAATGATAAAGGCCGCCTGTTACCACGTTATAATGTGATAAGGCGCCATCGTAATAGTTCCCGTCGTTAAAATTAATGTTGTCAAAAGTCACCTGTGTTTCAACTGAAGGACTAATAGAAGTTGGTCCATTTTGATTGTATGCACTGAACCCTTCGCGTGGGTTATCCTCTCCCCAGCTGGCAAGGCCTGTTGCATCGGATATCAGAACCTTTCCGGCACCCGGTCCGCCACCGGTTATCTTAACCTGCCCGTTTACTTCTAAGCGCGCAGATGGCGAAGGAGTGCCTATACCAATATAATCCGTTGCAAAGTCAATAACAAGGGCATCGCCACCAGTGCTGAAATTGAATATGCGGTAGTTGCTGTTGTTAAGCGTACCTACCCACCACTGCGCACTATCCTGTAAGCTATATTGAATTGCAGCCTGATCACTTGAAGCATTTTGCTTATCCAACATAATCAATGCCCGGTTTGCGGCTGCATTTTGGGCTTTTAAATGGAAAATAGCATCGCCGGTAAAGGCTGCATCAATATTGTAAGATGGTGTATTTGCCAATTGCCCGATACCAACCTTGCCATCGGCAGAAAGGCCCAGGCGGTTAATGAAATTGGTACCTAAAAACAACGCTTTGTTCTCATAGTTCATAACGAAGGCAGTGCCGCTACTATCGGAATGACCGATAACCAACCCATCTGAAGGGCCATCTCCTGTTTGAGCGCTTGTAATTTGCGTACGGGTTATACCGCCTGCGGCACTTTTTACTACAAAATCATTAACAGGCAGGTTTACGTTAATGCCAACCTTTCCATCCTGCGCAATTACTATGCGGCGTTTTGCGTTTGTTCCTAATACAAGTTCACGGTTTTCGTAATTCATCAACTGCGCTTCACCATCGGCGCTGGTATGGCTAAGCACTAAACCATCCAGCTTGCCGCTGCCGGTAAAGCTTGTAACCAATTGCAGGGCTGAAGTATCACTTCCGTGGCCTATTACCACATCGCGCTGCGGATTAGTAATACCAATACCAACACGGCCTATATCCGTTATGCGCATTCTTTCTGCGTTCCCGGTACCAAAAATCAATGGCTGTGCTTCCATATTCATCAGCATTGAACTTCCAAATACGTCGGCCTGGCCAATAACCAAACCATCCGTGGCAGTTTGGCCGGTTAATACAGATGCTATTTGGAAAGTGGTTGGTAAGCCTGATTGAGTTACCAGCACCATATCGCGTGTAGGATTAGCGGTACCTATTCCCAATAAACCATCGCGCGTAAGGCGCATGCGCTCATTACCGCCTGTTGCAAAATATAAAGCGCGGTTTTCATTATTTACAAGGCCAACTGTTCCTGAATCTGCAGCTTGAGTTATTACAAAGCCATCATTAGCTGTTAAACCTGTTCTGCTGTTAGTCAGCAAAAACTCAGCAGTGCTATCACCACTTACATGCAGGTTAGCTTGTGGATTTAAAACAGCAACACCTACAAAATTTCCGTCATCTATAATTCTTGAATCACCGAGCGAAACCGTATCAGGAGTAAACTTGGCAATGTAGTTAAGTGTGCCATGGGCAACGCCCGGGCCACTTGGGCCGGTGGCCCCCGTTGGGCCTTGTAAGCCTGTAGCGCCGCTGGGGCCTGTTACGCCCTGCGGACCCGTTGCACCAACATCACCCGTTGCGCCTGTAATGCCTGCAGGTCCTTGAGAGCCCGTTGCCCCTGTTTCGCCGGTTACGCCTTGCGGGCCATTGGCACCCGTGGCACCTTGAGGGCCTGTGGGTCCGGTTAATCCCTGGTTACCGGTAGCACCTGTTTCACCTTGGGGGCCTGTTGGTCCTATATTTCCCTGGGGGCCGGTAACTCCGTTTGCGCCGGTTTCTCCGGTAGGCCCTGTAGCGCCACCTCCTGCACCGGTAGGGCCTGTTGGTCCGGTAATGCCCTGCTCACCGCTTGGGCCTTGCGGACCTTGTAACCCGGTTGCTCCATCTAACCCGCTTGGCCCTGTTGCTCCGGTAGCGCCTTGTGCGCCATCAGCGCCTGTTGGGCCGGTTGCACCGGTAGCACCTCCGCCGGAGCCTTGTGGACCGGTAGGTCCCGTTGGACCGGCATCTCCTTGTGCGCCTGTTGGGCCATCTGCACCCGTAGGCCCTGTGGCCCCGGTAATACCTTGTATACCATCCGCCCCTGTTGGCCCCGTTGCCCCGGTAGCGCCGCCACCTGAACCCTGAGGACCTGTAGGACCCGTAACACCGTCAACTCCCGTGGGTCCTGTAGGGCCCGTTGCGCCTTGTGTACCTGTTACGCCTGCCGGGCCCGGTAAACCGGTAGGCCCGGTAGCACCTGCCGCGCCACCATTGCCGGCAGTTTCGGCGTATAATGCATAGGGTACACTAATCAACTGGCTGCTGCCTACTATCAAATAATTGCTGCCACCTGCAGGGTCAAACTCTACCTGCAGAAACTTAGGTCCGCTTCCCCAATCAATAGTATTGAAGGTGCCAATACCGGCAGGGCCAATACCAATAGCCGTATAAAAAAGCCCAAGTTGGTTTGTTTGCAGTGCTTGTGTTTCCTGGTAAAGCACAGGGCCCGTTTCCGAAATATCGCGGATGGTAAACCGAACGCTTATAGTTTGGTTAGGAATAATTGCTCCTGATGCGTTACGGGCAATAGCCTGGTAATTGAATTTCTGCGGCGCCTGCGCACCCGCTGTTGCCGTTAGTACAAGCAGCAATAAAATGGCGTAAATATTTTTCATCGCTTCCTCATTTTAGCGATGAGGGAAATTACAGAGTCATCCAAAACAGATGATAGCTTCCCTCAGTTCCAAATACGTCTTAAAAGTAAGCAGGGTTCAGTCAAACCGCAAAAAATGACCAACAAACTATAATGACTATGCTGTTAGTTGTATACAAAACAACCCGTGTAGAAATTTCCCGTATAAGTTTTTTGAATTAGGGCGAGGCAATTACCGGTACTTCTTCATTACGCGGTCAACTTCGCGTTTGGTGTCCTTCTGTTTCAGGCTTTCGCGCTTATCGTATTTCTTTTTACCTCGGCCAAGGCCTATTTCCAGCTTGGCAAAGCCGCGTTCATTAATAAACAAACGGATAGGTATTACTGCAAGCCCTCTTTCCTTCATTTTAGCTTCAATACGCTTTAGCTCCCGTTTATTAAGTAAAAGCTTACGCAGGCGCATAGGCTCGTGGTTGGCATACGAGCCATGTGAATACTCCGGGATATTCATGTTACGCACATAAATCTCTCCATCGCGCATAAAACAAAAAGCCTCAGTAATACTGCCTCCGCCGTTGCGGATGCTCTTCACCTCACTACCGGTAAGCATAATACCGGCATCAAAGCGCTCCAGTATCTCAAATTCGAAGCCTGCTTTTTTATTCTTAATATCTATTTTATCAGCACTTATCATTTCTATTCCCTATTCTTTAAACTATCAAACAGGCGATTGATTTTCTCCTTTAATAAAATCTTTTGGCCTGTTCTGCCTTTTGCTACAAGCCTGTCACCCACTTTGGCGGTAAAACTGCAGTTAATGTCATTACCCTTCAGTTCATCAATCACCGCCTCAAAAACCACCTTATCGCCAATAAAGGCCGGTGCCACATGCTCTACATTTACGAAAGTGCCAATACCCTCTTCGTTGCTTTCTTTCATCTCCAAAACAAAAAGACGGCTGCTCCATTCTGCATCCCGTGTAAGTGCAAAGGTAGCATATACGGGGTGTACCTGTCCGCTTTCAAACGCAGCAGTATCCTCAATGCGCACTATGCGCTCAAACCTTTGCCTGTCTCCTATTTTATAAATGGCTTTCAACAGCGCGAAGGTGCTAAAATTTCCGGCAGCTCCCATGCTTTCAAAATTTGTTAAGCGGTGGGCGTATGTGTGCCTTTTGCTTTACTTAGCGCAGTTATGCAAAAGCCTTTCCTTTTTTTATTCATCTGCCTCAGTCTGGTTAGCCATGCGCAGGAACAGCCAACTAAGGAGCAACAGAACTTTTGTAGAAACCTTGAGAAAGTACTGGAGGATGGCCGTATGGAAAACTTTGAATCCATCAATGGCATGAATGAGAAACAAAGTCCGTTTTTACCCGTACCGGGTTACAGTATTAAGCTGGAGCCCTTCGGTATAATTTATGTAGATAAGGACCACCGCTTTATAGGCAAAACCAATCAAAGCTACGATTCGCTTGGCGCCTTACAACGGTTGGAAGAATTAAAACACTTTACCGGTTACTGCCTTGATACTACGATATGGAAATGGGCACCGCAATTGGGCAACGATACTACTACCCTCTTTTTTACCGAAGAGAAACAATGGATAGCTACCAGCCCCGAGTTTACTTTTAGCCTGGCTATGGATAAGGTAGGCACAAAAACCTACAACGTAAACCTGTATATTAAAAGGCGCAAGAAATAGCACGCTCGCTTTCGTTTCTTTTCCCTTTTTTTGAGGAAACAAGTCCACTGGCATTGATTAATACACCAACCCGGTATTTCGGAGGATTAGATACGCTTCGTTTTGTAGCTGCATCTATTGTAGTGTTTTGCCATATTGAATTGGTTAAATACTACCGGGGATATACGGCGCTTGTTTCGGAAAGTGTTATTTACGAATGCGGCAAAATTGCAGTAGGCGCTTTTTTTGTACTTAGTGGCTTTTTAATCACCTACCTCTTACTTGCAGAAAAGGAAAAGAACAGCTCCATTAACATTGGTAAATTTTACATGCGCCGGGGTTTGCGCATATGGCCCCTTTACTATCTTTTGGTTGCCATTATTTTTTTCGTCCTGCCACGCTTTTCTGCATTTTACCTTCCGCAGCAAACGGAGGAACTGACTGCCTTTTTCAGTATCAAGTTGGTCTTTTTCGCACTGTTGCTTCCCCAACTTTTGTTTGCAGGGGGCTATAAGCCTGTTCCCGGCGCCGAGCAATTCTGGACTATCGGCAGTGAAGAAATCTTTTACTTTTTATGGCCGCTAGCCTTAAAGAAAATTCAAAAACCACTTTTTACTATAGTAGCGCTTATTGCCGCTTACCATTCACTTAAGTACTTCTGCTTTTATTACAGCGGCCTTGATGGCAGCATTTACTATAAAGCTTACCTGGTATTTTACTATAACCGGGTAGACTGCCTTTTGATTGGCGCATTAATAGGCTTATTGATACATAATTGCAATGACATGTGGTGCAAATTTGCAGGCACTCCCATAGGCCTAATGGGAGGTATCGCCTTTTTAGCAGTTACATTTTTTTATGGTGTTACCCAGGGCGGCTCCGACTACTTTTTTTATGCCATGTCCTTTGCGCTTATTATTTCATGGCTGGCAATTAAGGCGGGTAAAAATGTAAAAGCACCCAAAGCCACCGAGTTTTTAGGCAAAATAAGTTACAGCGTTTATATGTGGCATTTTATTGCTGTTCTGTTTTCCTTTTATCTGCTAAAAAGCATTAGCGGAAAAACATTTGAAAATACGTGGAGCCAGAATATTTTACTATACCTGCTTTCGTATAGCATTACTTATACAATTTCTGCCATAAGTTACCTTTTGATTGAGCGCATGTTTTTAAAATGGAAAGAAAATTGGAAAGCCTGATATGAAGCTGCGTCATCTTTGCATTTCTCTGCTTTTGCTCATCGCCGCTTGCACAGGCAGGCATCCCGATTTTGCTATTGATGCCAACACGGGCATTGCCGACTACCGTTTCCCCAATGAACCTACCATTGCTGTATCACTTAAAAGCGATAATGACCTTGCGATAGCGGCTAACGTAAATTGGTTTTACCGCAGCAAGGATGGCGGCCAAACCTGGAACACTTATAAGGTAAGCTCAGCAGCGGGTGTTTGGGGCGACCCCTGCCTTGTAAGTGATAAAGAAGGCTGCTTTTATCTGTTTCACCTTTCCGCACCAAATGGATACGAAGAAGAAAGTTGGTTAGACCGTATTGTTTGCCAAAAGTGGAATGACGAAAAAAGCGAAATGGA
>CAZUHU010000001.1:71528-74276 GCA_964620645.1 uncultured Chitinophaga sp.
AAAATGTATTGTGCCTTCGGTTTACAGGATAAAAGGCTTAGTGAAATTGTGTTAATGACCTCAGAGGATAAAGGTGCGCATTGGAATCAAATTTCCTTGCCTATTTCCAGAAACTCTCTCTATTTCCCTTGCGTGCGGGTTGATGAAAAAACCGGTACGGTTGGTATTTTTCATTATGCTTTAAGTTCATTTCAGGACACCGTGCTGCGCACCGGAATTTATGTTTCGCATGACGCGGGACAGAATTTCACCCACCGGGTGCATGACGAAGCTTATCAAATAAGCACTTCGGTATTTATGGGTGATTATATATCTATGGTGGCCGCAGGCAATCACTTCTACACCACCTGGACTGCCCGCGATAATGATGGAACACACATTTGTTTCCGCAAACAATAGTTTGTCATACCAAAGTCATTAGTGCAAAAAAACCTTAAAGGGTGTGGAAAGGGTATAATATCCGCATCCACAAGTACGTTCCGCTTGCATCACTAACCCAAAACCCAATGCCATGAAACTAACATCCTTATTTCTGATGTTGCTTGCGTACGTAGCAGCCTCAGCCCAGTACACCTACGACAACCTTACCTTAAAAACTGAATTAACTGCGGAAGAACAAAGCCGCTTTACCTACGAGAAACTTCGCCTTTACCCCATTTACGCAAAAGAATCTTTCGTTGCCTATCACCAATATCTTGGCAAATACACCCCGCTTAAAACTGCTCTTGAAAAACAAAAAGTAAAAATTACTGAAACCGGTGGCGAGAGCAGAAACGGCTCCCCCACCGTAAACACGCTTTACATCGAAAACTTATCAAGCGACACCATCTTTTTAATGAGTGGCGAAGTAGTAACCGGAGGAAAGCAGGACCGCGTGGTTGCACAGGATGTTGTGCTGCCACCCAAAAGCGGAAAGGTAAACCTTAGCGTTTTTTGCGTGGAGCACGGCAGGTGGACATATAATAGCCCTTCAAACTCCAACTCTTTTAATGGCACCGTTGGCACCGTAAGTAATTCCGTGCGCAAGGCTGCAGATGTTGAACAAAATCAAAGCACCGTATGGAGTAAGGTAGGAGAAGCCAACACAAAAAACGGAACTGAAACAAGCACTGGCACCTACAAAGCCATGGATAATAACAAGGAATACACCGAGAAGCGCGATAAGTACATCCAATTTTTTAAGGGCGAATTGGCTAAGGAGAAAAATGTGATAGGCCTAGTAGCTGCTTCAGGCAATAAAGTAATTGGTTGCGATATGTTTGCTACAAGCACTTTGTTTTCTCAACAGTTAGAAAACCTGCTGCAGGCTTATACCACTGAAGCTATTTTGAACGGAGATAAGGTAACAGTAAGTAACACCACTATGAAAGCCTATGCCGATAAATTGCTTACGAACGAACAGCAACAAAAAGAAACCATACAAAAAGAAGGCAAGTCGTTTCAGAAAGGCGACAAAACCCTGCACATAAGCACCTACGAGTAAAAAGAATTAGTGGTTTTAGTTACCCGCAGCCTCCCCCAGGTGGCTGCGGTTTTTATTTACTCCTTGTTCAGTACGTTAAGCACGGCTTCACTAACACCCATGGCTGAAAAACCGCCATCGTGGTAAAGGTTCTGCATGGTAACATAGCGCGTTAAATCGCTGAAAAGGCTAATGCAATAGTTAGCGCAATCTTCAGCAGGGGCATTGCCCAGCGGGCTCATTTTTTCAGCTACATCGTACAAAGAATTGAACCCTTTAATTCCACTGCCGGCCGTTGTAACTGTTGGCGATTGTGATATGGTATTTACACGAACCTTTTTGGCGTTGCCATAATAATAACCGAACGAACGCGCTATACTTTCAAGTGTAGCTTTTGCATCGGCCATATCTCCATAGCCGGGAAAAGCGCGTTGAGCAGCTATATACGTTAGTGCCAGTACACTGCCCCATTCGTTAAGGGCGTCCTTCTTCATTAACGTTTGCAGCGTTTTATGAAAGCTTAAAGCAGATATATCCAAGGTTTTTTGATACCATTCGTAATTAAGGTCGGTATAGGTTTTGCCTTTGCGCACGTTAGGGCTCATACCGATGCTGTGTAGCACAAAATCAAGTTTACCACCCAATTTATCCACGCTTTGGTCAACCAGCTTTTCAAGATCTTCCACTAATGTGGCATCAGCGCCTATTACAATAGTGCCGCATTGCTCGGCCAGCTTATTTATTTCGCCCATGCGCAAAGCTACCGGAGCATTGGTTAAGGTAAACTTAGCGCCCTGTTCGTGTGCCTTAAGCGCTACCTTCCACGCAATGGAGTTTTCATCTAAAGCACCAAAAATTATTCCTCGTTTACCTTGTAGTAAATTATTCATGCTACGCTTATTAAGTGAAATGCAAAATAGAAAAAGTTCCTTTTATCAAACCCCTGCCAACATCTCGCGGGCATTTGCCAATGCAGCTTCACTAACCACATCACCACCCAGCATTTTAGCCAACTCAATCACGCGTTCCTCACCCTGCAGTTCTTTAATGCGGGTATAGGTGCGGTTATCACGTATTTCTTTGTAGATATATAAATGTTTAGCCGCTGTGCGGGCTATTTGCGGTAAATGTGTAATACTGATCAACTGGTGATTTTTAGTGAGCGACTTCATTATCTCACCCACCTTTAAAGCTACGCCGCCGCTAATACCGCTGTCAATTTCATCAAATATCATAGTAGGTAATGCACCGGCATCAGCTACTAATGATTTTATACAAAGCATAAG
>CAZUHU010000002.1:0-69780 GCA_964620645.1 uncultured Chitinophaga sp.
TTTTTTGGCGAAGTGGTCATATCCATAATGAAGGACATGTGGGCATCGCCGGTTAGCACCACTGTATTTTTAATGCGGCCTGTGTCAACAAAATCAAAAAGGCAGTTGCGGTCGTCGGGGAAACCGTTCCAGTTGCCGGGGTCCCAAACGCGGCCGTTGCCACGATTTTTTGTAATGAATTTTGGGCCACCCTCGCTCAGCCAGTCGTTCATCATTTCCTGGTTGCCTACCAGTTTCCACTGCGCACTTGAGCCATAGAGTTGCTTTTTAAACCACGCATCCTGTTCATTGCCCAATACGCACGCATAACCCTGTGCTGATTTTTCGATACCGCGGTAATAGAGCATGTCAATCATAATCAGGTCGGCCAGCTTGCCAAAATGAAAGCTGCGGTAGATGCGCTCAGGATGCGCGGGGTTAGGCATACGAACGGGCAGGTATTCGTAAAACGCCTGTATGGGTTCCTGCACCTTTCCGGTATCGTTCACATTAAGGTCGTGGTTGTCCCACTCTGCTATCCAGGTTTTGTTTTGGCGGGCGGCGCGCAGGTCGGGGTCAAGCAAATAATAGGTGTGCCGTTCGCGCCACTCTTTAAGGTTAGCCGCATCCTTAGGGTACTCTGCCGGCATACGGATAAGTTCCTGCCTATCGGCGTAATCGTAAGCGTAGTCGCCAAGGTGTACTACATAATCAATATCGTTGCGTTCAGCAATTCTTCGGTAAGCATTAAAATAGCCCGACCACACACTGCTGCAGGAAACCACTGCCAGTTTGAATTGACTTACTGAATCAGGCGGTAGCGTGCGCGCTTTACCAATTTGGGAAACACGGCCTGAGGGATCGGTAAAACGATAGAAGTAGGATGCTCCTGCTTTAAGCCCATCCACATCAACTTTGGCAGTATAGTCGTGTTCCGCACCTGCAGATGCATTTCCTTTATGTATTATGTTTTTAAATGATGAGTCGGCGGCAACTTCCCATAAAAGAGAAACATCCGATTTGTAAGCGAGCGGTACTTGTACCTTGGTCCAGATAATAACCTTGTCCTGTAGCGGATCGCCGGAGGCGACGCCATACCAAAAGGGAGAATAGGCGGTATCAGGATAAATGTTATCCGGATATTGGGCTAAGGCAGAAAATGAGAGAAAGAGGATGAAAAAGGCGGTAAACAACTTCATAAGGGCATATTTCGGGAAAATCCGGCGTAAACTTGTGTTAAGTGTGCTTTAAATAGCCTCAAGCGCAAGACTTTCTATATTTTTTTACTATATTTGCGCCGTTAAACGAAACGCCGGCTTAAATGCCGGTTTCGTATTTAAAGAACTGCCGTTCGAACGACAGTGAGATTCTGACTTCCGTCCCTCGCATTTTATTGCGATTGCAACACACTCTTCAGCATTCTCCCATCCGTTCGGTGGCAAACCGAAATCAATTTTTAACTGCGGTTAAAAAGCTACCGGATGACAAAAATTCCATTGTGGAAGTTGTATGGTGGTATATGGCCGCGCAAATAACAACAATGGAAAAATTCCGCGCGCTCGGTTTGAGCGAAAACGTGCTTAGTGCACTAGAAAAGAAGGGTTGGGAAAGTCCTTCTACTATTCAGGAAAAAACAATACCGCTACTACTGGCCGATGAAAAGGATGTAGTAGGCCAGGCGCAGACAGGTACCGGTAAAACCGGCGCCTTTGGTTTGCCGCTTATTGATAAGCTGGATGATACCAACCGCAAGGTACAAGCTCTTATACTATGCCCAACCCGCGAATTAGCTATGCAGGTAGCTGAAGAGATAACAAGTTTTAAAGGCAGCAAACGCATATGGGTGCAAGCCGTTTATGGTGGCGCCAGCTTTACGATGCAGCAAAGGGCACTGCAAAAAGGAGTACATATAGTAGTAGGCACCCCCGGCCGCGTGCGCGACCATATTGAGCGTGGTACACTTAAGCTTGATGGGGTAACCCATATTGTGCTTGATGAAGCCGATGAGATGCTGAACATGGGCTTTGAAGAAGAAGTACGCGAAATTTTGAAGAGCGTGCCTGAAAAGCGCCGCATGCTGTTGTTTAGTGCAACCATGCCACCGCAGATATTGAAACTTGCCAAAACTTTTATGGGTGAGTATGATTTAATAGAGGTAAAGAAGGCGCAGTTAACCATTGAGCTGGTTGACCAAATGTATTTTGAAGTGCGCGACAGCGACCGCTTTGAAGCACTCTGCCGCGTTATTGATACCGAGCCTGAGTTTTACGGCATTGTTTTTTGCCGTACTAAGATGGAAACAGATGATGTTGCCATCAAACTGATTGACCGCGGTTACGATGCCGAAGCAATACATGGTGATGTAACGCAGTTTCAGCGCGAACAAACATTAAAGAAATTTAAGCTTCGTAAACTAACCATACTTGTAGCTACGGATGTAGCTGCACGCGGTATTGATGTGAACGACCTTACGCACGTGGTGAACTACAATTTGCCTCAGGACCCTGAGGCATATGTGCACCGCATTGGCAGAACAGGCCGCGCTGGTAAACACGGTACAGCCATAAGCATTATTTCTCCATCGGAATACCGCAGCCTGTTGTTTATACAAAAGGTAGCCCGTGCACAGATCAAGAAAGAAGAAGTACCAAGTGTGGCAGATGTGGTTGCAACCAAACTTATGAAGTTAAAAACAGAGGTTGCGGGCATTATTGAAAAGGGTGAGGCAAGCAAATATGCCGACCTGGCCCAGGAGCTTTTAGAAGAAGGTAAGGCGCCGGCAGAAGTTGTTTCTGCCCTTCTTATTTACTCGATGAAGGATAGCCTGCAGGAATCCAGCTACCGCGAAATAGGCCCGGTTAAAGGCCGCCAACAGGGTGGTGCAGGAGCCGGCGGTGGCGATAAGGCCCGCTTGTTTGTTGCCAAAGGCCATATGGACCACATGAACGCCGATAAGGTAGCCCAGTTTTTAGCAGAAGAAGCCGGAGTAAGCGCCGATGTAATACATGATGTGCGCGTATTTGATAAGTTTTCGTTTGTAAGTGTGCCGTTTGCTGAAGCAGAACAGATACTGGTTGTATTTGAGAAGAAAGCGGGCGGAAGACGCTCGCTGGTTACCCGCGCTAAAGATAAAGATAGCGGAGGTGGCGGTGGCCGTGGTTTTAGCGGCGGCGGCGGCAAAAAGTGGGATGACCGTAAGCCAAAGTTTGACGGCGAACGCAAAAAGTTTGGCGACCGCGAAGGTAAAAGTTCAGGAGAGCGCAAATCATACGGCGAGAAAAAGAGCTTTGGCGAAAGAAAAAGCTACGGAGATAAAAAGGAATTTGGCGAGAAGAAGCAATACGGCGAAAAGAGAGAGTTTAAAAAGCGCGAAGTAAGTAACCAGGGCGAAAGCCACAACACCGGCGAAAACAAGCCAAGAACTGAAGGAGAGTTTAAGCCTAAGAAGCGCGAGAACAAACTGACGGACTACCTGGAGAGCAAAAAACCAAGCGAAAAGCCTCAGCAGCAGCCTTCTAAAAAGAAAAAGGAATCAACAGACCTTGAGGATTTTATGAAAAAATTTGACGATGATTTAAGCTGGTAAACAGCAATGGAAAAAACGAACGCCACCTACTGATATGGGTGGCGTTTTTGTTTTAACCACAACAGCAATAAATATATTTACAGCCTTATGAAGGCTTGCTTAGTTTTTGTTTTAGTATGTATATTGTTTACAGTGAAAGCGCAAACCAGCCCCTGGTATCACCACACCACAGTTTACCAGATCTATCCGCGTTCTTATTATGACAGCAACGGCGATGGGATAGGCGATATACAAGGCATAATTCAGAAGCTGGATTACATAAAGGGTTTAGGTTTTGAAACTATCTGGTGCTCACCTTTTTTTAAAAGTCCGCAAAAGGATTTTGGTTACGATATTTCTGACTATACTGCTATAGCCCCCGAATATGGTACTGTGGCCGATGCAGAGCAGCTTATTGCAGAAGTACATAAGCGCGGTATGCGTATAGTTTTTGATATGGTAATGAACCATAGCAGCGATGAGCACCCCTGGTTTAAAGAATCTGCATCATCAAAAGATAATCCTAAAGCCGATTGGTACATATGGCGCGATAAACCCACGCATTGGCGAAGTTCCTTAAAAATGAAAGGCTGGCATTACTCGCCGCAGCGCAAGCAGTATTACTGGGCCAGCTTTCTATCCTTTCAACCGGATTTAAACTACCGGAACCCTGCGGTAAAAAAGGCCATGTTTGATTGTGTAAAATTTTGGCTGCAAAAAGGGGTTGATGGCTACCGGTTGGATATGTTCAACTCTATTTACAAGGATGAGGAGTTCCGCAGCAACGGCGCCTCGCGCAAAGCGGCTTCAAAAAAGTATAACACCAAAGATTACTACAAGGAGATAAAGGCCATTGCTAACCAACCGGAAAGTTTTGGTTTTGCAAAAGAGTTACGCAGCGTGTGCGATACCTTTGGCGAGAGGATGTTGCTGGGAGAAGTGTTTGGCAACCACGCTATGATTAAGCGCTTTTTGGGTGAAGAAAAAAATGATGGCATAGGGCTTACGTTTACATTTGAAATGCTGCGCTTTAAGTTTAATGCAGCTTATTTCCGCAAGTTAACGGCATCGCTGGAAAAGGACTTCCCTGACCCTTACATGCCGGTATATGTTTTTAGCAACCATGACCGCCGGCGCAGTTTGAAACGATTGAACGGCGACCTTGATAAGGCAAAACTTTTGCATTTTATGCAGCTAACCGTACGCGGTGTGCCCTGCGTATATTACGGTGAAGAATTAGGCATGACGGATTTGCGGATGCCATACAGAAAGGCCCTGGACCCCATACCGCATTTGTTTAAGGCGGTACCGCGTTTTTTGGTGGATATGGCCGGTGAAACCCTTAACCGTGATGAATTGCGCACCCCCATGCAATGGAATGATACTATCAATGCAGGATTCTCGGTAGCAGAAAAAACCTGGCTGCAGGTACATGAAAACTACCGTACCGTTAACGTAGAGCAGGAACTGGCGGATAAGAACTCCTTATGCAACAGCATTAAAGCTTTGCTACAGCTAAGAAAAGGAAATGCAGCTTTAATTAAAGGCAATATGCGCTTGTTGGAAAGCAAAACCCTCCCTCAAAATGTTTTGGGCTATACCCGTGAAACCGCACAACAGAAACTATTGGTGCTTATCAATTTTGGACGGGATGATAAGGACGTCTTGCTACCAGGTGATGCCAATGCTATACTACATACTCAGGGTAATGTACAGTTAACCGGAAACATTGTAAAACTAAACGGATTGAGCGCCGTGGTGATAGAGCGTCAATAAACAATTGCCATCAACTAGTTGTAGGCCTGAAAGCGAAGTACCTGCCTCTTATTATTGCAAAGCACTTCTACAAAGTAAACACCGGCCTGTAAAGGCGGTAAGGGAATTTTATTGGACGGCGAAAGCTGTTCGGTAATTGCACGGCCTTGCATGTCGTAAATTCTTACGCGGTTAACGGCATTAATGTCGTCTGCAAACAAGTAAAGATTGCCGGCGTGATAATTAAGACGGAAAGTGCCCGGCTCCAAATCAGCAATGCCATTAGGTTCAAAAACAATAAAGCTGTCAATAAGAGGATTTACATAATAAATGTTTTGGCTGAATGGAGCCACCGGCCAAATTACCACTACCGAAGGGCCGGCCTTAAAAGCGGGCCCGTCTACGTGCGCTGTAATATCAACTATTATATAGCTGAACGGGTCAATAGTGTCGTATATAAAT
Organism: uncultured Chitinophaga sp.; assembly: GCA_964620645.1. Lineage (GTDB taxonomy): Bacteria > Bacteroidota > Bacteroidia > Chitinophagales > LD1 > Bog-950. The sequence continues at coordinate 5,762 of CAZUHU010000002.1, forward strand.
ACCGGGTATTCCAGGCCGCCGTTCAGCGTTGGTGCTCCAAAACTTGTAGTGTCTATTTTATAGTTAAAAACCAGGGTATCCATAAACTGGGCACTGCTATCATTATAAATACGAATACTATAGTTGTAATCAGAGCCCAGGTACAAGCTGTCCGGCAGGGGGGTAGTGAAACTATCGATGGTTAAGCGCAACGGGAAACTTTGCGAGAAAGCAGAGGATCCAAAACCCAGGAATAACAACAGAAACCAAAATCTTACCTTTTTCATTCTAATCGCGTTTGCTGATAAAAGTAAAGAACCTTTCGTAATACGAATAATTTATTTACTTTTAATCTTACACGGTTAACGCATACCTATGGATATACTAAATCAGGTAGTTGAGCGCCTCAGCAAAGATGAACTGCGCTTTTTAAAAATGTATTATGGTAGCACCAAGGCCAGCAGCCGAAAGGATATGGCGCTTGTAGACTATGTGAGGCAAAGCGGCACGCGCTTTAATGAAGATAGGGTTATCAAGAAGCTTGGTTACAGCCTTGCAGATAAAAACAGCTATTACCGCTTAAAGAATCGGGTGATTGAGGATGTTGGTGATAGCCTGGCCCTGCTATACAGCCACAAAGTAGATTTTTTGGAGTTGCTGCATTTTCTGCAACTGCACCAGCTTTACTTTTCAAGAAACCTGTACAAAACATGCCTGCAATACCTAAAAAAGGCAGAGAAGCTGGCGAAGAAGACAGAGGCTTATGATTTGCTGGACCACGTTTATGCCAATTTTATCAGCCTGTCTTTTCACCTGTTAGAAGTAAACCCGGATGAATACATCAGGAAGCGGAACGAGAATTCAGCCCTTGTGTCGCAATTAAGGGAGTTAGACAACATATTGGCCAGTGTTTCGCACCGCTTAAAGGTTACGCAAAACTTTGGCAGCACTGATAAACTGCAACTGCGTCAATTAAGGGAACGCGCCAGGCAAGTAGCAAGCCCCAGCACTTCGCAATACAGTAAAAGTCTGCAGGTACGTATATACCAGGCACTTAGCCAGGTGTTTGTGCAACAGCATAACTATGCCGAATTGGAGAAACTGGTAACAGATACTTATGCCCTATTTGAAAAGGAAAAGTGGTTCGATAAGGAAAACCACCAGTTGAAACTGCAAATGCTAACCTATGCTGCCAATGCACTTTATAAGAACGAGAAAGCCAAGGAGTCTTTGAGTTATACTGAGCTATTGGGAAGAGAAATTCAGGCATTTAATAAGCTGTACTACGACCAGTATCTGTTCTTCTACTATAACCTGCAGATATTAAACAACGCGGTGCTTAACCCTAACCGGGCATTGCAATGGCTTAATGAGTTTGAAAGTGAAATGCGCCGCAAGAAAAACTACTACTACGACACATTCATCTACCTGAATCGCGCGGGATTGCTTTACGATTTGAAACGTTATAAAGAGGCCCTGAAGAGCTTTGTAAAGTTGTATGTAAGCGACAATTACCTAAGAGCAGCTGAACCATTTAAGTTTAAAGTGGAGATAAGCGAATTGCTGGCCACCTACGATGCAGGAGATACAGAAGCCCTTATCAAACGTATAGCACAAGTAAGGAAAGATTATGAAGGCTTTAAAAATCAAAAGGCTTTCAGGCGCGATTTTGATATGATTGATTTACTGGAACAAATGGCCGCAAGCAATAATTACAAACGCGACCCGATCATACGAAAAAAGATTGCTGTCCTCTTAAAAGCTAAAGTAGATGCCGCCCAGGCAGATGCAGAAATTATAAAATACGACGGCTGGCTAAAAGAAAAATCCAATTCTTAGAGTGTAAGAAAATACCTTCATTTTTCATTGGTGTTTTTGCTTAAAAAAGGTATTTGTTATTGTAAGATATTGCCCGATTAGCCTTGTGCACCGCAGTTTTTGTATGGACCTTTACAGCAAGAAAATGCAAAAACAGAAAATTATGAAAACAATGAAAGTTCTTTTACCGCTGTTATTGATATGGATGGCAAGCGGTAACCTATCCGCACAGTGTACTGCCAGCTTTTGGGTTTCTAATAGCGGCCTGGGCGATTATTCTTTTTGGCCGCAATTCAGCGACTCATCAATGCAGGCAAGCCAGGTTTACTGGGATTTTGGCGATGGCGACACTGCCCACAGCTACCAGGCCACGCATCATTACCAGGCATCAGGCGCCTACGTTGTTTGTATGTATTACCAGGGAATTGCCTGTTCGGGCTCCTACTGTGATACCATTGCTGTTGATGTGTGCAGCATGAACGGTTTGAGCATTCACTATATCAACAACGGGCCAATAGTTGAATACTATATCTCGGGGGTTGCTTATTGGCCAAACTTGAATCATGCATGGACTTTTCCGGGAGGGAGCATTTCATCTTCAACCCAGGAAAATCCACAATTGGTGTACGCGCAATCAGGCGATTATGAGGTTTGCGTAACGGTTGATAACGGAGGCAATTGCAGCAATAGTGTATGTGATACTGTTACCCTGGACATCTCAAATTATGTGCCTTGTAATGCAAAATTTACCTGGCAGCAGAATCTGTACTCCTTAGATGTGTTGTTTACACAGCTCGATTCATCAGGATTTATGGAAAACTACACTTGGTATTTTGGCGATGATTCAGTTGGTCATGAAGCGCCGGCCTTGTATCACACCTATGATACAATCGGGGCATTCAATGTTTGCCTGGTTAGCCAGGATATAAGTGGCTGTTATGATTCTATTTGCAATACGGTTATCGTAAACCTGCCGCAACCTGTACCGGTTTACCAGTGGCTTGCCGGTAGGGTTTATACCGGAGCCACGGCGGCCTGCAATGCAGAAGTATACTTGATAAAGGAAGATACCAGCGGACACCTGGCGCTGATTGGCACCTATAATGTAACAGAAGACACCGTACAATACTGCGGGCAATATGGTTTTTATGTGCAGGAAGGGGAGTACTATGTAAAGGCGGCCCTTACTGATTCCAGTGCAGATTATGCTAATTACCTGCCCACCTATTATGGTGATGAGTTGAATTGGGCAAATGCTACACTTATTAACCTGAATGCTACTATAACCAATGCTGACATCAATTTGATTGCAGGAACAAATCCCGGTGGGCCCGGTTTTGTTGGTGGATGGGTTAGCCAGGGTGCAGGACTAAGCATTGCGCAAAACAATAACGACCGTGCTGCCGGAGACCCATTGCCCGGAGTCCAAATAAACCTGCTGACCGACGCCGATATGCCTGTTGCTTATACGTATAGTGATGCGAACGGACACTTTACATTCGGCAACCTGGCATTAGGCTCTTATAAAGTATATGCTGAAGCGCTGAATAAAACACCGGTACCATTGAATCTGACTCTGACCCAAAACAATCCCACAGTTGATGATGTACTGGTAGAGATAAACAGCGATAGCGCCGTTAGTACCGGTATTGCTGATTGGGATGCACTTTATGTTGAGGGCATAACCCCTAATCCTACTAAAGACCAAACAACAATTGTTGTTTCAGTTAAACAGGCTGCCGAAGCAGAGCTGCTGCTTAGCGATGTTAGTGGCCGCATTATACAACAGAGGAAGCTGCAATTAAACGAAGGGAGGAACACCCTTGTAATTAAATTAAACGATGAAGCCGCAGGTATTTACTACCTGCACCTACAGGGCAGGAGTGCAAACAGAACACTGAAACTGGTTAAAACGCAATAATACTTACCCGTGCTTGGGTATACAGGCCTGTTCCCTTTGCTGGGAATGGGCTTTTGTTTTTTAGAGACACAGGTTATGCCGTTGGAATGTCATATACCGATTTTTGCAGAAGCTGCGTTATATGCTAAATCGCGTCATAAATGGGTCATATTTCCGCTGTGTGTCAGAAAACTGTAGAAGCAGTTCAGACCGCCCTTTCAAAAAGTTTGTAAAATTGTGTTTCCGGCTTAAACCTGCCGGCTAATCAGCGTTCAAAGAACTACCATTATGAATAAATTACTTGCAGCAATCCTGTTTTTTACTGTTAGTGCGGCCGCCGCCCAGGACAATATTTTGTTTAAAGCCTATGTGTTTGATAAGGACACCAAACAGCCATTGGAGTTAGCGGCCGCTCATATTAAGGGAACGCAATTAGGTGGTGTTACGGATAACTACGGGTATGTAGAGGTGCCGATGCCGAAGGTAAATCTTAAAGACTCTATATTATTTACCTATATAGGTTACGAACCCAGCGGAATATTAGTGCCGGGTTACGATAGTAAGGATACTGTGCGTATTTACCTGTCTTCAGGATCGGTGGTTACCAAAGAGGCCGTTATTACTGCCTTAAACGCCAAAGGTGTTTTGATAAAGGCTATAGATAACATGAAGGCAAACCTGCTTACCGACTCAATGATAGCTACAGGCTTTTACAGGCAATATCATGAAGAAAACGGAAAATATGTGCGCCTGATTGAAGCTGATGTAAGTGTGGCCTTTAATACAAAAAGTATTTATCAGTACTCCTTTCATGAAAGCCTTAAGGTAAATAAGGAACGCCGTAGTGAGAACTATGAAACCAATGGAGATGTGCACGGCGACCACCTGGTGGACCTGCTGAAAGAGAACCCATACAGTTACAACAAAAACAACTTTTTGGATAAGAAGAAGCTGGACTTTTATTCTCCAAAGTTTGTAGAGGAAAATAACCTGGAGTATGTGATTAGCGTACAATACAAGGAAGCCAGCAGTGCCAAACTTGAGAACGCTAAGCTTTGGGTTGCTAAAGAAACGTATGCTATCACCAAAATAGAAGTGGAGAAGTTTCCTAACCCGTATTATGTAAGAACCCGTTATGCTAATGACAGCCGATGGAAACTGGTTAACGAAACTGACGTTATACGTACGGAGATGGTGAACGGCAAGTATGTAGTAAGTTCAATAGAACGTACATATAACCACCACGTTATAAATAAAACCACAGGCAACGTAGATTACGTGGTAGAGGAAAGCTTTGAAATTTATTTTCAGAATTATGATACCGAGAATGTGGGTGCGAAGTTAAAGAATGGCTATGCCGCCTTTTCCGATCTATATACCACGAAGTACAAATACGATTCTAAGTTTTGGGATAACTATGAGCCGGTGAGCGACTATGAACTGGATGAGGATATAGTTAAGGACCTGGAACACGCCAAAAAACTGGACGCCCAGTTTGTGGAGGCCGGCAAGTAGCCTAGTGGTTGCGTAGCAGATTTAAACGAAGAAACTTTCAATCTCCGCTTGCAGTAACGCCTGCGGTACTTTATCAATAGGATGAAGAACCCCCTGGTACGTTTTGAAAGTGGAATTCTTCAAGAGGCGGTGTACATATTCTGTTTCTTCAGCAGTAACCATATTATCATTGTCGCCACGGGTAAGTAAAACCGTATTGCCAAGTTGAATAAAGTCCTGATTGGTTAAATGCGTGTGGGCCAGATCGCGCATAAGAGCGGCGGTTTTAGTCATTACACTTTTCCACTCATGCTCGCCATGTAGCTGCGCCAATGCTTGTGCGAAGGCCGGAACCTTCTCTACTATTTTTTCGGGGTTAAGCAGTTTTATTTCGCGTTCGGCTTCTTCCTCATTCCACTTCAATTTAGTGCCCAGGGTAAATATTCTGCCTATGCGGTCCGGATAAAAACGGGCCATCCATAAAGCTACATATCCCCCCATGCTGTAACCAAATACATCAATGGTCTTAATATAATTTTCGTTCATCCAGTCTAACACCTCATGGCAGAAGTTTTGGATGGTAAAAGCATGGTGATGTGAAGGGCGGCGGCCATGGCCGGAGAAGTTAAAGGTGTGAACCTTGAATTGAGTGCTGAGTGCGGTTTGTAAACCGTCAAACTGGTCCTTTGAACCAAGTGCGCCATGCAATAGCAGTATCTCCTTCATGTTACTAATATAGGGCGAAACTACTGGTTATTAAATCATTGGGGCACTGATGTTATTCAGGGGGCGTAACCGGGCTTTTTGTTTTAGTAATAATTTGGGCATCTTAGAGTTATCTATATAAGTAGAGCGTATGTTCCCCCTGACAACCAATACTTATCCTCAAAGCTTTTTGCGCGCACTATTTTGTGCCGGTTTAATGCTGTTTGCCGTTGCTGCTACTAATGCCCAGGTGCCCGACTATATCATGCAATCCTCTGATGGGGCTTTTGTGTTGGAGGTTTATCGTTCCGGCAACAGTGTAAAGGTGATGGTGCAGATGAGTGAGCCTGCAGAGTACAGTTATGTAACCATTGAACGCAGCCTTGACGACTTAAACAGTTTCAGCCAATGTAAATATTTTGTACCGGCACAGGAAAAGACCTTGCATGGCGCTATTGTCAAGGATGATGTTTATGCAATAAGCAGTTCTAAGGATATGTATTACAGGATTAAGACTGTAAGCAAAGACGGCGTTAGCCGCACCTACCCACCGGTGCGTTTACCCGCTCCGGGCACTGAAGAGGAAACCGTGGCCCGTTTACCAAAATAAGTTAGTGGGCAGCTTTGTCCTGTTCCGCTTTTTGGGCCAGGTGGTCCACCCCTTCTTTTACCGCAGAGATGATAGTGTCGTATTCTGCTATTTTTTCCTGCAGGTTTAGTTTGGCCGTTTGTCCTTCTTCTTTAGAGAGGTCAGCCTGCGCGCGTTTCTTCTTCTCTTCAAACGATTTTGCAATGCGCTTTAAAGAGCCCTTAGCAGCGGCCTGCATATAGTGGCCCTCCAGTTTTAAACCGAGCTCCTCAATACTTTTTGCGCCTTTAAGCACAACGTTCTTATCCATACGGGTAAGAAAATTGGCATAATAGTAAAACATATAGTATTGGGTAAAGCCATCGGTGGTTCTCAGTTTATCTTCAAAGTAATCCTGGTAGCCGGCATCACCTTCGCGTGCATAAACATCGGCCACTGCGGTTTGCATGTCCATTGTTTTGTTGTTTTCAAACTGCTTAGCGTAAGTCATTGCCTTTTTAGAGTCCTGCTCATTTAAGGCCTTAAGGGCCGCAGCTACTACCAGGTAGGAACTATCGCCCACGGCAGTTTCGAAAAGCGCTACATATTTAGAGGCCGCGGTGCTTTTGCTAAGTCTTTCGATAGCCGCTGTGCGTACTTCGCTTTGCTTATCGTTACGTGCAAGACCTTCGATGGTGGAAAGCAGTGCGTCTTTATCGTTGCCGGAAAGATCAACCTCTTCCACCGCAATTTTGCGCAGGTAGAAGAAAGAATCGTTCAACGCCATTGCAACCGCTTCTTTGGCAGACGGAAAGGTTTTTTGTGTATCAACCAAGGCAACAAGGGCTTCGTAACGCTGCAGGAATGAAGGGGCATTTTTGTATTGGAAGGCATAATTATCAATGGACTTATTCTCTGTTTTTTCGCAAAGCACCACGCGGTTAGCATCCGCGTCAATTAACAGAGGTGTTCCGGTTGTTTTGAAAGAAAACTTCTGTTCTTTTTTAGTCAACTGAATATCATAGGTGCTCTTGTATTTACCACCTGTAGATGCCCCGGCATACCAAACATCAACTTTCATAGGCAATACATACACCTGGCCTTTCTCAACATTGTGTTTCTGGCTGATGGTTACATAGGCACTATCAGCATCGTAACTGTACTTTATATCCAGTATAGGATGGCCGGAGGAAAGAAACCACTCGTTAAAAAACCAGTTCATATCGCGGCCGGTTACTTCTTCAAAAGCGAGGCGTAGTTGGTGTATCTCTACATTCTTGAACTGGTTGGTTTTTAGGTAAAGCTCAAGGGATTTAAAGAAAGCCTCATCGCCAACAATGTTTCGCAGATAGTGGAGCAGCAGGCCGCCTTTTTCGTAACTGTGACGGTCAAACATGTCTTCGCGGTCGTTATAATAAAAACGGATGAGGTCCACGTTTTTGTCCGCAGACTCTTCCATGTACTTTTCGTAGTTGTCCCACAGCTTGTAGTCGGCATATGTTTTACCGTATTTATGTTCGTTCCACAGGTACTCGCCATAAGTGGCAAATGATTCGTTAAGTGGAATGTTACTCCAGCTTTCTGTAGTAACCAGGTCGCCAAACCATTGGTGGAACAATTCATGCGACACTACATCTTCGTAGGTTTCATCCAGGCGTTCGCGCGAGTCGCGTTGAATAAAATCGCCGTGCAGGGTTGCGGTAGTGTTTTCCATTGCACCACTTACGTAATCGCGAACAATTATCTGCGAGTATTTAGGCCATGGGTAATCGAAACCCAGTTTTTGCGAGAAGAACTCAATCATTTCAGGCGTGTTACCGAAAATACCCTGGGCATCGTTGGTGTATTTCTTCTCTACGTAATAATCTACCGGAATTTCGCGCCAACGGTCCTGCACAATAGCAAATTCGCCAACGGCCATCATTACCAGGTAGGGGGCGTGCGGCAAATCCATCTTCCAATAATCGGTTACAGTTCCGTTGCCATTATCAGTGCTTTGCACTAAAATGCCGTTGCTTAGAGAAACGTACTTTTTATCGTGCGTGATGTAAATCTCGTCCGTCATTTTCTGATCGGGCTTATCAATTGTGGGGAACCAACATGAGTTAGATTCGGTTTCCCCCTGTGTCCAAATCTGTATAGGCTTGGTTGAATCTTTACCTAAAGGGTTTATAAAATATAAGCCTTTGTCGCTGTTAATGGCCGCACTGCCGCCTGTTCTTCTTTCTTCAGGTTTGGCGGTATAATCTATATACACAGTAAGTTTTTCAGCGGCTTTGTATTCGCGGTCTAACTGAATTTTAAGCTGGAGCGAATCGTACGTATAGGTGAGTGGAACATAGGTGTTATCAGCTTTTACAAGGCTTACGGTGCGTATATCAAATTGCTTGGCATCAAGCACCAGGGTGCTTTGCGGGTAGAAATGCGGCCGAAGGGTGATAAGCGCTTTACCAAACAGGTACTGCTTTTCATAATCAAAGGATACTTTGAGGTTAGTGTGTATCAGATCAAAATCTTTAGTAGCGGAAGCGCGGTAAGGGTTCTCTCGCGATACGGTTACCGTAACGGTATCCAGGTTAACGCTAACACCATCTTTATTAAGTTTCTTGGTAGATGAACAGGAGGAAGCCATTGCAACAAGGGCAATAGCTACTAAAATACGTTGGAACATTTGATGAATTTAAAAGGGCGGTAAAGGTAATAAACAGCCGCTATGTAAGTGGTTACGCTTATGGATTGTTTATTAAGGGCTGTTAAATGCAAGCTTATTTTACAAATAGATGACAGACTGGTAAAACTTACCACGGGCAACACCTATAAAAAGCAAAACTTCTTTCGTATACCTTTTACAGGGAGGCGAAAGAAGTTTAAAGACTATAAAACGGCATTATTTTACGAAAGGCAACTCTATGTATGCCGGTGAATCAGGTAAAATGCTGAACGTGAAATTTTCCGGTTTTTCCTGAGGGAAATCGAAATGGCCGGCATCTGCACCGGCAAAGGAGATGCGGATATGGTGACCCTCACCAAACAGGTACGAAATAGGCAGCAGGTCAAATTCCATTTCTATCACATCTCCTTTGGTATAAGGTAAATTATCAGCCTGCAGGTAACTGTGGTCGGGGTAAGCTGTTTTATATACCCGGTCATCGGCCACTTTACGGCTACAGGCGCGCAGCATTCCCTCTGTAACGTAGGTCACCGAGCTATCGGGGCCAACATCTTCCAGGTAACAAAACAGGGTGGCATCGGCTGCATCGGCACTAAAGTTTACATGTATTACAGGGTGCCCTGTAATTTCAGTGGCGGTGCTAAGCGGTGGTGAGTTAAAGCTCAAGAGATTGGCATCCTGCTGGCGGCGGTCTTCATAATGCGTGGGGCCGTTCATATATAAAGTGGTAACACTGTTCCAACGCGATGTTTTGCCGCTGGTGGCGGCGTAGCTAACCTTGTAGTTAAGTGTGCCGCTTTGCTGTTGAGCTGCGCTTGCCACTAAGGAATTATCGGATGAGAGGTAAAGGCGGGTTGCTTCTGTTTGCTTGGGCGGCCATGTGTTGCTTCTCTCCCACTTCTCTTTGCCCACAGTGTAATAGGTAATGGCCGGCTCTGCATCAATACCATTGGCAATGCCCTTAAGGTGGTAATCGAAAAAACGTAGCATTTCTGAGAGCACATCTAGGTTAACTTCATTGCTTGCAGCAAAGGGGCTAACGTTATACTGTGGGCCGTGGTCCCATGGGCCGATGAGCACTTTTTCAGTATTGGATGTATTGAGGAAACCATCAGTACACGAACGAGCAAGGGCGCCATCATACCAACCACCAATACGATAGATGGGTGTACCTGAGGCTTCAATTTTATCGCGATAGTGGTGGATGCTGAAGTTATCGGGCGCAGCGCCAAGGGTGGTATTTAAATCATCGCGGTAGCGCACGGTTTTTAAACCACTGAACACGTCAAAGTTCTTTTTATGGTGCATTAAGGCCAGCTTAAGTAGTGCCTTTTGCCTATCGCCCTTAACCGGTTGGGTGCCGGATAACATCCTCCATTTTTTAGTGAGCGGCTGAAAGTTATTGTTATCCAGGCAGCGGGTGGTTAACCCCCACACATCTACAAAAGGCCCCTGGCAAACGCCACCGGGGTACAGTATATCATTGTACAAATCAAAGATGTTGGAACGCGGTATGCAGGCCTTAACGTTCGGGTGTTGATTTACCAGCAACATTTCGGCGGTAGTACCAAGGTACGATACACCCGTAACACCAATGTTGCCATCGCACCAGGTGCGGCTTACCAGCCAGTCCACAATTTCTTTACCGTCCGCAATTTCTTCCGGGCTAAACTCCATACGGCGCGTGCCGGTTGAGGCGCCCGTACCCCGAACATCCACTATTACACAGGCATAACCGTGCGAGGTAAAGAACTCCACCTCTTTTTCCTTAACCACAGTTAGAATAGGATTTTTGAGAATGCTTAAAGGGAATTTTGCTTTTACGGAACGCACATAGCGCGTGAGGTAAAGTACGGCGGGTACCTTTTTGCCCTTCTCTAAGTTTTTGGGAAGAAACACATCTGCCGCCAGCAGAATGCTATCGTGCATGGGGATGTAGTAGGAGTTGTAATCGAAGCCGCGGTAGGCCGCCGTAGAATACCCTTTGTAAACGCCTACGTCGCTTACTTTAACAGGGGCTGAGCTTTTGTTCTTGTTTTTATCGCCGGCAAAGGCGGGCAGCAGGCATAGCAATGCCTGCAGAAAAAGTAGAATTTTTTTCATGTGGGCAAGATTGGCCCGGGCCCACCCTCCTGTAAAGGAGAGCGGGTCAGGCAATTATTTAAATAGGGGAATTATTGCATTTGGATAACGAGCGGATTGAAGGGGTCATCGCTCATTTGATACTTAACCGTAGCGCTGCTTTTTTCATCGCTGCCCTCGGGTTGAAGGTAAACGTCAACATCTACATAGTTGGCAGATTTTTCAACGCTTTTAACCACGTAACGCTTATAGCCGGAAATCTTGAAGATAACACGAACCGGTTCGCCCAACTCAGCTTTGTTAAGCGCAAGTGCATAGTTGCCCTTATCGTCGATAGAGGCCTTTAGCAATTCATCGCCAAACTTATCGAAGTTGATTTTGGCGTTAGTGATAGGCTTACCCGTTGAAGCATCATAAATTTTTCCTGTTACCACCAACACATTGGGGTTAGTAACAGCCGAGTTAGCTACTGCCTGCGGACCGGCAGTAAGAGTGTTTTCTCCTGTTTTCTGTGTGCTTTGAGCGGAAAGATTTCCACACACAAGGGCGAACAGGAAGCCCAAGCCCATAGTAAGCGCAAGTTTAAGTTTCATGGCCGACCTCCTTTATTATTGAATTGTTTAAAAATATTGATTATGAACCTATTATATTGAAAATGGGCTGTCCAAACCATTTTCATCCGCTGCACGCGAAAATCCAGATCGAGCGAATTTTCGCAACAAATATACAATAAGGAAAACGAATGTTTGTGGAAAAAATTGTAGAAAAGGCATAAAAAGTGTAAAAAAAGCCGCTGAAGCGTACCTACAAAGGGTTGAAGTGAAGGAGGGCGTTAACGCTACAACCTTTACAGCCGCTAGGTAAACTGCTCTAACAACTGAATGCGCTTTTCAATAGGCGGATGCGTAGCAAAAAGATTGCTGATGGAAAAACCGCTTTCCTTAACCTTGGGATGTTCTATAAACAACTGGGCAACATCGCGGTTTTCTACTGCTTCTATAAAAGGGTCGGCCTGAATTTTACGGAGCGCGCTGGCAAGCGCTTGAGGGTTTTTGGTCATTTGCGCTGAGCCGGCATCGGCCATATATTCCCTGTTACGGGAAATACCAAAGCGCAGCAGCGTTGCCAAAAAATAAGCAAGTGCGGTAACAAGTATAATGGCTAATATCATTACCAGGCGGGCGCGGCCGTCTTTACTGCTGCTTCCCCGGCCGCTAAACCTAAGGCTGCGCAATGCCACCTCGCTGATAAAAGAGAAAATGCCTACGAAAATGATGGTGATAATAAGCAGGCGCACATCGCGGTTTATAATGTGCGTTAGCTCATGGGCAATAACAGCTTCCAGTTCCGCATCGTCTAACTTATTGATTATGCCCCTTGAGAGTGTAACAGAGAAGGTGCGCTCATCAATACCGCTGGCAAAGGCGTTTAGGGAGTCATCTTCAATTACGTACACCTTGGGCATTTTCATGCCTTGCGAAATGCAAAGATTCTCAACCAGGTTGTAAACACGCTTATTCTCGGCGCGCTCCAAAGGTTTAGCACCGGTAGCGGCCATTATTATACGGTTATGAAAGAAGTAAGCAATAAGGAACCACAGGCCCGTACCGGCAAAAGTGGCAACGAAGATGTAGGGGAAGTTTTCATTTGCCCGCCCATTGTTATAACCGGCCGTTAAATAGGCAATAGCATAGATGGTTACACCCAGCAACACAGGAAAAAGCACTAATTGCAGGGTGGAGTAAAAGTTGTTTCTCCTGATTTGCGTATGGATGCCTACGTATTCCAAAACCGTATGTATTTAAGCTTACTGGTTGAAGGAAATTTTTGGAGGCTCTTCCATTTTGGCGCGGTTCTCAGTTCCTAAATCATACATGGCGGCGCGGGTAAAACCGAAAGAGCCGGCGATAAGATTACCCGGGAAAGACTCTACCGCATTGTTGAGTTCCTTAGTGGCCCCGTTAAAGTAGCGGCGGGCGGCAGCCAACTTGTTTTCGATGTCGGAGATTTCTTCCTGCAACTGCAGGAAGTTAGTGTTGGCCTTAAGATCAGGATAGGCTTCGGCAGTAATACGCAGGCCCTGCAGGGCAGATGTAAGCGCATTATCGGCCTGTACTTTTTGATCGATAGTAGTGGCGCTGGCTAAACCTGCGCGGGCTCTAACCACGCGCTCCAGCACATCTTTTTCGTGGAAGGAATAGCCCTTAACCGTTTCAACCAACTGCGGAATTAAATCGCTGCGCTGTTTTAGCTGCACATCAATATCTGCAAAAGCGTTTTCGCGGTTATTGCGCATGCGCACCAGGCCGTTGTATGCGCCAATAACCCAAAAGGCAATAAGCACAACAACTACTAATACAATTACTAAAGCTATCATGGATTCAAATTTTGGTTGAAGCTAAAAAAATTGAATGAGTTGCGTAAAACCAAATAAAAACCTGCGCCCCGCTTACCACCTAATAAGCAGAGCGCAGGTGAAAAATAAGTTTAGTCCTGTGGCAGTATGGTTATCTCTTCCTCCATCTTACCATCGCGAAACATGCGCAGGTAGTGCTTTTTATTGCTCATTTCTTCGCTGCTTAACTCATAATTGTAGGTATAAACCCCGTCCCGCTGGTTCTCGTTATTTACATATACCTTTTTCATGTGGTTGTCTTCATCAAAAAGGGCGATAAGCACCTTATGATTGCCGGCAAGGCTGTAGCTTAAACTGCCTGAATAAACATAATGGGTAGTGTAAGATACAGGCGCTGCTGCTTGGGGTTCTTTTTCGTAAATGCTTGCCAGGGGCAGGTTTTTAGCCTTGGCAACAAAGCGGCGCAGGTCATACATCATGGTAGTATCGGTTGAATAAATACTGTGTACATCGTGGTTATCGGTTAAACACCACACGGCATCCTGGCCTGCATCATTCTGATATTTTTTGCGGTTAAGCAGTTCGGCAAGGCCCAGCAGATTGCCGGTGCTTCGTTTGCCTATTTTAAAATTGTCATCACTGCCCGGCGAACCATCGCTTGCTTCGGTACACATAGCATACAGGCGGTAGTTTTTCTTTTGCTTGGGATTTAGGGATGCCACCAGGCTTTGGGTTACCATCATAGCCTGGGTGCTGCTATCCTCGGGCATAAGGATGTAGCCATATTCCAGGTTTATCTGCAGGTTATCCGCACTTGCGCTGGCAATTTCCATACTTATACAAGGCCCGTAATGGGAACTCTGCATCATATGGGCGGTATCATCTTTAGCACCGGTAAATTTTACGGACACCAATTTTTTTTGAATGGCCTCTGATAGTTTGTAGGATGCTTCCGCAGCCTGGCAAAAGCATAGGCAGCCGGAAAGCAGCAGTGATAGCAGGAAGGGTTTCATACGCAGGTTTTAGTTTGTAATACAGGGATGCGTTGAAAGCAACAACTGCACAGCCGGCAGAAAAAATTTTAACGGATTTAAGGAAATAAGATGGCAGCACCTTAGGCTGTTGGGGGAATGTTCCAACGGGTTTTCGGCGGAAGCGCATTCTATTTATATTGGCGCAAAAATTAGGGGGATGCTGATAATAGGGATTACGGGAGGCTCAGGCTCGGGAAAAACCACAGTGGTAAGGCGCATACTGGAATCGTTTAGCCATGGCGAGGTTACGGTAGTATCGCAGGATAGTTACTACAAGGACAATGCCCATATACCTATGGAAGAGCGCTTGCTGATAAACTTTGACCACCCCGAAAGTATAGAGTTTGATTTGCTGGTGCAGCATATGAAGGAACTGCGCGATGGCAAGGCAATTGAAGAACCTACCTACGATTACATAACCAGCACCCGCCAAAAACAAACCATACATATTGAGCCCAAGCACGTAATAATTGTAGAGGGTATATTACTATTTACAGATAAGCGGGTGCGCGACCTCTGCGACATTAAAGTATTTGTGGATGCCGAGCCCGATGACAGGCTTATACGCATAATTGACCGCGATATGCGCGAACGTGGCCGTACTGCACAGCAGGTAATTGAGCGCTATGCTGTTGTAAAGGAAATGCATATTCAGTTTATAGAACCCACCAAACGTTTTGCCGATATTATAGTGCCGCAGGGCGGCGAGAACCATGTAGCCGTGGATATGATGGTTGCCACTATCAGGATGAAACTGTTACAGCAGGAAGTTACGGGCAAGGCATAATTGGCACAATATTTTATCGTTAAAAGCTAAATACGGAACCATGCGCAGAAGAATAGTAGCAGGCATTATTGCAGTAATTTTAATAAGCAGCATAGCGGGCCTTGAAGCCTGTAAGAAAGGAGGCGGGCTAAACATATTTACTATACAGGACGACAAGGACCTGGGCCTGAAAATGGAACAGGAAATTGCAGCTAACCCGCAGGAGTATCCCCTGCTGGATCGTACCCAATACGCCAGCGCCTATGCCTACCTGGAGAACATTAAACTGCAGATACTGAACAGTGGCCAAATGCAACACGCCGGCGACTTTGAGTGGAAACTGCACATTATAGATAATGACACCGTGTTGAATGCTTTTTGTACACCCGGTGGTTACATTTACGTTTACAGCGGCTTAATTAAATACCTTGATAACGCATCATCCTTAGCAGGTGTGCTGGGGCACGAAATGGCGCACGCTGACCAGCGCCATAGCACCAAGCAACTTACTGAGCAGTATGGCATTGCTACCCTGCTGGAAGTTATTTTAGGTAAAGACCAGAATACGCTTACTGATATTGCAGCTAACCTTACCATTTTGGCGTTTAGCCGTAGCGATGAAAGTGATGCGGATGCGCATTCAGTAATTTACCTGTGCCCAACCCAATACCGTGCCGACGGCGCTGCTGATTTCTTCCAGAAAATAGTGGATTCCGGAAGCCCGCAACCGCCGGCCTTTTTAAGCACACACCCTAACCCCGACAACCGCATTGCTAATTTGCATGCCAAGGAAAGCGAGTTAGGTTGTAATAACAATCCATCAAACCAGGTGGAACTTACCGAGTACGCGGCATTTAAAAACAGCCTGCCTTAAGCAGGACATTAAAGCTATTTAAAACTCATTTCGTTTTGAGCCGCTTTGCGCGAAGGGAAGAAGGCAGCAAGCAGGCTTATGAATACAATTATACCTACCGCTACAACGGGGTCAATTAATTTAAGTTTAACCGGGTAATAGTCAATAACAAAACTGGAACCGCCGCCACCGCTTAATTTCAGGAAGTGAAACTTTAACTGCAACAGGCAGATAGTATAGCCGAGCAACAGGCCTATACCTGCACCAATAAGTGATGCTAATATTCCATTAAGAAGATAGATGCGGCGGATAAGAGTAGCGTCAGCGCCCATGGCCTTCAGTATGCTGATATCACGGGCCTTTTCCAGTACCAACATGGATAGAGAACCGATGATGTTAAACGATATAATTAGAATTATAAATGCGAGGATAGCAGTTGTAACCCAGCGCTCTATTACCATTACCCTGTACATTTCAGCCTTTTGCTGGTAGCGGGTGCGCACTTCAAAATCTTTACCAAGCAGCGCGCTCAGTTTTTTGCGGCTTGTTTCTAAATCGGCACCGGGCTTTAGTTTTAACTCGTAGGCCGAAATGCGGTTATCGCCGCCCAGCAACTCCTTCGCAAAATCAAGCCCTACGAAAATGTATTTGGAATCGAACTCCTGTTGTATAGAAAAAATACCTGCCGGTATAATTTGCTGGGTGTTGAAGGCATCAGCCGGGTTAATGGTGCTTTTAACGCCTTTGCGGGGCACGGTAATGCGCAGGGTTTCGAAAGTAGGGTCGGTAGTGATGTTCATGGAAATAGCAATGTTGCCACCTACTACTGCCTTATGGCCCAGACTATCGCCAAGGTCAAAATCGCCTATGCGCACGTAATCGCGCACACTGTTTACATCATTATACTGTTCGTCAACACCCTTAATAGTGCCAATCTGTGCTTCGTTGCCGTACTCCAGGTAGGCGTTTTCTTCCAAAGTGCGCGATACCTTAACTACATCCTCATACTTTAATATAGCGGCTAATGTCTCGGGCTTATCCTCAAAGGTTTTGCCTACCGTAGCCCGCACTTCTATATCGGGGTAAAAGGAATTGTAAAGCGAAAGCACCAGCCCTTCGAAACCATTAAAAACGCTAAGCACCACAATAAGGGCAAATGCACCAACAGCCATACCGGCCATGCTAACCCACGAAATGATGTTAATGGCGTTGGTTGACTTTTTAGAAAAAAGGTAGCGAAAGGCTATCCGTAAGGCCAGCATGTGCTTGTAGTTTACTTTTTGCCTTTAGCGCTTTTTTTAACGGCGGCTTTTTTTGCCTTTGGCTTAGCAGCAGCCTTGCTTTTTTTAGCAGGTTTAGCTACTTCTTCAGCAAGGGCATTGTCTTCCTCTTTTATCTTTTGAAAAACGCCTTCCATGTGGTACACGTAATCCAGGGTATCATCGCGGAAGAATTCTAACTCCGGAATACGGCGTAAGTCGTGGCGAAGCCTTTCTGCAAGCTGTCGTTTAATTTCAAACTTATGCTCGTTAAAGCGTTCAACTACCTCATCGGGGTTTTCGGTATTAAATATGCTCAGGTAAAAGCGAACCAGCGTAAGGTCAGAGGTTACTTTTACTTTGGTAACCGTTACAAAAGCCTTACCGTAAATGCTTTTTCCGTTGCGGAGAAGTATATCAGCAAATGCTTCCTGAATAACCGAGGCAATTTTCAATTGGCGGCGCGAATCCATATATCACGTTTTGTGGCGAAAATAAAATTAAATCGGGCGTAATGCGTTAAGCCTACTTATATGAACGTAATAACCGATAGCTGTAATACGAATCCGAATATATTTGCCTGTTCATGAAGAACCTGTTCAGAGTACTTTCTTATGTAAGCCGCTATAAGGGCTATGCCATGCTGAACCTGGTGTTCAACGTGCTTACTGTATTCTTTTCGCTCTTCTCGGTAATGATGATTATTCCCTTTATGAAGCTTTTGCTGGGGAATATACCGCCCGTTATGGAAAAGCCGGTGCTTCACCTGGATGTGCAAAGCCTGCTGGATTACCTGAAGTACTTTTTGAGTATGGAGATAAACAGCAAGGGCCATGTAATTGCCCTGGCCGAGTTTTGCGCCTTTATCGCCGGGGTGTTTTTGCTGAAGAATCTTTTCCGCTACCTGGCGGTGTTGTTCCTCTCACCAATAAGAAGTGGTTCCATACGCGATCTTCGCCTGGATATTTATACCAAAATACTGGCGCTTCCCTTAGCATATTACAGCAAGGGTCGCAAGGGCGACATAATAGCCCGCGTAACCGATGACGTGCGCGAAGTGGAAGCAAGCATTATAAGCTTTGTGGAGATTACCGTGCGCGAGCCGCTTACTATTATTGTGTTTCTGGCCTTTTTGCTGATGCTGAGTCCGCAGCTAACGGCTTTTGTTTTCGGCATGTTGCTGATAACCGGTTTTATAATTGGCCGGGTAGGCAAGAGCCTTAAGCGCCAAAGCACCAAAGCGCAGGAAACCACCGGTCGCCTGATTTCTCTGATTGATGAAACATTAAGCGGCCTGCGCATCATACATGCCTTTAATGCTGAAAAATTTATGGCGCTGCAATTTGACAAGGTGAACCAGCGCCTTTTTGGTTTAAACACACGCATGAACAGTCGCAGAGAGTTGAGCTCTCCACTTACCGAGTTTTTAGCGATGTGCGTGGTATGTATGGTGTTGTATTACGGCGGCACGCTGGTACTTAATAAGGAAGGCCTGGAAGCAGAAACCCTTATTGGCTTTATGGTGTTGTTTGCCATGCTGATTCCGCCCGCCAAGAATTTTTCATCAGCCTTCTATAACATAAGAAAAGGGCTTGCCAGTGCGCAACGTATTTTTGAACTGATAGATGCTGAAGTGAATATTGCCGAGAGCAAAACAGCAATAGCGGTAAAAGAATTTAAACAGGAAATTGAATACCGCCAGGTGGGCTTTACTTACCACAATTACGACGACAAGAAAATATTGGACGGCCTTAACCTTAAAATAAGCAAAGGTAAAGTAGTAGCCTTAGTAGGTATGAGCGGCGCAGGTAAAACTACGCTGGTAGATTTATTGCCGCGCTTTTATGATGTAAGTGAAGGTTCTATTTTGATTGATGGGGTAGATATACGGGAGTATAAGCTGGGCGATTTGCGCCACCTGTTTGGTATAGTTAGCCAGGAATCGATACTGTTTAACGATACGGTATTTAACAACATAACCTTTGGCACGGAGGGCGCAACGCTGGAAGAAGTGAAGAACGCCGCCCGCATAGCCAATGCCCACGATTTTATTATGAAGCTGGACCAGGGTTATGATGCCCTGATAGGCGACAGAGGCGGTAAGCTTAGCGGCGGAGAGCGCCAACGATTGACTATTGCCAGAGCGGTGTTAAAGAATCCCCCTATATTGATATTGGACGAAGCCACCTCCTCGTTAGATTCTAACTCAGAGAAGTTAGTGCAGGATGCATTGACCAAGCTGATGAAGGGGCGCACCACCATTATTATTGCGCACCGCCTTTCTACCATACAATATGCCGATGAAATTATTGTGATGCAGGAAGGTAAAATTGCCGAAAGAGGCAACCATATTGGCCTGCTTGCCAAAGGCGGCATTTATAAAAAGCTGGTGGACCTGCAGCAGTTCTAAATTGCCGGCGTTTTCAAAACTTTAAGGATTGTGTTAGAACGTAACCCCTATGTTTAAGGATAGGCGCTGATAGGTACGTTTTATATTGTAAGCAGGGCTACCTTCATAATTGTAGGCCCATTCGGTTTCGCTGAACATACGCTTGTAAGCGGCGCTAAGTATTACGGAAGCGCGGCCGCGGGTATATATACGTATGCCGCCCCCTGCTGAAAAATAGTAACCTCCTTTGTTTTTGTTATATCGGTAACCATCCTGTGCTTTTTGCTTCCACATTACGGCATAACCCCCATCGGCAAATACGTAAGGGGTAACTTTTGTTTTCAGGAATTCAGTAGCAAGCCGCACATAAAAAGGCGAGAAGGTTTGTTTGTAGTTGATGTAACGGTCAATACCTACACCCCCACCAACATATAAATAGGGCCAGAACTGGTAGCCGTTAACCGTGTGCAGAGAAAGGCCGAAATCATCGCCGGAATTAGAGTAATAATAGATATCCGTGCTTTTTTGTGGTGGGCCATAGATGAGCCCGAACTCCGTCATATTGCGGAACCCATGCGAACGGCGGAAGTAATCCTTTTTAATGTTGCGCAGCTTCTCCTTCATTATGTTTTCCTTTTTAAGGCTGTCCACTTCGCTATTGCTGAAAACAAAAAGACTGCCTCCGGCAAGTTCAATTTTCAGCTTTTCGGCGTTTTGCTCGGTTATTTTACCGCGTAGAATGCTGCCGTTTTTAAGGTAAACCACATCCTGTATTTCAGATTGGCTGTAGATTTTGGTGCAAAGCAGCAGGGTAATGAGCGAAAGGAGGTATTTCATACGAAAATTTTGGTGCAGGCAACGGTTTTCAAAGGACAAACGTTTGTATATGTAAATTGGTTGCCTGTTTGGTTGGCTCCTCTTCTTTTAAAGAAGGGGAGACAACTACCGGAAGGGCGGCCCTTAAACCAAAACCACAAGCAATATGAAAAAAACGATGACCCTTACGCTGCAACTGCTAACCCTGGTTACGTTGGTTGTTTTTTCGGCCTGCAAAAAGGATAAGTGCGACCAAACAATGACTTATAAAACTTACGAGCCTGTTTACATGAGTTACGAAGAAATGCGCAGCTCAGTAAAAAGCGAGCCGGCTCAACCGCTACACCAGCCCGGTA
This sequence comes from uncultured Chitinophaga sp., assembly GCA_964620645.1. GTDB lineage: Bacteria > Bacteroidota > Bacteroidia > Chitinophagales > LD1 > Bog-950. The sequence goes on from CAZUHU010000002.1 coordinate 26,808, forward strand.
AGATTTATATAAAGGGGCAGTACATTTTTGTAAATGAGCGTAACAAGGGCATACACATAATAGACAACAGCGTGCCTACCGCACCGCAAAACATTGCGTTTATTAATGTGCCCGGCAATATTGATATAGCTGCGGTTGGTAATGTGCTTTTTGCCGATAGTTATGTTGATCTGCTGGCGCTTGATATCAGCAATCCGCAAAATGTTACTGTATTAAAAAGAGTAGAGAATGCACTGCCTTACGAGATGTATACTAACGGCAACTATGCCGACCCGCAAAAAGGTGTGGTTAAGGAGTGGAAGGAAATTGTAAAAACCGAAAAGATAAGCGACGACTGCAGCGGCAATGGCTTTTGGGGCAAGGGTGGTATATTTATGGAAGGCGATGTTATGACTGCCAATGCACAATCTGCAGCGTTTGTTAGTCCGCAAACACCGGGTATAGGCGGATCAACCGCTAAATTTACCATTGCCGGTAACGCCCTTTATATAGTGGACAACAACAAGCTGCACGTTTATGATGTAACTGCGGCAGCTAACCCAACCAAAGTGGGCGAACAAAATGTTGGCTGGAGCATAGAAACGATATTCCCATACAAGAACCACTTGTTTATCGGCTCAAGCTCGGCTGTTTACATTTATAACAACAGCAATCCTTTTGCACCGGTTTACGTTTCCTCTTACGACCATATAAGTGCCTGCGACCCTGTGGTAGTGGATGACCAATACGCCTATTTTACCTTGAGTAACGACGCACCATGCCATATGGGTGTTAACCAACTGGAGGTGATAGATATAACCAACATCAGCCAGCCAACCTTAAAAGTTACTGTGCCTATGACCAACCCTAAAGGACTGGGCATTGCAGATAAAACCCTGTTTATATGCGATAGCCAGGATGGCCTGAAGGTTTACAATGCACAGGATGTGATGGCCATTGGCGAAAACCAACTGGCGCACTTCAGCAACATACACGCCTTTGATGTAATACCTTACAACAACCGCCTGCTGATGATTGGCAGCGACGGACTTTACCAATACGACTATAGCAACCTTAGCAACATAAACCTGCTAAGCAGAATACCGGTGCAATAAGCACCGGCAAAACACAGTGTATAAAATATTAATACAACAATAACCCTTTAAACGTTTAACACCGCAACAAAAACTAAACTGTTACTTTACAATGCGAATAGCATACAGCGTGAGCGAGGAAGAGATTATTAAAGGCTGCATAAAGGGAGAACGGCTGGCGCAGAAACACTTATACGAGCGTTTCTACGGCAGGATGATGGGAGTATGCATGCGCTACGCTTCGCATAAGGAACAGGCCCGCGAGATGGTGAACATCGGATTTTTAAAGGTGTACCAAACCATTGAAGGCTTTGGAAAGAAAGGCGGAAACCTTGAAGCCTGGATTTACCGCATAATGGTAAACACCGCTATTGATTATTTGCGGGCGGAATTAAGACACCAGCACAGTGAGATTGAGAAGACCGTATATATAGAGGCAAGTAATGATGTACTGGCTGACCTTGCTGCGGAGCAGATAATGGAAATGGTAAACAAACTAACGCCGGCTTACAGAACAGTATTTAACCTGTATGTAGTGGAAGGGTATAATCATAAAGAAATTGGAGAGATGCTGGGCATTTCGGAAGGCACCTCAAAGTCGAATTTGGCGAAAGCGCGGGTTAAGCTGCAGGATATGTTGCTGGAACAAAACAAAGTGAACACAAACGTATATGGAAAATAATACGGATAAGAAAATTGCCGATAAGCTGAAGGGCATAGAGATGCCTTATGAGCCGGAGGCATGGCAGGAGATGGAAGCCCTGCTTGATAAAAAGAAAAAGCGCCGGGTGATTTTCTGGTGGTTTTTCGGGAGTGGTATAGCTGCCTGTCTTTTACTGGGAGGGCTTTTGTGGCAGGGTATGCCAAAGCATACTGAACAACAGAGTAAGGCTTCAGAGATAACTGAGAACAGGGCTGAGGTAAAAGAACCGGTAACCAGTGTGCAAAGCGCCATAACAACTACCGAAGGTGCGCCCGTAGTTAGCCTTGAGGGGGGCAAGAATGAAATCACTACAGCATCTGCTAATAATGGAAACATAAAAGCTGCAGAAACGAAGAATGGACAAAAGAACAATGCTGTTGCGGCCGAAAACCAGTTGAAAAAAGTTGAGACGAATCGGCAAAAAGACAAAAAGCAAAAAGCTGAAAAGGTAAGGACACTTGAGAAGACAGAGAAAGCGCCAATAGCAATAGTTAGCCCCAAACAGCGCAAGACGGAGAAGGTGAAAGAGTTGGTTGCCGGCACCGAGGAGCCGAGCGCCAACAAAACGGAAGAAGTAAGCCCCGCAAAACCGGAAGCAAAGGAGGAAGTTATCGCCCTGAATGGCACAGCTGCTGAGGAAGCTAAGAAAACGGAGCAGGCAAGCGGACAAAACGCGGAGATGCCTGTAACTACTGAAAATGTTGGACAGCAGACTGAAACCATAGAAGAAACAAAGGCGGTAAACGTAGAAGAAAAGAAAGAGGAGAAGGCTGAAAACGCTACTGCAAAAAAGGATGAGAAGGTTGATGGTAAGAAAAAGGTGTTCAGCTTCCATTTGGGCGCACGTACCGATTTTTATGATGTGATTCCGTTACACGAAGGGGCGAGAGATACCTTTGTAAAGGCGAAAGGAGTAGGGCGCTTTGCCTATATGGTGGGACCCGATATGGAGTTTATGTTTGGTAAGCACTTCAGCATTTATACAGGAGTGTTATACTCTTATAATAGCTACCGGATAAATAATCCGGTGGTTAGCCCCAGTGCTTTAGACCTTCCGGATTCGGTAAACGCTTACAGCTCTATTGTTTGCAAAAGCTTTACAAGCACAGCACATGAAATAGTGCTGCCTGTTGGCTTTAAAGGCTATCCGTATGTTTCTGATAACTTCCGCATATCTATTGCAGCGGGTATCTTTAATCACATAAAGATTAAGGAGAAGTTTAACACCGAGGTAGTTACAACACCTTATACCTCTATGAATGCACCGCTGGTGGGGGAGGATAAATTTGTAACTACTACCAGTAATCCTTTTACCAATGCCTATACCGATATGTATGATAATAGCCCTACTACCCAGGCTTTAGAAAAAAGACAAAGCCAGGCTAATTGGTTTAGCGTAAGCGGTACCAGCCGTTATTATGCATCTTTTTATGCGTCAATAGGGGCTGAAGTGATTCTTAAAAAGCGCCTGAGAATTTTGGTAGAGCCTATTTACCGTATGAGCATAAGTACTATTGGCGAGCAACAGCAAAGGCTGCACAGCTTTGGCGGAAGCATCGGCTTTAAGTATCAATTAGGCAAATAGATCAGTAGATGATAAAATGCAAAAAGGGCCCGATGGAGCCCTTTTTGCATTTATGGTACACAGCAGAAGCTTGAAAACCTCAAACTGCAATTTAAAAGAAGATTAACCTTTGATATCGGAGTTGTCCTCGCGGGCAACAAAGAAGAAAGTTAAGCCGATAGTAAGTAGAATTATACCTAATACCAGTGGCACCATGTGGCCGGTTTGATACATGCTTTGGTGCAGCTTAGGATCGTTATAGTTTAATGCCCAACTGGTGTTGGCCATTACAAAAGAGTAGTAAAGGGTTAATAAAGTGCCCACGAGGGTGAAAATGCCGGCAATCACTTTGCTCATATCAATGGAAATTTTGCAGTGCGAATGTAAGGCAAAATGTGAAAAATGCAAGCCGTAGGGCCTTATGAATACACGGTTTGAGCGCGCTGGCGTTCAGCGGGAAGGACAGTCCCTCGGGGCCGGCCCACGCCGTCCTTAACACTCATTTAGCGGCCGGGCCTTGGGTTTGGGCTGTACTCTTCGTATTTTCGCGCCCTCTAATGATAGCAGTATCCAACATACAATTGAGTTTCGGCGGGCGTATTATGTTCGACGGCATTTCGTTTTTGATAAACGATAACGATAAAATTGGCCTTACAGGCCGTAACGGGGCCGGAAAATCAACCCTTTTAAAGGTTTTAAAGGGCATACAGCAAATTGATGGTGGCGACATCATGTATCCGAAAGGAACCATAATAGGCTACCTGCCGCAGGAATTGCACTCGCAAAGCTCCTTATCGGTAATGGACGAAACCAAGAAGGCTTTTGAACTGGTAACCCAGTTTATGGCTGAAAAGGAGAAGATTATGCACGAGATGGAAACCCGTACCGATTACGAAAGTGAGGGTTACATGCAGTTGATCGAACGCTTGGGAGAGGTGGAACACCAGATAGAAATACACGATGGTTATACTATTGATGAGCAAATAGAGCGCGTATTAAAGGGGTTGGGTTTTGAGCAGGACGGATTTGAAAAGGAAATGAAGAGCCTAAGCGGTGGATGGCAGATGCGCGTGGAACTGGCAAAAATTCTTTTGCAAAAGCCCGAGCTTATTTTGCTGGATGAGCCTACCAACCACCTGGATATTGAGTCGGTATTATGGTTGGAGAAGTTTTTGAAAGACTACCCCGGCGCTATCATCATGGTATCGCACGACCGCAGCTTTTTGGATAACATCACCAACCGCACCATTGAAGTAATTAACGGAGATATTGACGATTACCCTGCGCCTTATACCCGTTATGTGGAGTTACGCAAGGAGCGCCGCGAACAGCAGATTAATGCCGCTAAAAACCAGCAGCGCGAAATTGCCCAGATAGAGCGCAACATTGAGCGTTTCCGCGCAAAGGCCAGCAAGGCCACGTTTGCTCAATCGCTTATTAAAAAGCTGGATAAGATTGACCGCATTGAAGTAGAGGAAGAAAACATGGCGGCTATGAACCTGCGCTTTCCGCCTGCACAGTCTTCGGGTAAGGTTGTGGTAGAAGCCGAACACATAAGCAAAAGCTACGGCAATAAACAGGTATTAAAAGACCAAAGTTTTCAAATTGACCGTGGAGATAAAATAGCCTTTATAGGTAAAAACGGCATGGGAAAAACTACCCTGACGCGTATACTGGTGGATGGCCTGCCGCATGAAGGAACAGTTAGCCTGGGCCACAATGTAACAGTAGGTTATTATGCCCAGCACGCTGCCGATAGCATGGACGGCAACGATACAGTGCTGGATGTGGTGGACCGTGTTGCTGTTGGTGATATACGCACAAAGTTGCGCGATTTATTAGGCTGTTTCCTGTTTAAGGGTGATGATGTTTACAAAAAAGTGAAGGTGTTGAGCGGTGGCGAGAAAGGACGTTTGGCGCTTTGCCGTTTGATATTGGAACCAAGAAACTTTTTGGTGCTTGACGAACCGACGAACCACCTCGATATGCTGAGCAAGGAGATCATGAAAAACGCGCTTAAGCAGTTTGAAGGTACCGTGGTTATTGTATCGCACGACAGGGACTTTTTGCATGACCTTACAACCAAGAGCTTTGAGTTTACCAAAGAAGGAATTAAAGAGCACCTGGGAGATATAAATGAGTTTTTGGAGAAGAAGCAGATGGAGGATATACGCCTGCTTGCCAAGCGCGATGACGAGAAGGTTAAGAAAGAAGAGCCAAAGCAAAAGGCATTGAACAACCAGCCCAATAAGGACCAGGAAAAAGAAACCAAAAAGCTGAAAGGCGAACTGGATAAATGCGAAAAGCGCATTGCTGAGCTGGAGGAAGAGATAAAGAAGAAAGAAATACAGTTGGCAGACCCGGTTCAATTTCAGGAGTTGAGTAAAACGCCCAACTTTTATACCCAGTACGAAAAACTGAAGGCAGAACTTACCACCGAAATGCAACGATGGGAAGAGCTGAGCGAAAAACTATCTTAGCACAAACCTATTACTGAACGTATGAAAACCCCGGTTATCCTATGCCTGGCTGTTTTGATTTGCCTGGCCACTAACGCACAAAAGAAGGACGAAAAGTATTTAAAGACCGCTAACCAGCAGTTACAGTCGAAGGATTTCGAAAAGGCGGAGCATACGCTTGAAGAAGTATCGCCCGCTGCACAGACTGAGGCCCGTTATCTGCAACTGTTTTCCGTAGTTGAGGATTCTCTCCATCATTATGAAAAAGCTATAGGCGCTTACGAGCAATGGCTAAAGTTACAGGCGGACGAAAAAGGAGTTGCCGAACGCATTACTGCCTTGCGCGAGGAATGGGCGAAAGTAGATGCCGCCGAAAAATTGAGGTTAGAGAAAATGAAAAACTGCCTGAAATGTAAAGGCACAGGTTACATAAGCACACAGGTAATATGCCCTACTTGTAGCGGATTTAAGATAGTAACCAAAGATTGCGGCCGCTGCGACGGAACCGGAATGATGTTATGCAATGGATGTGCGGGACAAGGCAAGGTAGAGTATAGGGTAGGTGACCAAACCTATTATAGGGATTGCATGAAATGCGGAGGCGGCGGCAAATTAACCTGCACAGCCTATTGTAACCACGGAAAAATTACGGAGGACTGCCGTAAGTGCAATGCCAGCGGTCTGGTTACTAAAAATGTAAAGTGCGACCTGCACTAAATGCTAGTTACAGCTTTTGAGCTATCCAAAGGTGGCTAAGCTGTTTACATTTGCTGCCAAATGCATTTTTCTGAATTACAGGTTTTATACGAAGACAAACATCTGCTTGCTGTAAACAAGCCGTCAGGCATTGTTGTGGAGGATGGACACCATAAGTTTACCCTTGAAACTTTAGCGCTGGACTATATAAAAAGCAAGGACCAATGGCCCTGGAAATGCTTTATAGGCGTGCCCCACCGTATTGACCGCCCTGTAACAGGCGCTGTGCTGTTTGCTAAAAAACGAAGCGTGTTAAAGCTGTTGGTGGAGCAGTTTAAGCACCGCGAACTAAAAAAGATTTATTACGCCATAGTTGAAAAGCGGCCGGCTTTGGATGAGGATGAGTTAATACACTGGCACCGCAAGAATGATGAGTTACGCAAAGCGGAATTATTTGACACCGAGCTTGAGGGCACCCACCGCGCCAGGTTGAAATACAAGGTGCTGGCTGAAAATGATAAAGGCGTTTTGCTTGAGGTGCAGTTGATAACAGGAAAGTTTCACCAGATACGCGCGCAACTTGCCAAGGCAGGTTGCCCCATTGTGGGTGATGAAACCTACGGCGGCACAAAGGTTTATAAACCTACCACTATTGCGCTGCACGCGCGCAGTTTGCAACTGCGCCACCCGGTTACGGGGGAGCAGGTGTGTATTGAAGCGCCTTTGCCCAATGATGAATTATGGCAGAGCTTTGCTACCGGCATTAATGAAACCGCATAGACTAAACTAAACCAACACGGTTTCGGCTGAAAGAGTTTGCTTCGGATTGGAGATGCCCAGTTCCTCAGCCGGGATAATAAAGTAGAAGGTGGTGCCGTAGCCTTCCTGGCTTTCAAACCAGATTTGACCATTGTAGAACTGCACTATTTTTTTGCAAACAGCCAGGCCTATACCGGTACCCTCGTATTCGTTTTGGTGCAAACGGCGGAACATATGAAATAGGTGTTCTTCGTACTTTTTATCTATCCCGATGCCATTATCCTTAACGCTAAACAGGTGTTGGTTGTCGCCGTATTTCAGGTGCTCCACCGTAACCATAGGGTTTTTATTTTGGTTAAACTTTAACCCATTGGTAATAAGGTTTTGAAAAATGTGATACAGCATAGTAGAATGTACCTTACCCAACACCGGCATTTCACTGTTAATAATCAGGCTACCGCCACGCTCGTTAAGCTTTTCAGCTAATTCAATTTCAATGGTTTTAAGCAGAAGGCCAATATCTACATTAGCACAGGGTGGAAGATTGCGCCCTACGCGGCTGTATGCCAGCAGGTCGTCAATTAGTTTAGATAGGCGGTGAGAGCCGGCATAGGACATTTCGAGGAATTCTCTTCCTTCTGCCGGTATAGTATTGCTAAAACGTTTGATGTATAAATTGAGGAAGCTGCTGATGTTGCGCACCGGTGATTTTAAATCGTGCGAGATGATATAGGCAAACTGTTGAAGGTCTTCGTTAGAACGCTGCAGCTCCTCAGAAAAATCATGCAGTTTGCGGTTGGAGGTTTCTAACTGCTCTTCGGCACGGTGGTTATAAAGTGCCAGTATGTAAATGGCCGCACCGAAGAGAAAGAACTTCATAGCCAGGTTTATTTTATAGATGTGTAGCTGAGTGTTTAAATCAAGATTGAAAGAGGTGAAGAAAGGATAAAGCATGAAGTACGCGAAGAAACCGGAAAGGGCTACGGCTACTGCAAACAACAGCTTTTTGTGCTCCTTAATAGGAAAGAGAAGAAAGGGGATAACGTTGCTGAGGTAGAAGAACTCGTGCACTTTGCTCTCGTAACCTATATAGAGTGCATTAAACAGCACAAAGCTGTTTACCACAGCTATAAAAGCAAAGCGTGCCGCATTGTACTTGCCCTTACTGTTTAGATACAAGGCGCTTACCACGCAGAGTACGTCCACCAGTTGAATTGCAGCCAAAAAGTAATAGCCGCGTAGCAGAGAGAACGGGATATAAGCAACAACCGAAACCGCCGTCAGGAACGAAACCAGGTTGGTAAAAATTACAAACTTTGATTTACTGTAGGGGTCATCCTTCTTGACGCCCAGTGTAATAATCCGGCTCCACAGGCAGTTAAAAAAAGCGCTTACCATATGGAAGTTTAGCCTATCTACGTTAAGAGGGGACGACCGGTTCACTTTTCTGTAGTCGACCCCGAAAATTTTTTTACCGGTGGGGTGATCCGGATTAAACCCGGGTGCGTAACTGTATTCAAATGATTAAAACCAAAAACGAAACAATATGAAAAGCAGAATAATGAATATGATAGTAGTGGGAGTTGTGGCCCTGGGTATTGCCGGATTAGCATCCTGCGCCAAGGAAGATAAAACCCTGCGCACCAAAACTTATACGATGACCGAATACAACAGCAGTGGTGTAACCGGCACAGTAACTTTTAATGAAAATGAGGACAATACCACTAATGTAAAGGTGCATATGATGGGTACGGTTAACGGCCTGGCCTACATGATGCATATCCACAGCGGGCCGATAACCTCGCCGGGTGGTGTTGTATTTGACCTTGGCTCGCCCGTATCATCAGGCGGCATGATCGATAATACCGTTAAGGTATCGCAGACATTTGATTATATGACAACTTATAACGGATGCTTTGTGGCGCATGACCCGCAGGCTTCAGACCCTTTAACAACTTATGTGTTAGTGGGTAATGTAGGAAGCAACGCACCGTAAAAGATCGTTCTTTCTTTCCGATAGTGGGTTACAAGGGAGCGGTTGCTCGCAATCGCTCCCGACTTTTTTAAGATGATTGTTACATTCGGTTTTTAAGTTTTGAAGGAAAGACAAAAATATAGCGAAGAAGAGCTTATAAAGGAGCTAAAGACCCGGAGCCGAAAGGCTTTTGACTACCTGTATGATAATTACAGCCCCGCACTATACGGCATTATCATAAATATTATCCGCGACGAGCAAACTGCCCATGACTTGTTGCAGGAAGCGTTTATAAAGATTTGGAACGGAATAGACAGCTATAACCCGGAAAAGAGCAGGCTTTATACCTGGATGCTGAATATTGCCAGAAATTTATCGATCGATAAAATACGCGCAGGCAACTCACTTTCGCGCAAGGAAAACAAAGACTACATACGGAAGGAAAACGAAAACACCAAGCAAACGCCTTTTGTGGAAGGCATAGGCTTGCGTGGTTTAGTGAATGAACTGGAAATAGAGCAAAAGCAAATTATAGAATTGCTTTATTTTAAAGGATATACCCAAACGGAGGCGGCTGAAGAGTTGAATATACCGTTGGGAACAGTTAAGAGCAGGGTGCGGTTGGCCATGGTTAAACTGAGAAAATTTTTTTAAACGGTGGAAGCAAGAGAAATTATAGAATCGGGAGCGCTGGAGCTTTACGTTCTGGGAGCACTACCCGCCGAGGAAACCAGGCAGATAGACGATTTGCGCCGTACGCATCCGGAGCTGAACGAAGAAATTGCCCGTATAGAAAGTACGTTTGAGGAGCTGGCTAAAGCACAGGCCGTGATGCCTGAGCCGGAGTTAAAGGAGAAGATTGCCAACAAGCTGCAGTTTGGTGTGGAGCTTGACCTGGATATGGAAAAGGTGAGCTCAGTAATTGTAGAACTTACCCCGGTGTTTAAGTTGGCTGCTGCCGCTGCCGTATTAATTATTGTGGGATTGGTTTCTACCACTTATTACTTCAGCAGCCGTTATACCGAAGCCAACCGGGAGATAGTACAACTGAAAGCCGATAAGGATGTTTTAGCACAACAGGTTAAAATGTTAAGTGGTGAAAGTGAAGCGATAAAGCAGCAATTGGCTGTAATAAGCAACCCCGCTAATAAAGCCATTGCTCTTAGAGGCTTAGCCATAGCCCCTAATGCGCAGGCAGTGGTTTATTGGAATGCGCAAACCGGCGAAACCCACTTGAATGCCGCCTTGCTACCGAAGGTTGGAGGTAATGAACAATATCAGCTTTGGGCCATAGTGGCCGGCAAACCGGTTGACCTGGGGGTGATAAACAAGGATACGCTGTTTGACAGAATGAAAGATGTTAGACAGGCGCAGGCCTTTGCCATTACACTTGAACCACTTGGTGGCCGCCCGGAACCAAGCCTGGATAAGATGTATGTTTTAGGCAGCGTTTAGTTTCCTCTTAAGTTTACGTCGTTTTTACACAGCACAAAAAAAATCCCGCCCCTGAGAGAGGGCGGGAAAACCAACTTACACCGCTTGCTTGCTTTTTTGATTAAGGATAATTGCGGTGAGAAAAGTTTAGGCTATTTATCTTTTAGCCTTTCCAGTTTGCGTTCCAATTCTTCTACTTTGCGTTCCAGCTTTTCATTCTCCTTTTCCACTTTACGTTGCAGTTTTTCTTCTTTATCCTGCATGTAGTGGTTTTCACCTACAACGCATCTTACTGCTCCGCTATCTACCGTCCATACTGTATTATTAAAATAGGTATCATCATATTTTGAATTTCCTTTAACCGTTGCAGCCCAACGGTCCAGGTTATCGGCAAAGTGCACCATTTTACCTTGCGGTATAGCCAGTTGCAGTTTTACATTTTGGCCGCGCCATTTACCGCCTTTAGGCATTAGCAGGTACGGTGGTAAATTCAACACGGTATCAATTTGCTTAACAGGGTATTGCACCAGGGTAATATTGTGCAGCGCATCAGCACGGGTGCTGCCGCGGGAGGTGAAAACGGTAAACAAATGGAATGAGGAGTCAGTAGAAGGAATAAGCTGCAGGTCTGGCTCGCCAACCGGTATAATGTCCATTTTGCTTACGTCATCGCCGTTAATAAACACCCCGTCGAAATCAATATTGAAATCAAAATCGTCATCGTCGTCAGGGCTTACTTTTTTACCGTTCTCATCGGCAATTTGAACCAGTAGCCCATTATTAGCCGGTGTGGTAATAGCTACCTCCTCTGCCTTAGTAGCGCTTATTTTATAGTTGCGGGTAGCTTTCCAGCCTCCTATACTCAGCAAAACTATACCGGCAACCCAAAGCAGGGCGAACACCCAACCTAAACGAGGCGCCTGTGCGCTTTTGCCGATGATTAAACGGATAGCGCCATATATAGCAGCCATAACCGGTGCACCAATAAGCAAAATGAAACCGATTTTAAGCATGGTAATTACGCCGGGGCTATCAACCACCATGTAAGGGGCCTTGGTAAGTACGGCGTTGCCTGCCACCGAGATGCCGAACATACCCGCCAAAAGGGCAAAGAGGATAACCATACCAATGAAGATGACAAAGGCAAGAATAACCTTGAGCACAGCCTTAAGTATAGTTACAAAGGCAGAAGAAAAACGCTCAAAAATGGTTTTATCATTCACCAGACCTTTTACTGACTCGCCGGTGCGCGCAGCCGCTTCTTTAAATTCCTTCTCAATGGTTTTTATATTGATGGGCTCGCCGCGCATCTGCAGTTTTTCAGCAGCGCTCTCCGCCTCGGGTACTATAATCATTAACAGAATATAGATTGGGATTATGGCACCTGAGGTGATAGGGATAAACACTACAGCCAGTATGCGTAACCAAACAGGGTCGTCAATACCCAGGTAGTGGCACAGGCCTGATATAACCCCGGCTACACGCTTGTCGTCAGGGTCGCGGAACAGCCTTTTTTTCACCGGCTCACCTTTAGGGGCAGAGCTTGTATTAGTGTTTGATGAAGTGGCCTTCTGTTCGCCTGTTGATGTTGTTTCATCTTCGCCTGCTATATCCTCAGGCTTACCCATTATATTAATAATGTATTCAATGTCTTCCAGGCTGGCAACTTCCTTGCGGTCGCCTATGCGTTGGTTCAGCATTTCAGCCATACGGCCTTCTATATCGGCCATAATCTCGCTGCGTTCAGTTTCGTTACTGAATTTGCGCTTAAGCGCTTCAAGGTAGTTGTGCAGGGCTTCGAATGCATTTTCATCAATGATGAAAGCGATGCCACCCAGGTTTATGTTAATTGTCTTTCTCATTTTTTAGTTGGTTTTAGGCGTTTGGTCAATAATTTGGTTTACTGAAGCGGTAAGCTCCTTCCACCCATCAATCAATTCCTTCAGAAAAACCCTACCATCATCGGTAAGGGTAAAGTACTTACGGGGTGGTCCGCTTTGGCTTTCTACCCAGCGGTAGGAAAGCAGTCCGTCGTTTTTTAAGCGGGTAAGCAGGGGGTAAAGTGTTCCTTCAACTACCAGCAGGCGGGCTTCCTTCATCTTCTCGATAATCTCGGTAGGATAATGTTCGCCATCGGCCAGTATGGAAAGGATGCAGAATTCGAGCACTCCCTTTCTCATTTGCGCTTTGGTGTTTTCTATATTCATAAACTCTCCTTTTTTGTTTAATAAAGCGTTGGTTATACCACGCGGAATTTGATAACAAGCACAAACTTTTCGTCGTTGCCGGCTGAGCTCAGTTTCATGCGTTGTAGCTGGTTGTAAGCGTAGGCTTTAAGTTTTTCATTACCGCTGTAAATCTCAAACACAGTAATGTGGCCCTGGTCATCAACCGATACTAAGGCCTTAACATCGTTTACTTCGCTGTTCTCGGTAACAAAATCAGGGCAGGTAATTTTGCCCACTATCTCGCGGCGGATAGTTTCTTTCAGGTTTTTTGAATTGCCGCCTGCGATAAAACTTGCCGTTCCACCAACTGCTTCTGCAATTGCCGGCTCCTCAATGGTGCTTTCTGCGCTTACTACATACTTGCTTTTAAACTCTTCCATATTGCTTACGGCGCAACAGTTGCTGGCAGTGGCTCCAAAACCGGTAAGCGCTAAGCCGGTTAACAGCAAGGCTTTTGTGATAATCTGTTTCATATTACTTATGGTGTTATGTTTTACAATCTAATTGACAATGCAAAGATATGTTCGAAAAAAGGTATTATGCAATACATAATACTATATTTTTTATATACCGTGCCTTAATTTATTGATTATCAATAAGAAAAAATTTTATCCCTTGGTCTTAAAAATTGGGCAGAGGAAGGTTTGGTTGTTCAAAGTCATATTTAATAAAGGTTAAACCATGCCTATTTTTGAACTTTTAAATCCAATTCGATGCAAAAAAATCTACTCCTGGCACTGTTTGGCCTGCTTACCCTAAATATGGCCATAGCTCAGATAACCGATTCAGTAAGGGTTGAACCTATTGTGAAAAAGAAACCTAAAGTGGTATTAGGAGGCGATGGAATTTACCTGCGCGACTCTACCTGGAAAGTGGGAGGATACCTGGGCGTTACGCTGAACCAGGTTGCCCTTTACCAATGGGCGCCGGGAGGCTCTAACAGCTTTGCCTTTTTAATTGGTGCCAGCGGTTATGCCAACTACAAAAAGAAGAATCTGATGTGGGAAAACAGCCTGGATATTAAATGGGGTATGGTGGCAAATGGCCTTATCCGCCGAGCCTCGCTGGCCAAGCACAACTTTCAAAAGAATATTGACCTGCTGGCGTTAAAGTCTAACTTCGGCTACCAGGTTACCAAGTCTTTATATGTTTCGGCTAAAGTTGGTTTCGAAAGTCAGCTAACCCGGAGTTATGATTATACGTTAACGGATACTGTGGGTGGCGCTTACAGGCAATACACGGTATCAAAATTCGGTGCCCCCGCTATACTTACAATAGGCCCGGGTTTAACCTGGAAACCGAAGGATTACTTCTCTTTGTTCTTCTCACCTGTTGAAGGTAAAATGACTTTTGTTACACCCGACCGCGATGGCCGCGATACCACTACCTTGGCAGATGGCCGCTATACAGATAACTACTACAGAGATGTGGATGAAACGCGTTTTGGCCTGGAGCGCGGTAAAATGTTTATGGGCGAACTGGGCTTAGAACTGGATCTCCTGTTCCAAAAGGACATAGTGAAGAACGTAAACTGGAAAAGCCATCTAAACGTGTTCTCCGCTTACTTAAACGCCAGCTACAATACGGAAATGCCTAAATACTTTGAAGCTGAAGATTCCATGGGTGTTATGAGCATAGCCAAAACCACGCGCCATATACCGGTAATTAAGTGGGATAATGATCTGGTATTTAAAATTAATAAGTTTTTGAGCGCTACCCTAAGCGCACGTTTTGTTTACCAATATAACGCCCAAACGCCGGTAGATAAAAAGGACATCCGTAGCGGCGAGAAAAAACCGGATGGTATTACGGATAAGGACAAATTTGGTAATGCCGTATTAAGCTTCAATAAGCTGCAGATATTTGAACAGTTTGGTATAGGACTGGCGGTTAAATTTTAAACCGCATCCTGTTTTGCTATGCGTTGTTACGAAGGGCCGGCTTAAGCCCTTTACACACTCCTGAGCGCACAAAAAGCGTTAACCAGGGCACTAAAAATGCGGTTACAGTGGTTATTCTTATAGGTTTAAGCCGGCTTGGCTTAGCGGTATGAATTATTTATAAAAACCTATACCCCCCAACAAGCTAGCTAAACCCTTGTGGCTTAACAAAATTTGAATTTTAACAAATGGCACTCAACCTACATTTGTCATCCCAAAAAAATAATGCATGGAAACAACCAATGCCCCGGTAGATATTGCCTCTTTAAACGAGCGCATAAAAAATGAAAGTGCTTTTGTTGATGTGTTGGGTATGGAACTTGGCAAAACCATTGTGGGTCAAAAATACATGACCGAACGTTTGCTGCTGGCCCTGCTTTCCAACGGACATATTTTGTTGGAAGGTGTGCCCGGCCTGGCAAAAACCCTGGCCATAAAATCCTTAGCCACTGCCATCCACGGCAAGTTTTCGCGCATACAGTTTACGCCCGATTTGCTGCCTGCCGATTTAATTGGCACCATGATCTACAACCAAAAGGAAAATGACTTTGCAGTAAAAAAGGGGCCTGTGTTTGCCAACTTTGTGCTGGCAGATGAAATTAACCGTGCCCCCGCCAAAGTGCAGAGCGCATTGCTGGAGGCCATGCAGGAAAAGCAGGTAACTATAGGCGAAAGCACCTTTAAACTGGAAGAGCCTTTTTTAGTACTGGCCACGCAAAACCCAATAGAACAGGAAGGAACTTACCCCCTACCCGAAGCCCAGGTAGACCGTTTTATGCTGAAAGTGATTGTTACTTACCCTAAAAAGGAGGAGGAGCAGTTAATTATAAGGCAAAACATGAGCTTGTCTGATAAGCCCATTAACCCGGTTGTGAAGAAAGAGGACATCATCACCGCACGCAAAACGGTACGCGATGTTTACATGGATGAAAAGATTGAACGTTACATTTTAGATATAGTTTTTGCTACGCGTAAACCCGATGACTATAAGTTAGGCAAGCTTAAACCGCTTATCAATTACGGCGCCTCGCCGCGTGCAAGCATTAACCTGGCGCTGGCCGCCAAAGCATATGCCTTTATTAAGCGCCGCGGCTATGTAATACCGGAAGACATACGCGCCATATGTTACGATGTAATGCGCCACCGTATTGGTTTAACCTACGAAGCTGAAGCGGAAAACATTACAACGGAAGAAGTAATAAGCGAAATATTGAATGCTGTAGAGGTTCCATAGTATCATCCTGTTTAAACAGTGTAATAGTGGCAACCAAAGTTTCAAATACCAACGAGGATAAGCGCAGGAAGCTGCGCCGCATTGAAATTCGTACCCGAAAACTGACCAACCAGATTTTTTCGGGCAGCTATCACTCTGCATTTAAAGGTAAGGGCATATCGTTTAGCGAAGTACGCGAATACCAGTATGGTGATGATGTGCGCCTTATTGACTGGAATGTTACCGCGCGTAACCACAAGCCTTTTATTAAGGTGTTTGAAGAAGAAAGGGAGTTAACTGTAATGCTGCTTATTGATGTTAGCCGCAGTTCCTTTTTTGGTACGCAAACCGACTTTAAAAACCACGTAATGGCTGAGATAAGCGCAGTGCTTGCCTTTTCAGCCATTTCAAATAACGATAAGGTTGGTGTAATGTTCTTCAGTGATATAGTGGAGAAATTTATTCCGCCCAAAAAGGGGAAGAGTCACATCCTTCGCATTATCTCTGAGATATACGACTTTAAACCGAAGCATGTTGGCACTGACATTGCAGAAGCCCTGCGCCACTTCAACAACATGGTAAAGAAGCGCAGCATAGCCTTCTTAGTATCTGATGTTATTTACAACAACGAAGGACTGAAGAGTGCATTAACCGTGGCTGCCCGCCGGCACGATTTGATAGGCCTGCATGTGTATGATAAACGCGAGGCGGTTTTACCAGATGTTGGCCTTATGCATGTGGTGGATTCTGAAACAGGAAATACGGCCTGGATAGACACCTCCAACAAAAAATTCCGCGATACCTACGCCAAAACTTTTGCTGAAAACCAAAAGAAAACCAAGGACCTGTTTTCAAAAAGCGGGGCGCAGTTGGAAAGCATAAGCACAGAAGACAATTATGTAATTGCCCTAATGAATATGTTTCGAAAGCGTGAAATGAGAAGAAGATAAAATGGAAAGGCATGCACAAAATAGAAACACACATCTATATACAAAGCCCTATGCTTTGCTAAGGCTGTGCTTTGTGCTGTTGTGCGCCGGCGCAGCTACGTTTATCTCATCTGCACAAAGTATTTCCGCCACCTTTGTTTCCGATAGCGCCGAAATACAAATAGGCGACCATATTCCTGTAAAATTCAATTTGCGTTTCTCCGGAGGCATACAACCCCAGCTACCGCAATGGCGCGATACTATAGGCGAACTGGAAATTGTAAAAGCGGGCAAGCTGGACACTTTTGATAATGAAAAAAGCACCGTACTGTCGCAAAACTATGTGCTTACCGCTTTTGATAGTGGCGAATACCACACCGGGGTAAAAACCATCTATTATAAAACGGCTTCCGGCAGGCTGGATAGTGTGCTTTCAAATGATCTGTTAGTTGAAGTACGTACGGTACCGGTAGATACAGCAAAGCCCATTAAAGCTATTAAAGCGCCTTTGCAGCAACCATATACCTGGGATGAGTTTCTTTACTATTACATAGCTGCCGCCGTTTTACTGGCCTTACTTATTGCCTTGATTTTATACCTGCGTTGGCGCAATAACAAGCCCGTGCCCGAAGTGCGGCCTAAACCGAAGGAACCCGCGCATGTTTGGGCACGTGCCGAATTGAAAAAACTGGAAGAGGAAAAGCTGTGGCAAAAGGATGAAACCAAGCGCTACTACACGCGCCTATCCGAAATTCTGCGCTTGTACATCGAGTTCCGCTATGGCTATTATGCTATGGAAAGCACAACGGCTGAAATAGAAGAGAAGATACAATCGTACCACGTAAAGCGCATTGCGCAGGAAAAACTATTGGCCATATTAAACCAGGCCGATCTTGTGAAGTTTGCCAAGTTGTTACCATTGCCCGATGAGAATATAAAGAACATGGAAAGGGCTTTTGGCTTTATTGATTTAACCGAACCCAAAGAAGAGCAACAAAAGCAGGAAAAGAAGTAGAAGATGTTTAATCACCTAACAGAAATATCGTGGGCCAACAAATGGGTGCTCTGGTTTATACCGGTGGTACTTTTGTTGTCGGTTGTGTGGTGGTATTTCCGTTCGCGTAAGGAACACCCTCTGCTTACTATTTCTTCTCTGCGCTCCTTCAAGGGGTTTGAGCATCCGCTTAAGGCAATCATTAAACGCCTGTTGCCCCTGTTGCGGGTAGCAGCATTGCTTTTTTTGATTGCTGCCCTTGCCCGCCCGCAAACCTTGTACGACGAAGAGAAGGTTTCTACCGAAGGTATTGATATAGTTATTGCCGTGGATGTTTCTACCTCAATGCTGGCTAAGGACTTTGACCCTAACCGCCTTGAGGCAGCTAAAAGAGAAGCCACATCTTTTATTGAGGGCCGCCCGCATGACAGGATAGGCCTGGTAATTTTTTCCGGCGAAAGTTTTACGCAGTGCCCCGTAACGGTGGACCATGCCATTATTAAATCGCAGCTTAAAGAAATTAAGAACGGCTTGTTAGAGGATGGCACTGCCATAGGTATGGGGCTGGCTACATCGGTGCAGCGCCTGGTAGAGTCGGAAGCAAAGAGCAAAGTGGTGATTTTAATGACTGACGGCGTAAACAACCGAGGCATGATTGACCCTATGACCGCCTGCGACATTGCCATGCACATGGGCGTGCGCGTATATACCATAGGCATAGGTTCCAATGGCGATGCCATGACACCGGTAGGGATGATGGCCAATGGCACCCTGGTATTTGACCGCGCACCCGTACAAATTGATGAAGCCCTTTTAAAGGACATAGCGAAAAAAACAGGAGGAAAGTATTTCAGGGCGGATAATAACGAACGCCTGAAAGAGATATACCAGCAAATTGATAAGCTGGAAAAAACGAAGATTGAAGTAAGCGCCTTTGAACGCAAAACCGAGAAGTTTCATGTGTTTGCATTAATAGCAGGGGTGCTTGTATTTATAGAATTGCTCTTAAAGTATTTGGTAACGCGCTCAATTCCGTAAGGCATGCCTAAGGATAACAACATAAAATACCTGTGGTTGCTGGTGCTTTTAGTGCCGGTGGGTGTGGCGTTATTACTTACGCGCGAAGTGGCTTTCCGATACGAGCATCCAAGCTATTTATGGGGCCTTGCCTTAGTGGCGCCGCTTATCGCATTTTTTATTGCAGGCCAGGTTTGGAAGGCAAAAAAGATGAAGCAGTTCGGTAACCCGCACCTGGTACAACAACTAACGGCCGATGCATCAATAGGCAAGCAGTTACTGAAATTTATTTTGGCCGCACTGGCATTCGAACTTATAGTTATAGGTTTTGCTAACCCGCAGGTGGGCACCAAGCAGGAGAAAGTAAAACGCCAGGGTATTGATGTAATTATTGCATTGGATGTTTCTAACTCTATGCTTAGCGAGGACGATGTAAAAATATCTCGACTTGCGCGCTCCAAAAACTTTATCAGCAACTTTATTGAACAGTTGAGTAACGACCGTTTGGGTATGATTGTTTTTGCGGGCCGTGCCTACCTGCAAATGCCATTAACGGTGGACTATAGCGCTGCCCGTATGTATCTAAAGGCTACCAACACCGGTATGATACCTACACAAGGCACTAACATTGCCGAAGCAGTAAATCACGCAAGGCAATCTTTTGTGCAGGGCGAGGACAAGCACAAGGCCTTAATAATTATAAGCGATGGGGAGGATAATGAAGGCGGCACGGATGAGGCTATTGCCGCAGCCGTAAAAGGGGGTATTAAGATTTATACCATTGGCGTAGGTAGCGAAAAGGGCTCGCCGATACCTATGGGTAATGATTTTAAGCATGATGAGCAGGGTAATGTTGTACTATCGAAAATGAATGCGCAAATGTTGCAGGAGGTTGCTGCAAAAGGCAATGGTAAGTATTACACCATGGGCGGTGGTAAGGAAGAGATAAAGGCCATATTGAAGGATTTAGGAGGCCTGGGTAGCAAGAACCTGGAAGATGTAGTGTTTACTGATTACGACGATCAGTTTATATGGTGCCTGTTGGCGGCGGCAATATTATTGTTGGTGGACTGGTGGTTAACCGAAACAAAATTTAAATGGAGCTTTAAACTGTAAGCATGAGGGCGATGATGACAAAATATATGCTTGGTGCGGTGGGCTTGCTCTTTCTGCATGTGGTGGTATATGCACAGCAGTTAAATATTCCGTTTACATCGGTGCCTTATAAAAGTGATATACGTGCCGGCAACCGCCTTTTCCAGATAGATAGTTTCAGCAATGCGGCCGATGCTGAAGCACAGTACAAAAAGGCCATGGATAAAGAGAATAACGCTCCTGTTGCAGTGTTTAATCTTGGCGATGCCATTTACCAGCAGGGCCGTTACGACACAGCAGCCAAGTGGTTTGAGCTTTCGGCAAAAACCAATACCGATTCATTAGTACGGGCTAAGGCCTATCATAATTTGGGTAACAGCTATGCCAAGGCTAAAACCCCTAATTGGGAGGCTGCTGCAAAAGCCTATAAAGAAGCTTTGAAGCTGAATCCTAAGGATGCGGATACCCGCTATAACCTGGCTTATGCTAACGAAATGCTGCGTCAGAAAAACCAGGGCGGAGGCGGTGGCCAAAACAACAAGCAACAGCAAAAAAAGGACGACAAGCAGCAGAACAAACAGAACGATAAGAACCAGCAATCGAAAAACGAGAAACAGCAGCAGCAACAAAACAGCGGGCAGCAGCCAAAGCTAAATAAGAAGGATGCTGAGCAGTTGTTACAGGCTATTTCTAACGAGGAGCAGAAAACAAACCAGAAAATGCAGCAGAAGCAAATGAAGGTTGCCCCTGTTAAGATTGAGAAAGACTGGTAAATTGCCTCCTGCAGGCCGCTTATTGTGTGAAAAAAATTTAAGCGGGCCACCTTACCATTGACTATCCGTAGGAGAAGTAGAATTTTGCAGTATAATATGCGTGCACCAAAACCCATAGTTAGTTATGCAGCAGTTGTAAGGCAGACCGCCTTGCTGTTGTTGCTGTGGTTTGCCTGTGTTACCACCTTTGGCCAGGTGCAGTTTTCGGCCTCGGCGCCGGCCAGTGTTCCGGTAAATCGCAGTTTCCAGGTTGACTTTAAATTGAACGGTGTAATACGCGGCGGCATTAAAGCTCCCGCTTTTACTGATTTTACAGTTCTATCGGGCCCCAACCCTTTTACCGAGCAAATGAATATTAACGGTAAAAAATCGGAGGCCATTACCTTCAGCTATGTGTTACAACCCAAAAAGGAAGGCACTTTTAAAATAGGTAAAGCCAGTATTGCCGTTGATGGCGTAACAATGGAAAGCAACGAGCTTACTATAAACGTTACAAAAGCTGCAGCACAACAACAGCGCCAGCAGGCTCAACAGCAATACGACCCCTATGATCCGTTTGGGATGATGCAGGACCCTTTCCAGGACCCCTTCTTTCAGCAACAGCAAACGCCTGAATATTCAAAAGAAGAATTGCAGAAACGCTTTAAGGATGATTTTATCGTAAAGCTGGAACTGAGCAAAAGCTCTGTTTACAAGGGCGAAATGCTGACGGCTACTTATAAACTTTACTACCGCCAGAACATGGCTGGCTTTAATGTTACCAAAGCCCCTGCCTTTGACGGTTTCTGGAGCCAGGAAGTAGAACTGGACCCTAAGCGCAAGCAGAAAATTGAAACGCTTAACGGCAAACAATATCACACTGCTGAAATACTGCAATATAACCTTTACCCGCAGCGTGCAGGTAATCTTACCGTATCATCTATAGAAGCTGTGGCTAACCTGCAGGTGATGCTTGGCTCACGCAACCCTTTTGATGTTTTCGGGGGACGTGTGCAGCCTTTTGATATGCAGCTAAAAACCAATACGGCAACTATAGAAGTAAAGGAACTTCCGGAGCAGGATAAGCCGGCTGATTACTCGGGTGCCGTAGGTAAGTATAGTTTCGAAACCAAACTTTCTACCAAAGAAGTTAAAACAGATGAGCCTGTAACCTACAGCATGAAAATTGCAGGAAGCGGTAACCTTAAAATGGTAGAAGCCCCGGTGGTAAACTTCCCTAAGGAGTTTGAAGCTTATGACCCGAAGGTGAAGGAGAATGTGAATAACAGCGCAGGCGGTATGAGCGGCAGTAAGGAATACGATTACCTGTTAGTGCCACGTCAGCCCGGCGATTATGTTATACAACCGCAAACCTTTTCGTACTTCGATCCTTCAAACGGTAAATACATCACTATTAAATCTCCTGAGTATGCCTTAAAAGTTACCGGCGAACCCAAGCAGGTAACCGAAGTGATTACAGAAGATTTGAAACGGAAAGATGTAGTAACACTGGGCAAGGATATCCGCTATATTAAAACGAACCTGCCCGACTTTTCAGGCAGCGGTTTGCTGTTTGGCTCAGCAGGTTTTGTAGCCATGTATTCCACGCCTTTCATTTTGTTTTTGGCGCTGGTTGCTGCTAAACGAAGGAATGAAAACCTTGAAGCAGATGTAATAGGCACCAAACGCCGTAAGGCATTAAAGCAGGCCAAAAAGCGTCTGACGATAGCCGAAAAATATTTAGCGGCTAACGATAAGAACAACTTTTATAATGAGGTAAGCCGTTCGGTATGGGGTTACCTGGGCGATAAGCTGAGCATGGATATGGCCGAATTAAGCAAGGATAATGTGGAAGAAAAGCTATTGGCCAAAAGCGTAAGCGCAGAAACTATCTCAAAATTCAAAGGCTTGATAAACACCTGTGAGTGGGCGCTTTATTCGCCGGTAGGTGAGGGTGGAGAAATGAAACAGAACTACGAATTAGCCATGAACCTTATGGCCGATTTGGAAAACGAGATTAAAAAATGAACGGCGGCATAAACATATTAGCATATTGTAGGCACAAGCAGTGGTTTTTGGCCGGTCTGTTGGTGTTCTTTACTGCTTTCAGTTTTGCACAAACCACGGCCCAGTTATACCAAAGTGCGGCCAAGTTATATCAGCAAAATCAATTTGCAGAAGCCGCAGCGGCCTATGAAAAAATAATTGCACAGGGTGGTGCAGTGCCCGAAGTTTATTTCAACCTGGGCAATAGCTATTACAAGCTAAACAACCTGGGCAAGGCCATTCTAAATTATGAACGCGCCAACCGTCTAGCACCCGAGGATGAAGACATCATACACAACTTAAAGCTTGCACAAAGCCATGCTGTAGATAAAGTAACCCCGGTACCGCAACTTGGCGTAGTGCGTTGGTGTAACGATTTAGTATGCTCCTATTCTGCTAAAGGGTGGGCAATGTGGTCTTTAGCAACCGCATGGCTGGCATTTATTGCTTTTGCTGCATACCTCTTTATGTCTTCTTACAGGGCGGTGCCACGCTTTGCCGGTATTGTGCTGGTGCTGCTTTCATTCACTTTTCTGTTTTTATGGCGTTGGCAACACAGCAACGTACATAATTCGGGCTATGCAGTTTTAGTAACTGAAAATATTTATGCCAAAACAGCCCCTGATGGATCATCTAATAATGCCTTTCAAATCCACGAGGGTATTAAGTTTTTGCTGCTGGATAAGGTTGGGGAATGGAACAAGATTCGCCTGGCTGATGGCAAAGTGGGTTGGGTTGCTTCCGGCAGTTTCGAGAAAATATGATTTACCGCTTCACTGGAGGTGTAAATAAATCATATTATTATTCCCCCTATATCTAACAATCTTCTTACTTTAGGTTTAATTATTCAACCACCTAAAACTTACATTATGGGCTTTAAAGAAGAGTTTAAAGAGTTTGCCCTTAAGGGAAACGTACTTGATATGGCCGTTGGTATCATTATCGGCGCCGAGTTTGGAAAGATTGTAAACTCTATGGTAAACGATGTTATCATGCCGCCAATCGGTTACGTTATTGGTGGAGTTACTTTTACCGATCTTAAGTTGGTATTAAAGCCCGCTGATGCTGCTGCTAATGCCGCCGAAGTGGCTGTTAAGTATGGGTCCTTTATTCAGAGTTGTTTCAACTTTTTGATTATTGCCCTTGCCATTTTTATGATGATAAAGGTGATTAACAAACTGCGCCCCGAAACTGTAAAGGAAAAAACCTCTTAAGAATTAAAAGGTGCCCACGCGGAAGAAGATAAGTCCGCTAACGCCGCTCAGGTCCATAGCTTTTAAACCAAAAAGCTGTGGGCCAAACACGGCTTTGTAGCTAAGCCCTGCCCCCAACCTGAAATAGGGCGTAGCATTATATATACCATACACAGCAGGTATAACCGCTCCCCAATCCCTACGCTGGTATAAATCCTTTGGCCATTCAAATTTTGCTGAAGCCCAACCGGCGCACAGTTCAGGTTGCAGGCTGAACATTTTGTTTTCAAAGAAAATATAGCTGAACGCCAAACCTGCAAAGTGATGTTTAAGATAAACGGGGTTGCTGTAATAGGGCACAACAGTAGGCTGCACATTTATTTGTGTACTGGGCGTTTGGTAGCGTGCGCTTACCACAAACTTATGATTGATAACCCAGTTAAGGCTAAAACCGATGTTCATGCCGGCTTTATCTTTATAAACCTGGCCAACGCCGGCATCTACCCCTACATAGGCGCGGCTATTGAACTTTTTGGCTTTAAAAAAGGGCTCGTTGGTAGTGGTATCCTCCAGCATTAACTGCGCTGAAGCAGAAAGTGTTATTACTGAAAAAAGGAGTACCCAAAGGCTTTTCACAGCACGATTATAGCAAAAAGCAGCCTTAGAATGGCCCCTAAAACCAAGTAATACACGCCTATGGATTATAAGTAGTTCCACAAACTGCCATAATTTCTATTTTCACGCTGCATGTATGCTATCATAGACGTTGAAACCACGGGCGGCAGCCCAAGCATGGACCGCATTATTGAGGTGGCCGTGTTTGTTTATGATGGCGAAAAAGTGTTGGACTCGTTCTCTACCCTATTGAACCCCAAGCGGTTAATAGACCCCTATGTTACTAAACTTACCGGCATTACACAGGAAATGGTGAATGATGCCCCTTCGTTTGAGGATGTGCATGAACGCCTGCTGGAAATGACGCACGAGGCCATTTTTGTGGCCCATAACGTAAAGTTTGACTTTGGTATGGTGCGCCAGGAGTTTAAGCGCCTGGGTATTGATTTTAACCGCCGCCAGTTAGATACGGTTAACCTTTCACGCCGCGTGGTTCCCGGCTTTAACTCATATAGCCTTGGTAACATTTGTGATAGCCTGGGTATAGAAATAAACGCCCGCCACCGCGCCTATGGCGATGCGGAGGCAACGGTTAAGTTGCTGGAGGCTATACTCGCCAAACCATCCTCTGCTAAGTACATCGAAATTGAGTTGAACCACGGTATTGATGTGGACCTGTTGCCGCCCTATTTATCTAAAGCGGAAATAGAAAAGCTGCCTGAAGATGCAGGCGTGTTTTATTACAGGGACGAAGTCGGCAAGGTGCTGTTTTTAGAAGGCGTAAAAAATATCCGGCGGAAGGTTATCTCTCATTTTTCATCTCCTGCAGATTCAGTAGAGCGCAAGCGAATGTTTGAATTGATGCGCAGTATTGATTATGAGTTAAGCGGTAATGAACTTACAGCAAGGCTGCTTGCCTATCGCGAATTGAAAAAGCATCAACCGGAGTTTAACAAGAAGCCCCGCATACAACCGTACACGCACGGTATCTTTTTATCAAAAGATGAGCAAGGCTTTAATCAGCTTAAAATACACCCGCTTAGTTGGGAGTTGGGCGAGTTGATGCTGCGCTTTTCATCAAAGGCTACGGCCAACAAAGTACTTGGCAAAATAATACGCGAGAACAGCCTGCACGGTTGGTTTGCCCTGCGCTCTAAAATGAAGGAGAAAGGTGTAGACCAGAAATCGTTGAAGAGCTACAACGCCATGATTGAGAAGGCGGCACGCAAATATTTATACAAGCATCCTAATTTCTTTATTGTGGCAGAGGGCATACACCCCGATGAGCACTCTGTAGTTTGGATAGAGAACAACGTGTACCAGGGCTTTGGTTACTTTAATCCGGAGCTTACTGAAATGGTGCCCGAAAAACTTAAGGAGCTGGTAAAGGCGGATGAAGACGATTTCGAAGTGCAGAAAATTATAAAGAGCCAGCTGCGCCGTATGAAAGGCATTAAAATAATTTCTTATTAATTACTTGCCCCTATAAAATGAAGAAGGTATTGTTTATTGACCGTGACGGTACGTTGATACTGGAAACGGACGACTTTAAAATTGAGAAATTTCACAAGCTGGTTTTTTACCCCGGTGTGTTTCAGTGGTTAGGGCGTATTGCGCGCGAGCTGGACTACGAATTGGTAATGGTAACTAACCAGGACGGATTAGGCACACCTGATTTTCCGGAAGCGGATTTTTGGGAGGTGCAGAATTTTATAATGAAGACCTTTGAAGGCGAAGGGATAAAATTTGCGGAGGTGTTTATTGATAAATCGTACCCGCACGAAAACCTGCCTACCCGCAAACCGGGCATCGGCATGCTAACCGCTTATATGAAGGGGCATTACGACTTAAAGAACTCCTTTGTTATAGGCGACCGTATTACTGATGTGATGCTGGCAAAAAATCTGGATGCCAAGTGCATATGGCTGAACGATGGCCGCAACCTTGGCGCTACGGAAGTAACCGGTAACAGCCAAACCCTTAAAGAATACATTGCACTTGAAACCCGCGATTGGGAAGTGCTTTATAACTACCTGAAGGGATTAAAATAAAAAAGGGCCGTAAGGCCCTTTATATTTTTAGTGGTGCGAATGGTCGCCGTGCTCATGCACGTGGCCGTGTTCAATTTCAGTTGGGTTGGCTTCGCGCACTTCAATTACCTCGCCGCTAAAGTAAAGTGTTTTACCGGCGAAAGGGTGGTTAAGATCCACGGTTACCTTATCGTCAGCTACTTTTACAATACGGCCCTGGAACGGGTTACCGTATTGGTCCTGCAGGGGAACGATGTTGCCTACAAAAATCATTTCGTTTTGTACCACGCCTTCATGCGAAAAAACGTTTTTATCTAATTCAATTACAGCTTGCTCATCGTATTCGCCATAACCTTCTTCAGCAGTTAGTGTAAAGCTGAACTGGTTGCCGGCAATTTTGCCTTCCAGGTTTTTCTCAAATTTATCTAACACATTATTATGTCCGAAAAGGAAACTGAAGGGGTTTTCGCGGTCGGCCGCATCTCTTACTTCGCCATTAGGCTCGGTACGTAATTCATAGGTTAACTTAACAACGGTATCATTACCAGCTTTCATGTTTTACTGTTTGTAGATTAAAGAATTGCAGACTTTATGCCAGTGACGATGCCGGAGGGTATGTTAATGGATTAGTCTGCTGCAAAATTAAAAAACGGGGCGAGAATGCACCCAAATCAGGGTTTTACAGCCAAAATATATTCGGCAAAACCGAAGTAATCCCAAAAAATGCTGGGGATTATTTTCCCATACACAATAAGGTTATGAGGAATTTTGAATGGCATCAGCAACATGGTAGGTAAATGCCTGCGGTAACCGCCCGTAAGCACTTTCATGTTATTGCGCATGGCCAGGTTCATTAGTTCGGGTACTGAATAAATGCGCACATGCGTAGGATCGTCATAATAATTAAGGGTGCCGTCCATATGCGGCAATTGCGAAGAGCGGTAGCCGGGAAACTCAATGTAAATAAGCCCGCCGGGGCGTAGTTTGGTTAATAGTTGTTCTACTACATCATCGCCATTGCGCAGGTGTTCAATCACATGCGCCATCATTATAAAGTCGAAATAGTTATCAGGAATGACGCCGAAGTTTAGCTCCTCCAGGTTCATTTCATAAAAGGAGTGCATGACCTTAAAATCGCTCTCGTCGTTGTTGTAGTTCTTATCCAGGTCTACACCATGGTACTCGCAGTTAGGGTACCACTTTTTGGTTTTGGAAGCTGAATGGTTACCTGCACCAATATCCAACAGCCGGAAGGGTTTGTTTCCGATATGTTTTTCGAGAAAGCGGTATTTAGGGGGTAGTGTTAGCCAGCGAATCAAACCAAATGAGTTTTAGCAAATGTATAAAACCATTTTAAAGCCTAAGGCTTTGCAAACAACAGGCTGCTATCGCCATAGCTGAGGAAGCGAAAGTTGTGCTCAAGGGCATAATTATATATAGTACGCCATGGCGCACCAACTACTGCAGCCACCAGCAAAAGAAGCGTAGAGTTAGGTTGGTGGAAGTTGGTAATTAATGCCTGCGCAATCTTAAGTCGGTAAGGCGGCGATATAAGAATTTGTGTTTTGGTATTCAGCCTCTCCAGGCCATGTAGTTCCATCCACCTTAGTAATTGTTTCAAAGCTGCGGCTGCTGTAATTGTCTCCCTTTCTTCATAGGGGTCCCATTGCCTTATAACCATTTCTTCAGGTGGTAAAGCTTGTTGTGCTGCCGCTTTTATA
This sequence comes from uncultured Chitinophaga sp., assembly GCA_964620645.1. Lineage (GTDB taxonomy): Bacteria > Bacteroidota > Bacteroidia > Chitinophagales > LD1 > Bog-950. Next base: position 55,244 of record CAZUHU010000002.1, read on the forward strand.
CCCATCCAGTAAAGGCTTTCTAAGGTGCGTAGCGAAGTGGTGCCGACGGCTATAACCGGTAATGCAGCCTCTAATTGTGCATACAGTTTTTCAATAACAACCAGCGGAACGTCAATCATCTCAAAGTGCATGTCGTGCTCTTTAAGTGTTTCGCTTTTTACAGGCTTAAAGGTACCGGCCCCAACATGCAGGCTAAGTTCTGCTGTGCTTATTTGCTTGTTCTTTAGCGTTTCCAAAACAAGGGGTGTAAAATGCAGGCCGGCGGTAGGTGCTGCCACTGAGCCCTCGTACCTGGCATATACGGTTTGGTAGCGTGTAAGGTCAAGCTCTTCACTTTGGCGGTGCAGGTAAGGGGGTATAGGCATAACGCCTGCCTTATCCAGTATTTCAGCAAAGCTTAACTGTTCGGGCTGCCAATTAAACTCCACAATAAAATTGTCCGCATCACGGCCAACTAACTCTACCGCCAATTCAAAATCCTTGTGCTGCAACTTCAACACTTTCTCCTTCCATTTGCTTGCACGGCCTATCAGGCATTTCCAACGTACGGTTTTCATGCGGCTCATAGCGCTGGCCATGTCCCGCAGTTCATCGGCCGGCTCCAGGCAAAACACTTCAACCTTTGCACCGGTGGCGGTGGTAAAAAACAAACGGGCCTGCACCACTTTGGTGTTATTAAATACCAGCAGGCTCTTTTCCGGCAGGTACGTGCTGATGTTTTTGAAAACATCCTCTTTTATTTCCTGATCATATATCAGCAACCTGCTGGCATCGCGCTCGGCTAATGGGTATTGCGCTATACGTTCAGCGGGTAAGTGGTAGGTGTAGTCGCTTATGTGTATTTCAGACGGATGCACACCACAAATCAAAACAAAAAAGCCATGCGCAAAAGCGCACGGCTAACCTTACCTTAAAAACAGAAGAGTTTAAAATTTGAAGAAGAAGAAAGTAACCGCAGCCCATTCCGCCTTTACGCCGCGGGCGTAGCCAATAGTGCTGTGGCTGCTGTTTTCTACCGTGCCATCACTTTTAATATAGCCAATAGTGCTATGGCTGCTGTTCTCAACGGTGCCGTCGCTTTTAATGTAACCTACAGTGCTATGGCTGCTGTTTTCTACCGTGCCATTGCGCACATATCCTATTGTGCTGTGGCTGCTGTTTTCAATGGTGCCATCACTTTTTATATAGCCAACTGTGCTATGGCTGCTGCTTTCAATGGTTCCGTCGCTCTTAATATAGCCTGCCGTGGAGTGGCTTCCGCTTTCAATAGTTTGCGCCTTAACGCAAAACGCAGCGCCTGCTAATATCAGTGAGAAGAAAATCTTTTTCATGTGTACTTGCTGTTTGGTTTAATTAATACCATAAAGCTACTAAATGCGCCAAGCCACAAAACTTTTTAAAGCGTTTTTTGGCGGAGATAAGCAGCAACCACCATAAAAAGCGAAAAGCCTTCCCGACACAGGAAGGCTTTCGCAATTTATCAGCATGAAGGGAAAACTACTTATTAACCACCATTCTAACCACTTTGTTTTCAGCGCTGTTGTTAACGCTTACAAAGTAAATTCCGTTGGCCAGTTCAGCAGTGTTAAGGTTAAACAGGTTGTTGCCTGAAACCAGCTGCGCTGCATTCTTCATTACAACTCTTCCGGTCATATCGCCAACAGCTATTTCCACCTCGGCATTATCAAGAGCATTGATTTCCAGGCTAACGCGGCCATTGTTCGGGTTAGGGAACAGGCGAATAGTTTCAATGGTTTTTGCAACTTCCTGTATACCTACACCGGTTATGGTAATACTCATGGTGTGTGTATCGTCGCAATTGCCGTTTGATGCAGTAAGCGTAACAGTGTAAGTGCCGTTGGCAGTGTAAGTATGGGTTGGGTTTTGAGAAGTTGATGTTTGATTATCGCCAAAATTCCAGTTATAAGAAGTAGCGTTTGTTGAAGCATCAGTAAAAGCAATGGTGTAAGAGCTGCCACTGGCGGCCTGGGTAAAGCTGGCAGCAGGTGTGTTGGTTACTGTTACAGTTATGCTGTTAGAATTGCCTACGCCATCGCAGGGGTCGGTGTTGGTAACGCTAACGCTGTAAGTGCCAGATTGCTTAACAACAATAGACTGCGTAGTAGCGCCGTTACTCCACAGGTAAGTATCGCCTGAAGATGAAGTGATAGTAACAGAATCGCCGCTGCAGAAAGCTACTGCTCCATTGGCTGCAATAGTTGGAGTTGGCGAATTGCTGACGTTAGTGGTTATAGCATTAGATACAGCGCTGCATCCGTTGGCATCAGTAGTTGTTACGGTATAAGTGCCGCTTGAAGTAACAGCAATGGTATCTGCAGTACCGCCGGTGCTCCAGTTAAAGGTATTGTAGTTGGCTGCATTGTTTACACTTAATGTAACAGTACCGCCTGTGCAGAAGGTAGTTGAACCACTTGCCTGTATGGCAGGAACAGTTGGTGTGTTCTCTGTAACTTGAATGGCATTAGATGCAGCAGTGCAATCGTTAGCATCAGTAATAGTTACGGTGTAAGAGCCTGCATTGCTTACTGTTATTTGTTGTGTTGTATTGCTGTTGCTCCAGCTATAACCGTTGGCAGCGGTTGAACTTAATGTTACGTTACCACCGGTGCAGAAGGATGTTGCACTTGGGGTAATAGTAGGTGCTGCAGGGTTACTGTTAACTGTAACTACCTGGGTAAATGTTTTAATGCAACCGCGGCTGTTAGCTACGCTAACGGTATAGGTGCCACTGTTGCTAACCGTAATAGAAGATGTGCTTGCGCCGGTACTCCATAAGTAAATATTACCGCCGCTTACATTTAAATCAACTGAACCGCCCTGGCAGAAGGTAGTAGGGCCGCTTGGGCTTAACGATGCTGTATAGCCATAGTTCAAATGCGGCACAGAATAGTCTTCATCCTGTGGAGTGAATTCGCCCCAGCAGTTTACCCAAAAGTCGTTAGCGCCAAATGCACCACGGTAAGTGGTTGGTGTTACTGAACTTAACTTAGGGTTACTGAAGTTAGCGCCGCTTAAAGCCGGTGAACCCGGTTGAGGGCGGAAATCATAATAAGGATAGCTGTAAGGAGAAACCAGTTTAACGCTGTCGTTAGCATTGCCGCCGTAAACAGTGTTGCCGTTGGCAACATTCATAAGGTAGGCGGTATCAAAAGCCGTTTCACCGTAAGCTTCTTTGCAGCCACCTATCAGGTTGTATTTAAATTCCAATTCGTTGTTAGTAGCGTTTGTTTGTGCAGCAGTACCTTCAATACGTAAGCCGCGTTTGTAGCCTATAGCTACTGAGTTAAACACATTGATTTTGGTGTTGCGGCGCAGGCGGCCTACCCAACCGTACTTGGCATCAATGGTAGAAGATGTTGTAGAGGCCGGGCCAATAATAGTTATGTTAGTGAAAACACCAGCTGTGTTTGGAGTATTGGTTGAGCCGTTGGCATCGTTGTCTGATTCAAAGCCATTAGAAATGTCGCCCTGGTCAGCAATGGTATCAACACGTACAACAAGCGCGTGGTTAACAATACCGCTCCAGCCGTTGTCGGTATCTAAATCGTCATCGCGGTTACCGAAGGATACGATATGGTCAGGCGACGAAGTGCCACCAAAAAATTCGTAACCGTCATCCTGGCCATAGCTGGTCATAACGTGGCTTATAACTGTTTTACGGCCTACACCGCAAAGGGTAAGGCTGTTCAACTCGGTATTAGTACCACACACATAACCGGCATACTCAATACGAACATACTTTAACACACCTGAGCTATCGTCAGGGTTGCTGCCGCCGTAATCGTAATCGGTGGTAGTGCCGCATTCTACACGGCCTTGTATGGCGTTGCCGCCGGCATCCTTAAAGTTAACCGGTGCTAAACCGCAAATGGTTATGCCGGCCCAGTCGGCACGTGCGCGCGAACCGGCAGGTTGGTTAGAAGTAAAAACAATAGGTTCTTCAGGTGTACCTACTGCGTTAATTTTACCGGTAGTAGAAACAACAATACGGCTTAAAGTAGTTTTATCGCCACGAATAATTGTGCCGGGCTGTATAGTTAAAGTAGCGCCGTTTTTAACGATGATGTCGCCATACAGAATATAAATGCTGTCGTGACTCCACGTGCGGTCGCTGGTAATGTCGGTAGCTACTGTTACTGTATTTTGTGCAAAGGCACCAAAAGCCAGTAAGGTTGTAGCAACCATTAGTAAACTGCGTAGAAAATTTTTCTTCATGTTAGTGGTTATTTTTTATCCGCAGCAAAAATCAATTTGAGGATTTGCGTGAGCGTTAGCGCAGGGTTAAATAATTGTTGCGCCCCATATTTCCTTATTATTAAAAGCAAAAAGCAGAAAGCGTTTCCGCCCTCTGCTTTTAAAAGATGCTTTATAAACTAAAGGTTAAAAAGTAAAGCTCAACTGCACGCTGTAGGTGCGGTAGTTTTTACGGCTCAACACCACGTAATCAGTATTTGGGTTGTAAGCGCGTTTAACATCCGGCAGGTTGTTTTGGTAAAAGATGGTTGATTTTGCTATTAAATCGCTGATGGTAAAGCGAACCATTGCACGGTCTTTTAAAAACTTCTGGCTTAACTGTAAATCCAGTAGCGGCCTCCAGTGTTCATACCAGCTTGGGTTGCCCACTTCGCCAACTGCATACAGACGTTGGCCGCTTTGGTTATAAAGCAACGTAGCGCCAAAACCGTATTTAGGGTGCAGGTAAGATAAACCTAGGTTAATGATGTACGGTGATTGACCCTGCATAGGGCGTTTCTTTTCATCGCCCGCGTTGTTTTTAACGTTGCTGAGGTTAACGCGCGAATAGATGTAGGCCAGGTTGGCAGTAAAGGTTAAGCCTTCCAGCTTTTCGCTGGCAAAGCCAAAGTTTTTGCGTAGCTCCACTTCTGCACCTACCAGGTAGGCTGATTGCGCATTGCTGTAAACAAACTGTGGAACACCACCGGCAGCCATGGAAGTAAGTTCAATAGTATTGGTAAAGTGCTTGTAGAAAACGCTGGCGTTAATTGCCTGACCCTTGCCCAGGAACCACTCATAACGTAAATCAGCATTATGGATAAACGTTTGCATAACATTTACGTTACCGCTAAGGTTAACATCGCGAACAAAGTCATAGTATAAAAATGGCGAGTTCTCGCGAAACTCAGGCCTGCTCATGCTTTGTGAATACGATGCGCGCAGGTTCATATCCTCGTTAAGCTTGTAAATAAGGTTAACAGAAGGTAACAGGGGGAATGCTGTTTTTACGTTACCAAGTGTATCGTATTTATAAGCACCTGAAAAGTATGAACGAACGTAGGTGCTATCGGTAAGTTTGGTTTTAATGGTTGGCACATCGCCGGGGTTATCAATAACTTCAAAGTCAATATTGGTTGGCGAGGTCAGCTCTTGCTTGTACGATTCAAAGCGGAAACCCCATACTGCCTTAAACCTTTCACCAAAGTTGTTTTCCATCATAACGTAAGCCGCATGCGTGGTGGCTTTGGCGCTGTATTGGTCCTGCGGAAAGGCAACCTGGTTAAGCGTTAGCTTGCCATTGTCAAAGTTTTGCTGGTTGATGATATTGTCAACATTTGGATCGCGCAGGGTGCTGTCGTATGTATAGTTGGCGCTGGTATAATCAAAGAACAGGTTACGTGCTTCAAAATTCCGTTCGCGCATTTGAAAGCTATAGCCCACCGTTACAGCCTGTTTAATTCCCTTAATCTTAAACGGCATGCTAAGGTCAGTTGAAGCGCTGTAAACTTTTTCAGCAAGCTTGCTGTAAAACATAGCGCTTAACTTAGGGTCAGAGCCGCCATTTTGTATCTGATAAATAAAGGGATCAGTGTTTACATTGGGTTGCCCTTCACCACCGCTGGTATAGAAGCGCTCGTAGGAGTAACGCATGGTTTTAGGTTGATCGCGGTTTATCAACGTTACGCCACCGTTCCACTTCCATCGTATTTCACTGCCTTTAAAAATATGGTCGCCACCAAGGTTAGATGATAATACTCTTGAGCTTACAAACTCAAGATTGGTGCGTTGGGCTTCAGTAGCGCTAAAGTAGCTAACGCCATCGCGCAGTATTGTATTGTTATCGGAGTTAACGGTATAGATGTTCTTCCACGAAATTTTGTGATTGCCTTTTATTACCAGGCCTAAGTTGCCCAACAATGCTGAAGTAACGGAGTTGTTATACATAGCATCATTATAATCATAGTACAGCGCTTTATCTGCCCAATCATAGCGTTTGCGGGTTCCCTCGTTATACTGCAGGGTGTTGTTGTAAGATAAGGCAAACACACCACCGAACTGAATATCGTTTTTGCGCACCGCAAAACCGCCGCTCATTTGCAGGCTTTGGCCGGGGTAAGCCATTTTGCGCTGCTTAACCTTCCAGCTGCTGTTATTGATTTGTTTGCCTAACTGAACCAGGGTGTCCGATGGCAATATCTGCAGCTTTAAATCATTAAGTGCCACAATGCCGGGAAAGTTACCCGGTAATGGGCGCACACTATTATCAAAACCAAGAAAATCGGTTTTGCTGCCTTCGTAGGTTTTAAACGGTTTAAAGGTGGTTCCTTCAGTAAAGCTTTGGCCTATAGTTACATTAAAAAAGTTTTTCTCGGGTATTTCTCTTGTGTTAAGCTGTATTAAACCACCGGCCCATTCACTTGGCAGGTTAGGCTGGCCCGTTTTCATAATAATAATGTTATCAAGAATGTTAGACGGGAAAACATCAAAAGCAAAGGCCTTTCTGTCGGGCTCGGTGCTTGGCAAAAGGGTATTGTTCAGTAAGGCCATGTTATAACGGTCGGCAAGGCCGCGTATTACGGCAAACTTGCCATCCTGTATGCTGGCGCCACTTACGCGTTTAATTACTTCGCTTGAGCTTTTATCCGGCGAGCGCTTAATCTCTTCGCTGCTTATGCCGCTCTGTATTACAGTGCTGTTCTTTTGCATAACCACTACAGCGCTCTCGTTATCGCGGCGTATAACCTGTGCAGTAACAACGGCCTCTTTCAGGTTAACCGCGTCATCCATTAACGATAAGTAAAGATTGGTAACCTGGTTTGGTTTAACATCAGCATCCTCCTGTTTTTCCTGGTAACCCAGGTAACGTACCTTAACCTTGTGTTTACCGGCGGGCACTTTGGAGATAATAAAATTGCCATCTATATCAGTGGCGGCCCCCAGCGAGGTGCTGTCGTCAACCATTACCATTGCCCCTATCAGCGTTTCGCCGGATTTACCGTCAACCACTTTGCCTGAAATTACCCCTTCCTGCGCTGCAAGCAGAGTAATGTTCAATGTAAAGATAGCGCTAATAAGAAGTGTGATTTTCCCTTTCATACTCATTATTTTTTGCACTGCAAACGTAGGTTAACAGTGAAACCAAATTTTGAAGGGATGTTTATGTAATGGTTAAGACAGTTTAAATTGGAAACAGGAAAGGCATGAGCGAAATCATGTTCTTTTTATAGGGGAAACCCGCATCAATCTTAAATGTGTGGTAACTTTTTCTTAACATTACAAGGATAGCTTTGCCTCTGAAATATTAAGTATGGAAGTGAATGACGTTAAAATTTTGTTAGTAGATGACGAGGCTGATGTGTTGGACTTTATGAAATACAACCTTGAAAAAGAAGGTTTTTGGGTTTACACAGCAAAAGATGGAATTGAAGGTATACAGGTTGCAAAAAAGGTAAGTCCCCACATTATTATTCTTGACCTTATGATGCCTAAACTGGATGGCATTGAAACCTGCAGGGAACTGCGCCAGATGCCGGAGTTTAAGAATACCATTATCGCCTTTCTTACCGCGCGCGATGAAGATTACTCGCAAATAGCAGGCTTTGAGGTAGGCGCTGATGATTACATAACCAAGCCTATAAAACCACGTGTTTTTATAAGCCGCATACGCGCTTTGTTGCGCCGTATGGAAACGGACAACGGCCATGCTAAACTGAAAGTTGGCGATATTGAAATTGACCGCGAGCGTTACATGGTGGTAAAAGGAGGCAATGAAATTCAACTGCCACGTAAGGAGTTTGAATTGATGAGCTTGCTGGTTTCAAAACCGGGCCGGGTTTTTAAGCGCGAAGAAATTTTGAGCAAAGTATGGGGTAACGATACCATTGTGGGCGACAGAACCATTGATGTACACATACGCAAACTACGCGAGAAGATAGGCGAGGATTATTTTAAAACCATAAAAGGCATAGGCTATAAATTTGATGTATAGCCTTAAAAACCTTCTTTAGTGCCATCATGTTTTGTACATTGGCACTATGCTCCGTCACTCACCTTTATTGTTGCTTGGCTGTTTGCTTGTAAGCACTGCAAGCTACGCACAAAAAAAGATTGTTAACCAACAGCAAATTTGGTACAGCTATTTTAACCAGGCAGAGTTTGGCAGCAAATGGTTTTTGTTTTCTGAATTAGAGAACAGGCAATTTTTTAAACCCTCTGTAGAGAACCAGCTTTTAATACGCGCCCACTTACATTACCGGGTGCATAAGCATTGGGATATTGCAGCAGGCTTCGGTTACTTTTTGGTTTGTACACAGGATCCTGCAAAGCCCTCTAAACTTTTTAATCCTGAACTAAGGCCCTTTATTGAGGCCAATAACAACTTTAGCTGGGGGCGTTTAACGCTTACCAACAGGCTTAGGGCCGAGGAGCGTTTCGTACATAAAGTAGCAGCCGGCGAGTTGACGGACGGTTATAATACTAACAGCAGGGTCCGTTACCGGTTAGGGTTGGATTTTGTGATGCTTAAAACGAAAAAACAGCACATCCTAAAGCTGCGCTTTAATGATGAGGTAATGGTGAACGTGCCAACCAAACTGGTGAAAAACGTATTTGACCAAAACCGCGCTTATCTGGGGATAAGCTATACTCCGCCCGGGCCCCTTACTTTTGAGGCCGGGTATATACATTGGTTTCAGCAAAGGGCCAGTTTAACCGACTATTTTGACCGTTCTATTCTTCGCTTTTCTATAACGCACAAGGTTAAGTTCCCCGAACGCAAAAAGGGTTGATTTTTAAGAAGAAACACTTGGTTTCCGCCCCCTTAAACACTAAAAAGGACAACAGCTTTTAGCCTGTTAAATACTTTCAATTAACAATCACCTTTTTTCAGGCTAATCCGTATAATCTTTAACGGTTACAAGCTATTGGAGCTTTTACTGAGATTGCGCTTTACCACTGTGAAGGGATTTTTAAAAATTACGGCGGCCTTTTTTCTGTTTTTCCTTTTTGGGGAAGCACGCGCCTCTGCGGGTGATTCTGCCTCTAACGATATATTTGAAATAGAGCGGAAAACAATAATGCAGCGCATAAGTTTTGAAAAGGTGCGCATTGCCAACGATTATCCAAGCGCCGATTTCCGCATTATAAACCTGGTGGATAGCATTGCCGGTTACATAAGCACCCAAAACTTTAGCAGAAATAAGCGCAACCAATACCTGCTGCGCTTGCAGGTATTTCTGGAAAACATCAACCGCTATTATTCCGATGGCTATTTGAAAAACGGTACTTACCTGGCCGTGTTAAGTTATTACCCTGTGCTTATTGACTGGGACCAAAAGGATGAATTGCTTCGTAACGTTAAACGTTATTCCAACTTCTCCATTAAAGCGGTGCGCCTTATACCCAGCGATACAGTGGCAGAGGATTTTTTAACCGATTACCTGAACGACCATCCCGATGATATTTTTAGATACGCGGAGGAATACGATGATCGCAAATTTGCCTTGCGCCTTTTAGAGAAGGCTGTAAGGCTGGCGCCGGAATCGGCAAAGCGTTACTACACCAGCACCAACACCGTTAACACCCTGCTTAAAGGCAGTAACGATTTATACGTGCGTAAGAGTTATGAGATCTACAACCGATTCGGCATAAAATCGCGCGCCTACCTTTTGCTGGATGCTATACTGAACAACAACATGAGTATTGAAACAGCGGACTCCCTGGGAAACAACCCCAACCAGATGTTCTCGCTGCTGGTGCAGCTAAGCATGAAGTATGAGGCTAATGTTACCTACTCTATCTACCGCTACATGGATATCTTTTGTATTGATGCCATGCGAAAGTTGAACGAGGAGGCTTTAAACACTAACTATCAATTTGAAAGTTTTAAGAAGCGCAACCCTGAAGAGATGTTTGTGCTGATAAGTTACGGCTATAAGGAAACCACCCAACGTACTCTGCGCACCCTGCTGGAGATATTAAGTAAAAAATCTACCGGCATACCCATAAGCAGTGTTATGATAACCGGCATGGATAAGGAGAAGTTGAAGGAGTTGGTGATATACTGTGACAAAAACCAACTGCTGGATGAGTTGCTGGCATTGGTGGACGATGAGAAGAAGGATTACCTGTTGGCCTTAACCACTATCGAAGAGCGCGAGGACCTCTTCCCTCCATTTAAAACCTTTGCCAAGGACAACCCTAAAATGGGCGATGAGCCGGAGGACCGGGCCATGAACGAAATTACCAAAGCCCGTCCGCCAAAATCTGTTATGGCTGATACTGCATCGGGTGAAGTATTGATTGTGCGGCCCGAAAAGATTACTGAAGCTGACTACAGAACAGAAAAGGCCGAAACAAAGGAAACAACAACCACCCCACCGGTTGAAGTAGCGCATGCGCCGGTAGCAAGCACCACTGCTACCAAGGAGCCTGATATTGTACCGATACCCGTAACTGAAGTAATTGAACCGATAAAAATTACATTGGACCAGCGCACCCGCAGTGTTATTGTGCTGGAGAAAAACATCATGCAATCGCTGCAGAATATTCCGTCTTTCATAAACCTTGATTACTCGCAGGAGGTATTGACCTATGCCGCGGAGAAGGAACCTGACGAAATGTTCAAGAAAATTGAGCAGTATAAAAATAAGCGTTATTCGCTGGCATTGTTGGAAGAGTGCGCCATAAACGCCCCGGTTTCCGTAAAGCGATATTTGTATAACCCCAACCATCCGGTAAACTACATTTTGGGTTACAGCCAGAACGAAGTGGTTAAAAAGATAATGGAAATCAACCCGCAGTTAGGCTACCATAGCAAGCCTCTGCTTCTACTTGACGATATCGTAAACGGCAAAACTACCGTTAAGGATGCCATTACTATAAGCACCGACCCGCTGAAACTTTTCAGCAGTGTGGTAAAAATTATAAGCAAACCCAAGTACCTGGGCAAATACAGCATTGACCACGAAATGCGCGATTACAGCCTGCGCTTTATACGCGAGATAAATGATAAGATAGCAACCGGTTCTAACCAGCCGTTTTATGCTGTGGAGGCATTCAACTCGCAGGAACTTTATTTCCTGATGTTGTATGGCCGCGATGAGGTTTTTAATTCGACATTTAACGGCCTGTTCAACCGTTTTATGCAGAAGTTGCCTAACGGCGACGGAAGCGCATTTCTGAAATCAGTAAGCAACAATAACTTCCGCGATTTTCTTTCACTGTGTAGCAACTATGGTGTGCTGGAGGAGTTCCTCTCTAAATTTACCCCTGATGCTAAACAGAAATTGCTGGTAGCGTATATCTCCGGCCTCGAAAAAAATCAGGATGACTTATCGGGTATAGTATTAGTAGCGGAGGCTATTTCCAACCTTAAGGATAACCAGGTGCTGAGTGTTTTACAGGGCTCTATTAAAACGGAATACGAAAGAGTAAAAGCAGATAGCAATCAAATCGGTATTTCTATTTACGGTGTATTGTCCAGCATTATTTCGGGCAACGCAAGGGTGGAGTCCGGCTGGTATAAAAAGGTGGCACAACAATTTAATGTGGCCCCTGTAAGCCTTTTAGCTTCGTCATCGCTGTTTACGGCTAATGTTTGTGTGGAACAGATGTACTTTTATAATGATGATGACGGCCGCAGTTCCTTCATCAACTTTATGAATACCTACAAGAACCAGCCTAATTGGTTGGTGGAGGACCGCAACAATTATGTACGTATTTACTCAGTTACAGGTAAGCAGGTGGAAATTTTAGCAAACAAGCCGGAGTATGAGGAGAACGGGATAAGCGCAATAGATGCTTACTTGCTGGAAAGGCACCTGCAACCGGCCGTTATTGTGCATAGGGGCCACAGTTTCCATACTGAAAGTACGCTTGAAAAAGTACCTGCCAGCGCAAAACTTATCTTTGTGGGCTCCTGCGGTGGGTTTTACAAAATATCCATGGCGCTGGAAAATGCCCCCGAGGCGCACATAATAGCTACCAAGCAGGTTGGTACAAAAAGTGTGAATGATGTGATGATTTTTGCCCTAAACGAGATCATTCGTGATGGAAAAGACATAGTATGGAACGACTTTTGGGATAGAATGGGCGAAAAGCTGGGGAACAATCAGTATTTCAGGGATTATATACCCCCGCATAAAAACCTGGAGTCGATATTTATAAAAGCATATTATAAAACGCTTGGCGTTTAGTTTTGATTGGAATGAAGGAAATGAGATTGGGAAGGAAGGATAGACTTTTAGTGTGGTGTAAAACCGGGATACTGCTGCTGGTGTTATGCAGCCCTCTATCCTCTTGGGCCATGCGCGATTCTACGATAACTAACCTAAAGCGGCCCGATTATTACATTGATGATGAGCAGCAGCGTATTGATCTTTTGGATGGCACCGTTGACAAAATGGTGGATGTGGGCGATTCTGCAGAAACGGTTAGAGCAGGAAAGGTTTACCTGGTTTTAATTGACAGCATACAACGCTTTATAGATAACAGTGGCTTTGAAGAGCCGCGTAAAAAAGTTTTCCGCGAACATGTTTACCTGCAACTGCGCAAAATAGGCCCTCGCAATTATTACAACGTAAAACGGTATGACAATCTTTTCCATTTTATACTGGCGGAACTGAATGGTGTTAAGCAGAAGAAGCTATATACCGTTTTAACCTCTAATGTTTGGCAATCGTTTAACACACTTGGGTTATATAAGAATGAGAGTTGTGCAGACTCTTTCCTGATTTTTGCAGCGCAATACCGGCCCGATCTTGTTTTTAAAAGTTATGACGCCTACTACACCAAGGGCTATACCCTGCATGTTTTAGAAGAAGCCGCCAAGGTTGCCCCGGTAACCATTAAGCGCTACTTTGTTAAGGGCAACGGCATTTATGAAACACTTAAAGGCAGCCAGGATACCGTAATTAAAACCCTGCTTAAAATACGCGAGAAGTACAATTTAAAAACCAACGCTTACGCGCTTATTGATGAAATAGCTAATGGCAATTTAACCATTGAGCAGGCTAACACTATTGGCGAAAGCCCGGAGAAGTACCTGCGCACTATGCTTAAAATACGTACAAAGAGGAATCCTCTTGGTGTACACTCGTTGGAAGATGACCTGGAGATTTATTCTTTAAAATTTGTGCGGGTACTTAACGACCTGCACAATGATAAGGACGAGGTGCGCTTTGCTTCTATCGAGAACTTTAGTGCTGAAGAACTGTACACCATGATGGTGTACAGTGAAGAGGAGATTTTTACCTCCACTTTTAACGGGCTTTTTAAACGCATGATGATAAAGCTTGGCCCTGTGTCCGGTTACGAGTTTTTGGGCACGGTTGGGGACAACAGGTTCCGCACGTTTATAAAAATGTCTGCCGGTTTCGGAAAGTTGACACCGTTTCTACAGAGTATGACACCCGTACACCAGCAAATGCTGATGATAAAATTTGCAAGTGGACTGGAGCAGTATAACGACTTATCGCAGGCGGTTGAAGTGGCTGATGCCTTTGGCAGTATAACCGATAGCCTGGTGCTTAAGATACTGCGTGGCGCTGTTAAGTATGAGTATGTGCGGCTTAATGCAGCCAAGGATGTAAAGGGAAAAACCATTTACGGACTGCTTTCCAACCTTTTTGTTGAGCGCAGTATTTCAAACGAAAACTGGTTTGCTTCAGTAGCCAAGCAGTACGCCCTGCCAAGTTTCGACCGGATAGAGAACAGCAAACTGGTTAACCGCGACAGTGTTAGCCGCTGGATGATTTACTTTTATGATGATGAAGATGGCGAGGCGTCCTTCAGTTCGTTTGTAAAAACCTTTAATGATACGGCATGGCGCATAGTGGATTCAAGCATTTATGTAATTATAGAATCGAAAAAAGGCGCGCCCGTACAGATATACGCTAACAAAAACAAGAACGAATACGACGGGCAGGCTAAACTGGAGAGCATTTTTACAGATAACAACTGGGACCCTAACGTAATGGTACACCGCGGGCACAGTTACTATGCCTATAAAACCATTGAGAAGATACACGATAATACACAGGTGTTTGTGTTGGGCTCCTGTGGTGGTTACCACAGCCTCTCAACCATTATTGAGCGCTCCTCAGATATAAGCATTATATCATCCAAACAGATAGGAACCATGTTTGTAAATAACCCTATGCTGAAATTGCTGGCTGAAAAGGTGCGCCAGGGAAAGGATGTGGAATGGCAGGGTTTATGGGATGAGCTGGGCAAGACTGTAAAAGATAACTCCAAAGCTTATGAGCGTTACCAGGATTACA
>CAZUHU010000002.1:69880-71606 GCA_964620645.1 uncultured Chitinophaga sp.
CTGGGCAAGACTGTAAAAGATAACTCCAAAGCTTATGAGCGTTACCAGGATTACATCCCTCCGCACAAAAACCTTGGAGCTATTTTTATAAAAACCTATAACAGGCTGATGGAAAGCGATTAAACTATTCGGCTTTCTTTTTAGCAGCAGCCTTTTTAGCCGGAGCTTTTTTAGCTGTTTTTTCTGTTTTAGCTGCTTTGTCCTTTTTGGCGGCAGCAGGTTTAGCGCTTGCTTTAGTGCGCTGCGGGCGTGAATTACCGTAGGAACCTTTGAAAATTTTTCCTTTGCGGCTTCTTTTGTCTCCTCTTCCCATATTGTATTTATTTTTTTAGTAGCTGCGAATGTAGAAAAACGCGCTGCAAATAAAAACCCCCTGCTTATAAGGCAGGGGGCGGGTATATTTTATAAGGCGTAAAGCTTATTTATTAACCTTTTTGGCTAACTCGGCGCCTGCTTTAAACTTGGCTACCTTTTTAGCTTTAATAGTAATTTCTTTTCCGGTTTGTGGGTTGCGGCCTTTACGTGCAGCGCGCTTAGAAACTGAGAATGTGCCAAAACCAACTAAGGTAACTTTGCCACCTTTTGCCAAAGTACCTGCAACACTATTGATTAAAGAATCTAATGCGTCTCCGGCCTGGCCTTTGGTAACTTTTGCATCCTTCGCAATTTTGTCGATTAGTTCGCCTTTGTTCATACGTTTTTGTTTTTTGGGTTGATTAATGTTTGGGATGGCGAATATAAAACAGGCTTTTACTCCTGCAAACAGCAATCGGCTGAAAGTGTTGATAATCGTGGGTTTCAGTGGATTTCGCCTTTGTGTGTACTGTAACAAATTGCGTTAAACAGTTCTTGCAGTTGAATCAAAAACAAATAGCTTTACGTTAATACCAAAAGGCTGTTTTAAAAGCCGGATCAACTTCAAAAAGCATATGAGCTTCAAAACCATTTTAGTAGCTATCTTCTCCGCAACTATACTTTTAAGTGCAAGTGCCTGCAGAAACAACAAGATACCCTGCCCTACCTACGCGGATAGCATGCCTGAGAAAAAGAGCAAGAAGAAGAAAAAGCCTGAACCACAGATACCCAAGGCCAGCAAACCCAAGAGTGGAGTTCTGCCTCCGGGTTATGGTAAGTAGTTTAGTTAGCGCTGTTTAACTGATCTTACTCCACACTTTATCGCGTGAACTTTCCTGCATGTAAGCCAGCAAGCCGCGATTCTGCGGTAATTCAAGCATAGGGTCAACCTCCATAATTTTTTGTGCGCTGTTACGGGCAGCTTCCAGCACATTAGCATCTTCCACTAAATCGGCCAGGCGTAAATTAAGCGTACCACTTTGGCGTGTGCCCTCAATATCGCCGGGGCCCCTCAGCTTTAAATCCTCTTCGGCAATTACAAAGCCATCATTGGTTTGGCACATTACCGAAATACGCTTCTTACTATCCTCTCCCAGTTTTTTGCCGGTCATCAGTATACAAAAGGATTGCTCTGCCCCGCGGCCTACACGCCCACGTAACTGGTGTAACTGCGCAAGGCCGAAACGTTCGGCGTTTTCAATAACCATTACGCTGGCGTTAGGTACGTTAACGCCCACTTCAATAACCGTTGTGGCAATCATGATCTGCGTTTCTTTTTTCAGAAAACGCTGCATTTCAAAATCCTTATCCGCTGCACGCATACGGCCATGCACAATGCTTATCTGGTATTGTGGTTTAGGGAAAGCCCTCG
>CAZUHU010000003.1:0-20614 GCA_964620645.1 uncultured Chitinophaga sp.
TGAGCATACAAACTCTCTCCCTCCTGTGTCCAGTTCCATTCAAAGTGGCTCATATATGGGTTGTTTTTTAATTTGACAACTAAGAAAGTAAAAACGCGTGAATGTATGTTTATTTTCACCCCACATTAATCTGTTGACAATGAAACAAGTTTTGCTGATTGTAGGGATATTGATACTGGCCGCCGTGTTATACGTAGGCGGTATGATTCTATTCGGCCTTATCACACGATACACCCCGGAGCCGGTAGAGAATGTGACAGTAGTTGAACCCAAGTCCAAAGTGGCAGCACCTGCGGTTATTACTGATTCAACTATCAGTTTCCTTATCTGGAACTTAGGTTATGGCGGCTTGGGCAAGGAGGTTGACTTTTTTTACGACAATGGCAAAATGGTGACCTCGCCCAAGGAACATGTGCTTAAAAACAATAAAGGCTTTACCGATTTCTTTAGCGCTAATAAGGATATTGACTTTGTTATGCTGCAGGAGGTTGACCGAAACAGCAAACGCAGTTGGAAAATTGACCAGGTGGAAGAACTGGCCAATGTACTTACCGACCATAACTATGCCTTTACGCCTAACTACGATGTAAAGTATTTGCCTTTTCCGTTCACCAACCCAATAGGTAAGGTGTACGGCGGGCTTCAAAATTTATCGCGCTTTACGCCTGTAGAATCAAAACGGATTGCCTTACCCGGTATAACTGATTTTCCGCGCAAGATATTTTACCTGCAACGTTGTTTGCTGGAGCAGCGCTTTAAAACCGCCAACGGTAAGGAGCTGGTAATAATTAACGCCCACTTTGAAGCCTACGACGAAGGCGGCACCGTTAAGAAAGCGCAACGCGACCTGACCAAAAAAATACTGGAAGAGGAATATGCCAAAGGCAACTATGTAGTATTGGGAGGTGACTGGAATATTGCCCCACCGGATTTTAATGTGCATACCTGGGAAAAAGAAAAAGTAGACGACCCGCTTTACCTCATGAATAATGATTCAGTTTATGTGCAGGGTTGGAAATATGTGTACGACCCTTCCACCGCTACCAACCGCAAAAATGCTACTGCCTATACTGAGGGCACTACCTTTAAAACAGTAATAGACTACTTCTATATTTCGCCCAACCTGGAAGTTGAAGAAGTTAAAGGCATTGAAATGGGTTTTAACTACAGCGACCACCAGCCGGTAAAACTGCGTTTGCGCTTTAAGTAGCGTTACTTTATTGGTAAACTGCCATTTACCTTATATGAAACCACTATTTACGCTGCTATTTGTTACGGCTATTGTTACTGCGATGGCGCAGGAAGAGCAGGTATTTAGCGTTCAGAGATCTGCAGCAGTTGCGGAGGGAGAAAAAATAAAGGGAATCTTTTGCGGTGATTTTTACGGCGATGGCCGTCCTTGCTTTTATTTCGATTCGCTGGGCGGGGTGGGCTATTTCGTTGGGCCCAAAAACACAAAATTTATTGAAGAAAACATCAATAAATTTTACCACTACAACCCTTATAATTTGGTTGGCGACAGCATTAGTTTTTTCAATAGCGACACTTCCCATCCTACGGTAAACTCGCAGCAAATTACCTATTACACCATCAGCCGGTATTACGGTGTTGTAAACGCTTCCAGGCTCATTCTTTCCCTGAAAGAAACCATAATAGGATTGGAGAATAACCCCTGGTTAACCATAACACCACGTGCTTACAGCAACAAAGTGTTTAACCGTGTTCGTTGACTTTAGCTAACTTAAAACTATGAAAGGCCTCCTGTTTATATTCTTATTGTTCCCTATTGTGTTGATAGCGCAGGAGGTAGATTCATTTATCGTTAAAAAGCCGGTAAGTAAACCCAACGGTTTTTACTGTAGCGATTACATGACCGACGGCAGGCTCTGTTTTTTATTTACCGAAGACCATAAGCTGAGTTGTTTCTCCAGCGATAAGAACCCCGCTCAAATACCGGGCGAGTATTTTAAAAGCCCGCTTCCTTATTACACTGCACCTTATACGGTAAAGGGCGACTCTGTCTTCTTTGTTAGTTCAATACCCGTAATTGCACCAACGGGCGAAAGAACCAACCAGGTAACCAGCGGCAGTGGCAAAATGGTTAACGATAAAATTTTCCTTTCTGTAATAAGCCAAACCGGTAAGGGCAGCCCCTCTGTAAGGCAGGTAGTGGTAAAAAAAATACCTTAGTTTGTAACCCATGAAGGCCCGTTTTTTACTGTGTTTAATGCTGGTTTCTGCTTTTGCCTTTGCGCAGGATAGCACCGTGTTTGTGGTGAAAAAAGCCGGGGAGGCCCTAGCTGCTGAAAAGCCTTTAATGGACACTTTTGTGCAGCGCACCTTTCTTACCAACCAAACCGAGAAAAAGAACAGGATTGTTTACCGCACCGGTTTTAAACTGCTGGATGAGAAAATGCTTATCTACTTCAGCGCCACCCAAAGCATTATTGATTCATTAAAAAGCCTGGAGGATAAAAATGCCACCACCGGCAATTGGCGAAAAGTGCCCTATAGCCTGGTAAACGATACCCTCAGTTTTGTATTGGAGGAAACCATGGCATCCCGCCGCAAACCACAGGAGCGCATTCATATTAAGCACGGTTACAGCGGGCCCTACAGCAACAACAAAATACCCATGACGGTTTACACCAGCAGTGATAATGCTGCCGAAGCTCCTCCTTTTAAAGACTTCATTACTTATGAGCTGTATAGCACTAACCTGCTCATCCGCCGGAAAGGAACGCACTAACGATTGTTAGCTATGGTACAAATTCTATTTCCTTAAAACCGTAGCGCTGCTCCTTGCCACCACTATGGATAATGAGTTTGCCATCCTTGCTAACGCCGTTTATTTCACCTTTAAACACCTGCGCGCCCTTTCTAAACTCATGGGTTTGCTGGTAACGGTAAAGCGCCTCGGTATAAGCGCGGTCTAAAAAATTAAAATGCAGTTGCCTTAACTGCAGGTAATACTTTTCAAGGTAAACTGATAGCTGCCCGAAAATCTGTTTTATATCCAACTCCTTACCGCTTTCGGTTTTAAGCGAGGTAGGGTTGGCAAGTGCCGCATCAAATTCTGTTTGGTTTACATTAAGCCCTATGCCTATAACACTGCTGCTTAAACTGCTGCCGGTTATGGTATTTTCAATAAGGATACCGGCCACCTTTTTATCGCCATAATAAATATCATTGGGCCATTTAATCTCTACTTCCTCGCTTAAATAACTCTCGCAACACTCCTTTACAGCCAGGCTAACTGCCATATTCAGGTAAAATTGCTTGTCGGCAGCTAAAAAATCAGGATAGAGAATAAAGCTTATCGTGAGGTTTTTGCCGGGTGCAGACTGCCATACATTGCCCATTTGGCCCCGGCCGGCGCTTTGGTTATCCGCCAATATGGCGGTTCCTTCTATTGGCGTACCGTTTGCAAGCAAGTCCTTCGCATAATTGTTTGTGGAATCAGCCGTTTCTAATTCAACAAGGTTTTTTCCTATAAACAAGGCGGGGGAAGGGCTTTCCGGCATTTCTTTTCCTTTATCGAAAAGTACTTACTTTTGAGGACGTAGTACCATGATTTTTATCAACAAAATTTGAGTGTTTGGCTAAACGAAAAACGGCAACAGAAAAGTTGCACCAGCTAATTGTAGATGCTATTTTGGACAAAAAGGGAAAGGACGTTGTAAGCCTTGACCTCCGAAAAATAAAAGATACACCTTCCGATTATTTCGTAATAACCCATGGCGACTCCAGCACACAGGTAAAAGCCATTTACGATAATATTATGGAAGCCGCTATTGATGCAGGCTTAAGGCCCTACCGGACCGAAAGCAGCAAAGGGGCGGAGTGGATGATTATTGATTTTGTGGACATTATCGTGCATGTCTTTTACCGCGAGAAAAGGGAGTTTTATGCCCTTGAAGAGCTTTGGAGCGATGCTAAAAGCACCAGCTACAGCGAAGGCAAATAGCCATAAAATGTTAAGATTGCGCCCCGTTAGCCTTTTGGCAGCTTAAAATCGCAGCCTTACAATAATTCAAATTTAGATACGTCAAAGGTTTAACAATGAATTTTTAGAGTGATATGGAAAACAAGGAAAACAGAGAAAACAAACCGGGCGGTTTTGGTCCGCTGAACGATAAGCGCAAGAAAGGCACCGAAGAGGGCGGCCCTAAGTTCAATTACTTTTGGGTTTATGCCATCATTATAGCATTTATCATTATTTCTTTTAATCTCTCCTTCTTTCAGGAAAACGTAAAGAAGAGCAGCTTTAACGATGCCACCACCATGCTTAAGGATGGTGACGTTGAAAAAATAGTGGTAGTAAACGAAAAGGGCGCCGAGGTATTTATTAAAGAGGCCGCTTTAAACAAGGAGAAATACAAAGAAGTGGCCCGTACCCGCTTTGGTACTGCCAACAAAGGCCCGCACTACTTTTTTACAGTAGCATCAGGCGATAAATTCCAGGACCAGATAAATGAGTTTTATAAAAACAACCCGCAACTGCCGCCAATTGATGTGCAGTTTGAAACACGCCAGGATTGGCTGCGCGATACACTTCCATGGTTGCTTCCTATTCTTCTTTTGGTAGGCTTTTGGGTGTTTATGCTGCGCCGCGCAGGTGGCGGTGGTATTGGTGGCCCCGGTGGTAATATCTTCAACATCGGCAAATCGAAAGCTATACTGTTCGACCGTGATGAGAAAATCAATATCACTTTTGAAGATGTTGCAGGCCTTGATGAAGCCAAGGTGGAAGTACAGGAGATCGTAAACTTCCTGAAGTTCCCTAAAAAATACACCTCGCTGGGTGGTAAAATACCTAAAGGCGCATTGCTGGTAGGCCCTCCGGGTACCGGTAAAACCCTAATCGCAAAAGCTATGGCCGGCGAAGCACAAGTACCGTTCTTCAGCATCAGCGGTTCCGATTTCGTAGAGATGTTTGTGGGTGTGGGCGCTTCACGCGTTCGCGATTTGTTCCGCCAGGCCCGCGAAAAAGCGCCTTGTATCATTTTTATTGATGAGATTGATGCCATTGGCCGCGCACGTGGTAAAACACTTATACAGGGTAATGATGAACGCGAAAGTACGTTGAACGCCCTGCTGGTTGAAATGGATGGTTTTAGCTCAGAGAAAGGTGTAATCATTCTTGCAGCAACTAACCGCCCCGATGTATTGGATACTGCACTGTTGCGCCCGGGCCGTTTCGACCGCCAGATCTCTATTGACAAGCCGGACTTAAAAGGCCGCGAGCAGATATTTAAAGTTCACCTTAAGGGTATTAAGATAAGCAAGGATGTGGATGTAGTTAAACTGGCTGCATTAACCCCTGGTTTTGTTGGTGCCGATATCGCCAACATCTGTAACGAAGCTGCCCTGATAGCAGTGCGTAAGGATAAAACGGATATCGATATGCAGGACTTTAACGATGCTATTGACCGTACTATCGGTGGCCTGGAAAAAAAGAACAAGCTGATATCGCCCGAAGAGAAAAAGGTAATTGCCTACCACGAAGCGGGCCACGCTCTTTGCGGCTGGTTCCTGGAGTATGCCCACCCGCTGCTAAAGGTATCTATTATACCGCGCGGGGTTGCAGCCCTTGGCTATGCGCAATACCTGCCTAAGGAAAAATACATTGAGATTGAAGAGGAGTTGTTGGACCGCATGTGTATGACCCTTGGTGGCCGTGCTGCCGAAAGAGTAGTGTTCGACCGCATTTCTACAGGCGCTCAAAATGATTTGGACCACGTTACCAAAATGGCCTATGCCATGGTATCTATCTTCGGTATGAACGATAAGGTGGGTAATGTATCCTTCTACGATATGCAGAATCAAAACTCATTCAGCAAGCCTTTTAGTGAAGAAACTGCGAAGATGATGGATGAGGAAGCCCGTAAGATTATTGACAAGCAGTACCAGCGCGCGCAAACGTTGCTGCGCGAAAAACGCAGCCAGCTTGACCTTTTAGCCAACCTGCTATTGGAAAAAGAAGTGCTGTTTAAAGATGACCTGGAAAACCTGCTGGGTAAAAGACCTTACGATATAGTACCGGTAATTAACCCAAAGGAGAGCCAGACACCAAATGTTGACGGCCAATTCACCGTGTCTACAAACACAGACGTAACTAAGTTTTCTGTTGAGAATAAGGAGGAGTAAAACTTCTCCTCCGCCTGCGGCATATTAACTTTGAGTTTCAAGTTTTATGTACTAATAAACCGCAGGCTATGTTCACAGAGGACTCAGGAATTTTTGCACGCTTTAAGAACTTCTTTTCCGCAGATGAAAAATCTACGGAGGATGTGGTAGTGGAAGAAACTACAACGGAGTTGCAGGTTACTGAAACTGTAAACAGCTTGCAGATACTTGAAGAAACGCCTATGCCTGAAAGAACTTCAATGGTTAGCGATGAAAGCGTAACCGAAAAAGAAATTCCACTACGCACAGTGGAGGTAACGGCTCCAAAAGTTTCTTTGCCCAACGAAAAAGACCTTGACATTCGTTTTGCCACCAAGTTTATTTCAGCCGGCGGCAAATTTATTTACTGCGAAAACCTGCAACAGGCTGTTGAAGTAATAAAGGGCCTTAAGGAAGATAACCACTGGTGCCACGTGTTCAGCTGGGAAAATGAAATAAAAGACGCTTTCGTAAACTACAACTTCCAGAAAGGGGCTATAGGCTTTACTATCGAAAACTCCGAAGCTGCTGTATCGCTTTGCGAATTCCTGATTGCCGATGAGGGAACAATCATCCTGAACCCAAAACAGGCCTCACGCCGCAGGTTGCCTTGTTTCCCTAAAACGCACATCATTATTACCGATATAGCCCACCTTGCAGGCAGCGAGGCCGAAGCCCTGGAAAAATTTGCCCAGGCTAACAAGGGTGAACTTCCTTCGGTAATTAAGCTTGGCCAATGCAACAATGGCCACTTCTACGATAAACAGCGCCTTATTCTTAATGCCGAGGGTACGGAGGATGTTTATGTGATACTGGTAGATGAACTTATTCCGCCTTCTTTAAGGCCGTAATAGCAAACCCCTTGCGGGTTAATCCTTCTCCCTGTTTTTATGTAGGTTTGGCGCAATGCCGCAACCCTCTAAAATCTATTTTGCTTCAGACCTGCACTTAGGTGTGCCCGATGAACAAAGCAGCTATGCCCGCGAAAAGCTGTTTGTAAGCTGGCTTAATATGGCTGCGCAGGATGCAAAAGAAATTTTCATTATTGGCGATGTATTTGACTTTTGGCATGAATATAAAACCGTAGTGCCCAAAGGGCATATACGGTTACTTGGTAAAATTGCCCAACTAACTGATTCCGGCATACCGGTTCACGTATTTACAGGCAATCACGATTTATGGATGTTTGGCTACCTGGAAAAGGAAGCCGGCGTGCAGGTTCACAAAAAGCCCATTGAGCGCGAGTTTAACGGCAAGAAGTTTTTCATCGGCCACGGTGATGGCCTTGGCCCCGGAGACCACGGTTACAAGTTCATAAAGAAAGTGTTTAATAACCCTGTCTGCCAGTTCTTCTTCCGCTGGCTGCACCCCGATATTGGCGTGGGAATTGCTAATTATTTCTCGCGTAAAAGCCGTTATGGTAATACCGGCAAGCATGAGCTGGAGGAGTTTAAAGGCGAGGATAAGGAATGGCTGGTGCAATACAGCAAACGCTTATTGCAGCGCAGCCACTTCGATTATTTTGTTTTTGGCCACCGCCACCTGCCGCTGGATATTCAGTTAAATGATAAAAGCCGTTACATAAACACCGGCGATTGGCTGGACTATAACAGCTACGCAGTATTTGATGGCAACACTATGGAATTAAAAACTTATAAGCCCGGCTCATGAAAGTAAGAGTAGCTATAGCCATACTTTTTGTTTTGGCCACCCTTACTGCCTTTGCCCCTGCTTTTACTTTCATAGGCTCTTATGATACCAAGGCCAGCTTTGTAGCCGTAGATAACTTCAGCAACTTTTATACAACTGAAAACAACAGGCTATCCAAGTTTTCCCCTGATGGCAAGTTTCTTTACCCCTATGAAGAACTGCGCTATGGCAAAATTGGAATGGTAGATGTAAACAACCCGCTGAAAATTTTGGTGTATTACCCGGATTTCTCTACTGTTATTACGTTAGATAGATTCCTCTCTCCGCTTAACACCTACAATTTTTTTGAATTAGGGTACCAGAACATAACGGCTGTAGGCTCTTCAATTGACGGGCGCATTTGGTTTTATGATAACCTGGAATTTAAGTTGAAAAAGATTGATGAGAACGGAAAGGTTTACCGCGAAAGCCAACCACTAAACGTAGTACTGGAAGAAACACCCACACCCAACTTTTTATGCGAGCGCGATGGTAAAGTGTACATGAACGATCCGCAGATAGGCATTCTTGTGTTCGATATTTTTGGCAGCTATGCTAAAACCATTCCCCTTAAAGGGCTAAATAAATTCCAGGTGTTGCAGGAGCAAATTGTTTATTTCGACAACCACCGCTTAAGCTCTTACAATCCCACAACTTTCGAAAACAAGTCTATTGCATTGCCTGATACCAATGAAATTGTTCAGGCTGTGTTGGAAAAAGATCGCCTTGCCATCCTTAAAAAGGATCGCCTTGATTTCTATCGCTACTAATTATTCTGTGTAGTTTAAAAAAGACTTTCAACAGGCTTTGTTTATTGCACACAAAGCGTTTTTGTATTATGGGTATTCCTCCCTATTGCTTCCGGCAGGCAACTGCGCTTCCTTTGTTTTATAAATAAAAAACAATATGCATTACAACCTTGCAAGCCGTATCCGCAGAGTAAGAAATTACAGAGGATTGAAACAGGAAGCAGTAGCCCACGACTTAAACATCTCGCAACAGGCCTACTCAAGCATAGAGTTGGGCCGCGATATGAGGCTAAGCACCCTGGTTAAGTTATGCGAAGTTTTAAGAATAGATCCCGCGTTTTTGCTTTCTGATAAAATAGTAATTAATGATGAAACACTTGAAGATTACGATAACCTGTGGTTGCCTGATTTAATGAAAGAAACTAAAAAACTGCGCAACATGGTTGAAGTATACCAGGCTATACTGCAACCAAGGCGCGCCTGAACTTTTCATAGTATTTTCGGTTTTACAAAAAGAGCGGAGTTCGGGCAGAGCTCCGCCTCTTTTTAAACCTCGTTAAACAACCCTGCCATATTACAGCTAACTGCAAAAGATAATAGGGCATTTTGCCCGCAGAAGCCGAGCTTCTTAACCATGTTGGCCCTATGATTTTGAATGGTTTTAAAACTAAGGTAAAGCTCATCGCCTATTTGTTGCGAACTTTGGTTTAAAGCCAGGCGCCTTAGTACTCTGTATTCTGAGCTGGTAACTTTATCCAGCTTTTCTTTCAGCTCCTTTCTCTTTTCAGCCACCGAAGCAAGGGCAGCATTATCAAGGTGAAGCCTGCTGCTTTCAGTCAGTGCTTTTTTTCTTGCGATACGCACATCAATGGCCTGGGTTAACTCCTTTAGTTTAACGGGCTTAGTAAGATAATCGTCAGCGCCCAGGTTCATACCGTGCCGTATATCATCCAACTCTATCTTGGCACTTAAAAAAAGAAATGGGATGTTCCTCAGATTCTCTTTGTGTTGAATAGCTCTTAGTAGTTCAAAGCCGTTCATGCCGGGCATCAAAATATCACTCAGGATAAGGTCGGGCACTTCGCCTTCAAGCAGGTCTAAAGCGTCCTGCGCATTTTCAACGGCCATCACACTGTGGCCGCTTAATTCCAGCATCTCACGCAGGTTATTGCGTATGTTGGCTTCGTCTTCTACTACTAAAACTCTATGCATCTTTATAGGGTATGTTAAAATGAAATACCGTTTTTTGTCCGGGCGTGCTCTTAAAACCAACCGAACCGCCATGCAACTCCACAAACTGTTTAACTATTGGTAAACCAAGGCCCGTGCCTGGTATATTTTGTGCATTGCCTGCACGGTAAAACGATTCAAACAAATGTTTCTGGTCTTCAGCAGGTATGCCTATACCGTAATCGGTTATACTTACACGCAATTCTTCGTTATTAAAAACAACATCCATTTCAGGTTGTTCGCTGGCACGTTCAGAATACTTAAGGGCGTTTATCAAAAGGTTATAAAGTATGTGTTCTAAAAGCCGCTTATCACAATAAACCGAACGCACTTCTCCGCTTATATTCAATTTTATCTCTTTACCATATTGGTTTATGCGGCTGCTGCTTACAATTTCACTTAGCAGCTGTTCAAGGTTATGCCAGCCGGGTTTGAAGGCAATTTTTCCTGAATTAATCTTACCGGTCACCAGCACATTGTCCATAAGCTCCGTCATGCGGTTTACTTCATCGTGTATCTGGTTTAGGTGGCGGGTAAGGTTATCGTTATCTACGCTGCCTTTTGTTTTTAAGTATAAATGCAAAATGTCGAGGCTGCTTTGTATACTGGTAAGCGGGGTACGGAACTCGTGCGAAGTAAGGCTAACAAAATGTGTTTTAAGTTGGTTCAGGCTCTTTTCCTTTTCTAACGCATTACTAAGGTTGGCTTCGGCTTCCTTTATCGTTGTTATATCCAAAAACATAAAAACGTAGTTAGAAACCAGGCCGTTTTCGTAAACAGGGTTTACTTCTACATGTAGCCACAGTTTACGTCCGCTGCTTTGTGCCAGCTTCAATTCAAAATTTGCCGCCTTGCCTTTTTCCAATTCAGTTTTTATAGCAGTCACTACACCGTCCTGCATTTGCATGCTCTCAATAATTCCCGAAATTTTGGTAGGCCGTGTATTCGCATCCCTCGTTTCAAAAATTATTTCTGCTGATTCATTCATCCACTCAATAAGCAGGTTGGCATCGGTTATAACTACAGCGTTGTTGGTTTTACTGGCTACAAGTGCAAGCTTCTTTATCTCGCTTTCACGTTGTTTCTTTTCTGTAATGTTTCGCATTATACATATCATGCCTCCGTTGGGAAGCGCAGTCAGGGTAATCTCCTGGTTAATAGGGGTGCCATCCTTTTTTCTACCGAGTGTTTCACCCTGCCATTTACCATCCCTTGCCATTTGAGGAAAAAGGTCTTCCTCAATTCGCTTTATCTCGTGTTCCGGATAAAAAATGCGCCAGGTTTTTCCCAGCAGTTCGCTTTCGTGCTCATATCCAAAGTAGGTAACATGCTTTTCGTTCAGGTAGTAATACGTGCCGTCGGGCCCCAAAAGTGCAATACCATCCATAGCGGCTGCCACGGCAGCCGTTAAGTCAGCTAATTGTGTTTCTCTTTTTATCTGTTCGCTTATATCACTAAAAACACAGGATACATGGCTGCTTGGCAAAACGGTAAGGTGCGCCCGCGCCGGAAAACGGCTTCCGTCTTTTCGTATTATACTTACGTTGCCCTCCCAGTTACCGGTCGTAAATAAAGCGCTTTTCACTTCTGCAGCAGAGCAATTATCGGGTTCGTACGAGCAAATCTGCCGCCAGGTTAGTGACGTAAGTTCGCGCTTATTATAATGCAGCATTTTAAGGCAATACTTGTTACCATAAACAACAAGTCCTTGTTCATCGGCTATAGCTATAGCAGTGTTAAGGTGCTCTAAAAGGGTGTACTTAACATCCTCCATGGCAACCATGTGGTAGTCTTCCATTAATCAGGGTTTGTTACAAATAAAAAATGGGTAACACTTAGGTGTTATAGGCACAGGTACCTATTGTTTAGTACCTCGCCGGGCAATCAACAGTATTTTAGTTAGGGCGTAGGCACCAAATATAAATAGCCCGCTGCTAAACCGTGCTTTGCACCTTAACTACTGTTCTTATTCCCGGGCTTTATGGCGGCATTTTTCGTAGAACAATCCCCGGCCCAACATTTCTTAAAACCGCCCGTTATATAGGGAACATTGCTATTTTCATCCCGATGAAACGCCTGCTGGCCTTACTTCTTTTTGCTTTATGTATTCAGCCTTTGCTGCATGCCCAACCGGGTCGCGATGAAACCCTGGCCACCAGCTACATGCAAAACAATGAATACGAAAAGGCCGCCGAACTTTACCAAAGCCTTTGGGAGAGAAACAATTATGACCCACGTTTTTACGCCCCACTATATAAGTGTTATGTAGCCCTTAAAAAGTTTGACGACCTTGAAAAAGTAATCAAAAAGCAGATAAAGAAGAATGAGGGGGCCGTTCAATACCAGGTAGACCTTGGCTATATGTACGCCCAAATACCCGATGCAGGCAAAGCCAAAGAGCAGTATGAAAAACTGGTAAAAGACTTAAAACCGAATGAATTAGCCATACGCTCGCTGGCCAACGCTTTTGAAAGCTACCGTTTGTACGATTATGTTATTGCCGTTTACGAAAAAGGAACAAAAGCCATTAAAAGCGATTCGTATTTCAGCTTTGAACTGGCTACGGCCAATATGAACAAGGGCGATGCCGCCAACGCCGTTAAATACTTTTTAATGAATATGGAAGTGCAGCCACAGGCAGCACAAATAATAAAAAATACGATACAAACCTCTCCGCTTCAGGGCAAGTTGTTGGAGGAAATGGAAACCCAACTTTACAGCAAAGTGCAAAAAAGCGCTACTAACGATGATTATATTGACCTGCTTACCTGGGTTTATATACAGAACAAGGATTTTGAAGGGGCATTAGTACAAATGAAAGCGCTGGATAAACGCAAAGGCGAAAGTGGTTTCAGGGTGCTAAACATTGCCCGCATGGCGCAAACTGAAGGCGATTACGACAACGCCGTAGCAGGTTATGAATATGTGGTAAACAAGGGTAAGGAAAGCAGCCTTTACTTTCAGGCACGTACTGAGTTGTTGAACTGCCGTAAAGAGAAAATCTCTAAAAACATTAACTACACCCAAGCCGATTTAGAAGGTTTGAAAAAGGATTACCTGTCGTTTATTGATGACAACGGCAGAGGATTCCGCACGGCGCAAAGCATGAAAGAACTGGCCGACCTTGAAGGTTTTTACCTGCACGATTTAAAAAGTGCCGAAAGCCTTTGCCAGGAAATTATCGCCATGCCCGGCGTGCAAGCGCAACTTAAAAACCAGACCAAGCTTTCCTTAGGCGATTTTTTACTAATGGATGAAGATGTTTGGGAAAGCACCCTGCTATATGCACAGGTAGATAAAGAAGAAAAGGACAGCCCCCTTGGCGAGGAAGCGCGTTTCCGCAATGCTAAGCTGGCATACTACAAAGGCGACTTTGAGTGGGCGCAAACACAACTGCAGGCTCTTAAAAGCTCCACCAGCGAGCTTATCAGTAATGATGCTATAAACCTCTCTGTATTTATTATTGACAACCTTGGGCTGGACACCATTGAAACGCCCATGCAAATGTTTGCCCGTGCCGAGTTGTTGATGTTTCAAAATAAAGACGACCAGGCCAGAGGAACACTGGATACTATTACATACTTGTTTCCGGGCCACGCGCTGTTTGATGACATTGAATATGCCAAGGCGCAGATGTACGTAAAGAAGAAAGAGTTTGATAAGGCGGTTCCGTTGTTGGAAGACATAATTAAAACCTATAAGGAAGACCTAAAGGGCGATGACGCAACCTTTCTGCTGGCAGAAATAAACGAAAACCACCTGAACAATAAAACAAAAGCGATGGAGCTTTATAAAAGCATTATAACAGACTACAACAGCTCGCTTTTGGTAATTGAAGCCCGTAAACGTTACCGCCTGTTGCGCGGCGATAATATGGGCGATTAATTCTTTCTTCGCCCACAAAGCAGTTACATGATAATTTATAACGTTACTATTAAAGTTGATCTAGACGTCCACGACCTTTGGTTTAGATGGATGAAAGAAGAGCATATTGCACGCGTGATGGAAACGGGCTGTTTTGTGGATGCTAAAATGTACCGCATACTTGAGGAGGATACCCACGACGGTATTTCCTATGCCATACAATACTTTGCCGAAAACATGAGCAACTATTTTGACTATAAGGAACACCACGCACCACGCTTGCAAAAAGAGGGCCTGGATATGTTCCCCGGCAAGTTTCATGCGTTCCGCACCTTGCTTAAAGAGGTTTAATAGGCCGCAATATTACTCCTGAAAATAAACGCGCTTAACGCGGGCGCTTATACCTGTAAGTATCTCGTAGGGGATAGTTTCCGCTTCGCGTGCCACATCTTCAATTCTTGGCTTGTTGCCAAATACGATTACCTCATCTCCTTCCTGTGCCTCAATTCCGGTAATATCCAGCATCGTCATATCCATACATACATTACCTATTATGGGGGCAGCCTTGCCGTTCACCAGCATTTTGCCTTTGCCGTTGCTTAGCTTACGGCTTAGCCCATCGGCATATCCTATACCTACGGTGGCTATGGTTTTATCTTTGGTAACCTTACCTACGCGGCCGTAACCTACGGTTTCGCCTTTCTTCACCTGCTTAATCTGCGAGATATTGGTTTTAAGGGTTTGCACATTCATCAGTTGCTTCTGTACCTTTTCCGAAGCATCAATACCGTACAGGCCAATGCCCAGGCGTACCATATCAAACTGTGCTTTGGTGTGGCGCGTTATGCCGTGGCTATTTAATATGTGCCGCAGGATTTTGTAATCGAATGCAGCGCATATTTTATTGCTCATACTTTCAAAGCGCTTAATCTGCTCCAAAGTAAAATCATCGTACTCCTCATCCTCACTGGCTGCCAGGTGAGAAAACACCGAGGCCACCTGTATTTGCGGGTGCGCTTTTAAGCGCTCCAATAATTCATCCAGTTCCTTCTCATTAAAGCCAAGGCGGTTCATACCCGTCTCTAATTCAATGTGAATTTTGTATGGTTCGTCATCACCGTTGCGCATCAGCACCAATACCTCATCAAACTTATCGAACAGGTGCAGGCTATAAATATCCGGCTCCAGGTTGTGCTGTATCATAGCATCAAAGCTGCGCTGCTCAGGGTTCATAACCATTATAGGCAGTGTTACCCCGTTTTTACGCAGGTCAACACCTTCATCGGCATAGGCAACAGCCAGGTAATCGCAACGGTTAAACTGCAGCACATTGGCTATTTCAAAACTGCCGCTGCCGTAGCTAAAAGCTTTTACCATGGCCATAATTCTTGTTTCAGGCTTTAATAACCCCTGATAAACCTTCAGGTTATGTGCAATGGCATTCAGGTTTATTTCCAAAACTGTTTCGTGGCCCTTACGCTCTAAAAATTTGCTGATGGCTTCAAACCTGAATTTACGGGCACCCTTCAAAAGGATAACCTCATTCTGGAAAGAAGCCCCATCCAGGTGTTTCAACAAATCCTCCGTACTTTCAAATGCACTGAACTGGAGTTTCTCATTTTTTTCAAACAGTTTTTTCTGGCGCATTAACGCAGGCCCGATGCCAATAAGCCTGTCTACTTTATTTTGCTCAAGCAAAGTGGCTACTTCGGTATATAAATCAATTTCGCCTCTGCCGCTCTGTAGTATATCCGATAAAATAACAGTCTTCTTCGGGTGTTGGCCTTGCTGCCTCAAAAAGTCAATCGCAATTTTTAGCGAGCCGAAATCGGAGTTATAGCTATCGTTGATTACCGAGCAGTTGTTGATGGCGTCCTTCATTTCAAGGCGCATCTTAATACCAACAAGGTGGCTCAGCCTTTGCTTTATAATTTCAAAATCCTTTTGCAGGTAAAGCATAACGCTTACGCAGTGCAGGGCGTTCTCAACGCTTGCCTTATCGCTAAAGGGTATTTCAAAATCGAACTCCTTTTTTTGGTAAAGACAACTAAAGAATGAATGGCCGTTTTTCTGCATCACGCTCTTTACCTGCAGGTCAGCCTCATTCTGCATACTCCAGGTAAACACCTTAATCTTATTCTCTCCCTCATCTCCTCCGCGCGATAAAGCATTTATCTCACCTATACTTTGGTTTATATCAGGGTAGTCCTTACAATAAATCAGCACATCGGTTTTAGGGAACAGTTGCAGCTTCTCCTTCGTTTTGTGCCTAACGTTTAAGAAACCTTCATTGTGGGCTTCGCCTATATTGGTAAGCACACCAATGGTGGGTTTAATAATCTTCTCCAACTTCTCCATTTCGCCGGCTTCAGAAATGCCTGCTTCAAAAATGCCCAGCGAGTGAGATTCATTTATCTGCCATAAGGAAAGAGGCACACCGATCTGCGAATTATAACTCTTAGGGCTGCGCACAATGTGGTAATCTTCGTGCAATAGCTGATAGAGCCATTCCTTTACAATGGTTTTGCCATTACTGCCCGATATCGCAATTACGGGTATCTTAAATTTAGCCCGGTGAAACCCTGCCAATTTTTGCAAGGCCAAAACAGCATCCTTTACCAAAACAAAATTTGCTTCGGCATATTTTTCAATGTCCTGCTCTTTGGTTATAACAAAGTTGCGAACCCCTCTTTTATACAACTCATCTATATAATGGTGGCCATCCAGCTTTTGTCCTTTAAGGGCAAAAAACAAGCTATGCTGGGGATGATGTAGCTTTCTTGAATCAGTAAGCAATTCGCGAATGCTGCTTTCTGTTTTATTTTTTGAAAGCAGCTTACCGCCTACTGCCTTTACAACTTCCGAAATTTTATATTCTGCCTTCATACAAAGGGCGCAATTATACTACACTTTAAATTTACCCTTTAAAGCTATTTTTGTTGTGCAGGGCAAATAAAAATTTATGAGCGTATTAAGAAAAATTATCGATAGGGCTAAACCGGGTGAGGACATAGGTTTATACAGGGGTGGACAAAAAGGCCGCCAACGCACCATTAATGCCGATGGCAGCTATAATATGGAGCGCAAAACAGGCAGGCTGCTTGGCAATTTCTATTTGTACCACTGGTTAATTACAACAAGCTGGAAACATTACTGGATTGTTATTGTAAGCTTTTACCTGGTAGACAATGTGGTTTTCGGCAGTATCTATTACTGGTTAGGTGCCGATAACTTAAGCGGTATTGTGGGAACCTCCGAAATCGATAAGTTTTTAAGCTGCTTCTTTTTCAGTTGCCAAACCTTTACAACGGTGGGTTACGGGGGGCTGCACCCGGTTGGTAAAATTGCAAGTTCTTTAGCCGCTATTGAAGCCTTTTTAGGCTTAATGGCGTTTGCCGTTGCAACAGGCACATTGTATGGTCGTTTTTCGAGAGCAAGGGCCAGTATTAAATACAGCGATAAAATAATTATAGCACCCTTTAAGGGCGGCACAGCTATGCAGTTTATGATTGCCAATGAAATGGATAATCCGCTGATGGAGGTAGAAGCCCGGGTTAACCTAAGCTGGAACGAGGAGGATGAGGATGGTAAGAGCATACGCCGCTTTCAGCAGGTTAAACTGGAATTTGATAAAATAGCCATGTTCCCCACCAGTTGGATTATTAACCACCCTATTGATGAAGAAAGCGCCTTGTACGGAAAAACCGTGGAGGAAATACAAAAATCTGACGTAGAGGTTTTTGTTATGCTTAAGGCCTTTGACGAAGTTTTTTCCCAAACCATTTATATGAGGCACAGCTATATGCACAGCCAGTTTGTGTATGGTGCAAAATTCCGCAGGCCTTTTGAAACAAACGAAGAAGGAAAAATTGTAATGGATGTAACTAAAGTAGGCGAGTACGACCGCGTGCCAATGCCCACTTTACAGGTAGCAACTGCTTAACTTTCGGTACCGTAGTAAGCAAAGCCCCTGTAAGCCTTGCCATCATCATTCAGCCAAAGCACCTCTACTACATTCTTGTTGCGTGTGGTGTTACGGTAGTAAATAGAAATGCCTTTAACGCTTGTAAGCACTTCTTTCAACTCAAAATGGAGGTTGGGGTTCTTCTGCAAGCCGATGGTCCAATAGGCACGCACAGCTTCCTTACCTACAACCACACCTTTGGTTTCGGGCAATAGTTGTGCCGCCAGCGGTGTTTCCATAATAAAATCATCGGTATAGTGGCTTAGTATTCTTTCCAGGTCATGCGAGTTCCACGAGGCAATCCATTCCTGTGCAAAAGCGTGGGCGTGTTCAGGGGTAAGCATATTAGAAAGCTATGTTCCCTTCCTTCAGCTTCTCTGTTTGTTCGGCTACGGAAAGGGCGTCAATCATTTCTCCTATATCACCATTCATGAACGCATCAAGGTTGTAAATGCTCATGTTTATGCGGTGGTCGGTAATGCGGCCCTGCGGAAAGTTATAGGTGCGTATTTTGGCGGAACGGTCGCCGGTGCTTACTAATGTTTTACGGCGGGCAGCAATTTCGTTCTCGTGTTTGCGTACGGCTTCTTCATAAATCCGGGTCTTCAGCATCTTCATAGCCTGCTCGCGGTTTTTGTGCTGGCTACGTTCTGCCTGGCACTCCACCACAGTGCCCGTAGGTATGTGCGTTAAACGCACGGCACTTTCAGTACGGTTAACGTGCTGGCCACCCGCACCCGATGCACGGAAAACATCCAGCTTTATATCTGCTTCGTTTACGTAAACTTCTACCTCATCTGCTTCAGGTAACACGGCAACGGTTACCGCGCTGGTATGTACACGGCCTTTAGCTTCCGTTACCGGTACGCGCTGTACGCGGTGCACACCGCTTTCAAACTTCATTTTGCCATAAACATTCTCGCCCTGTATTTCCAGCACTATTTCTTTAAAGCCGCCGGCAGTGCCTTCGTTGGCGTTGGCGATGGTCACCTTCCAACCCAGTGTTTCGCAATAGCGGGTGTACATACGGGCAAGGTCACCCACAAACAAACTGGCCTCATCTCCACCGGTACCTGCGCGTATTTCAATAAGCACATCACGTTCATCTTCCGGTTCTTTGGGTACCAGCAATTGCTTCAGTTCTTCTTCCAGCTTTAGCTTTTCTTCTTCCTGGGCAACCAGGTCGCCCTTGGCCATTTCGCGGAACTCCTCATCCTTCTCGGTTTCCAGTATGTTCTTGTTGTTGTTAATGTTGCCCAATACGTTTTGGTACTGCTCATACACTTTAACCACTTTCTCCAGCTCACGGTACTCCTTATTCAACTGGGTAAAGCGCTTCATATCGGCAATAGTTGCCGGGTCGCTAAGCATTTTGCCTACCTCAATAAAACGTCCCTTTAAGTTGTCGAGTTGCTGAAACATATATGTAATCCGGGGGGCGAAAATAAAAATATAGGGGGGATTTTTCCGCCTATTGCGGACCGTTCTTAAGGCACAAGCGTTTAGGCCCTTTTTAAAAAGAAGCTGCCTGCCAAACTGCCCGCTATGCCCCCTGCAGCGTTGGCTATAGCGTCATAAATATCAAAATGCCGGTCGGTTGTAAGTTGGTCCTGCAGTATTTCAACCAAAAAGCCGTACGTAAAGGTAAGCACCAGTATCCTTACAACGGTCCGCTGTTTAAGCTCAGGGTAGTTATCCTGTTTACGCCAACCATAAAGCATTAGCACAGCCAGTATTACATAAAACAGAAAATGCACCAACTTATCAAACTGCCAAAGGTTAACGCTGGGCAAGCTTTTGCCGGGCATAAGGCATAGTACCAAAATAAAAGCCGCCCATAAAATGGACGGCCAGTTATATTTCCAAAAGGAGTTCATTAAATCAACCGCTTATTGGCCTACGTGCTTACGGTAAGCTTCGGCATCCATCAGGTCGTTTAATTCAGCGGGGTTGGTTATTTCAATTTTAACCATCCAACCTTCGTTGTAAGGGTCTTTGTTCACTACTTCGGGGTTGTCGTTCAAGGCACTATTTTGCTCAAGCACCTTTCCGCTAACCGGCATAAACAAATCGCTAACGGTTTTAACTGCTTCAACGGTACCAAACACCTTATCGCGCTCAATAGTATCGCCAATGGTATTAACGTCTACATACACAATATCGCCCAGCTCTTTTTGGGCAAAATCAGTAATGCCAATAGTTCCGGTATTACCTTCTACGCGCACCCACTCGTGCTCTTTGCTATACTTTAAATCTGCAGGAAAGTTCATGCTGTGAATTTTATGGGGCGAAAATAATTTTTTTGAGTTACCCGCCGCAGCTTATTCTATTGGTTTTTTGTTTCGGGGCCCATAAGGTTATAAATCTGCCGTATGTTCTCCAATTCGTGCTGTACGTCAATGTTCAGGTCTATAAGCTTACCGCTGGCAATATCAAACACCCAACCGTGTACATCAGGGTAACCCTCCTTAAGGTAGCGCTCCTGAACGGCGGCCGTTTTTAGCACATTAATACACTGCTCCTTTACGTTCAACTCCACCAGGCGGTCGTAACGCTTATGCTCATCCTTAATGGCATTCAACTCATCTTTGTGCAGGCGGTAAACATCCCGTATGTTTCTTAGCCAGGGGTTAAGCAGCCCGAGGTCCTGGGGTATCATTGCCGCCCTTACGCCGCCGCAGTTATAGTGTCCGCAAACTATAATCTGGTTAACCTTTAAGTGGCGCACGGCATAGTTAATTACCGACATAGCATTTAAATCAATGCTTATTACCATGTTGGCGATATTGCGGTGCACAAAAATTTCACCGGGTTCGGCACCCATCAAATCTTCGGCTGTAACGCGGCTATCGCTGCAGCCTATATACAGGTATTGGGGGTGTTGCTCTTTGGCAAGCTTGGTAAAAAAGTCAACATCCTGGCCTTTCTTCTCCGCTATCCATTTGCGGTT
>CAZUHU010000003.1:20714-45739 GCA_964620645.1 uncultured Chitinophaga sp.
ATCTCGCGCAGTATTTCGGCATCGCCGGCGTTCAACTCCAGGTTTTGCGGAAACAACTGCCGTTGGCTGTCATGTTTCTTTCGTTCCAACCGCCTTAGGTAGCGCTCAAAAAGTATACGTTCGTGTGCGGCCTGTTGGTCAATAAGTATAAAGCCGCTTTTGATCTGCGAAACAATAAAGCGTTTATGAATCTGCACCGGCACAAAAGCTTCCTTTACCACGTCATGGTCTTGATGCTCTTCGCTTAAAGGCGCAGCCTTTTCATCTGTTCTTACAAATCCTTTACCAACCGTGTCAAATGCTTTTTCCCAGTTCTTCTGGTTGTTTTCTTCGCGCTTGCTTAAAGGTTCAAAGTTGGAAGGCGGGGCAAATTTTTTGGCCTCCTTGGTTTGTACGGCATGCTGCGTAATTTCTAACCAGGTGCGCGGTTGCTGGTCAAATGCGCCATGCTGGTTAAGGTGGTGTTCCTGTTCAAAATCAAGTGTGGGTGTTACACTGTAAGCGCCCAAAGCGTGCTTGGTACCCAGGTTAACAAAAGTGTAAACCAGGCGCTCGTCCTCAAACTTTATTTCGTGTTTGGCAGGGTGCACGTTCACATCAATCTTAGATGGGTCAATATCCAGAAAGAGCACATAAAAAGGGAAGTTCTCCTTGGGTATCATCTGCTCGTAAGCCATACTAACGGCATGGTTAAGGTACGGCGATTTAATGAAGCGGTTGTTAACGAAGATGTATTGCTCTCCCCTTGTTTTCTTACTGTTCTCCGGCTTGCCAACAAAGCCATAAACCTCCAGGGCATAGCTTTTTTCTTCCACCGGCACTATACGCTCGGCATAGTTATCGCCAAACAGTTGGGTAATGCGCTGCTTAAGGTTGCCGCTTTTCAGGTGGAACATCTCGTAATCGTTATTAAACAACTGAAAGGCCACTTTGGGGTGCGCTAAACCTATACGCTGAAACTCTTCAATAATATTCTTCAGTTCCACCGCATCACTCTTTAAAAAATTGCGGCGGGCGGGCACGTTGTAAAAAAGGTTTTTAACTGCAATGGATGTGCCCTCAGGGCACTGGCAGGGCTCCTGTTTAAGCACCTTCATCCCTTCAATTTCAATTACGGTGCCTAACTGTTCGGTATGCTGCCGGGTTTTTAGCTCAACCTGTGCAATGGCGGCAATGGAAGCCAGCGCCTCGCCTCTAAAGCCCATGGTGCGGATGTTGAACAAATCTTCAGCCGCCCGTATTTTAGAAGTGGCATGTTTTTCAAAACACATGCGCGCATCTGTTTCGCTCATACCGCAACCGTTATCAATAACCTGTATAAGGGCCTTACCCGCCTGTTTTACAATCAGTTTAACATGCGTGGCACCGCTGTCAATGGCATTTTCCAGCAGTTCCTTAACAGCGCTTGCAGGGCGTTGTATAACCTCGCCTGCGGCTATCTGGTTAGCAATATTATCTGGTAAAAGGCGGATGATATCCATGCGCGGCAAACTTACGCTTTTAGGTGGTAAGAATGGGATTTGCCTGCGCATATTCTTGAGGCAGCGATTGAACTTCCGCCGGTGTAAGCGGCGAAGAATAACACGTACAGCCGTTGCAGAATGAACAGCGATTTGCCTGTAACAAAATTTAGTTAAAAGCAATCAACATAAGCAGGTAGAAAATTCGTTTAGTAATGAACGGGGAGCTTGGCAAATGTTTTGTTCTTTCGTCCGCTATGATGCGCAAAGCGCTATTTGGTTTTTTTCACCTCATCTTACTGTTTTTTGTGTTTACTACTGCCACTGCGCAGAAGCCGGCCACTGCCGTTAATTTTTTAGACTGGCAGTACAACCGCGCTTGTGTTAAATGGGTTGATTCAGTTTATGAGGCGCTTACTATGGAAGAGCGCATCGGCCAGTTTTTTATGATACCGGCCTATACCGATGGCCAGCCTTTTAATATGGATTCGGTTTTAAGCAAGGTAAAACGGGGCAAGGCCGGAGGTGTCATATTTTTTAAAGGCAACCCCATAGTAGAGGCTACCTGGACCAACCGCCTGCAGGACAGCGCCAAGGTAGGTGTTATGATAGCCATAGATGGTGAATGGGGCCTTGCTATGCGCCTGGACTCTACTATCGCCTTTCCGCACCAAATGGCTTTGGGCGCAGTTGATGACAACAAGCTGATTTACGAAATGGGCCGCGAAGTAGGCCGCCAGTGCAAACGCATGGGTAT
This sequence comes from uncultured Chitinophaga sp., assembly GCA_964620645.1. Taxonomy (GTDB): domain Bacteria; phylum Bacteroidota; class Bacteroidia; order Chitinophagales; family LD1; genus Bog-950. The sequence continues at coordinate 22,932 of CAZUHU010000003.1, forward strand.
ACATGTAGACTTTGCTCCTGATGTAGATGTAAATAACAACCCAAACAACCCGGTAATTAACGACCGTAGTTTTGGTGAAAACAAACTAAAAGTGGCGCTAAAGGGCGTTGAGTATGCAGCGGGTATGCAGGATGAAGGGGTACTGGCCTGCGCAAAGCACTTCCCCGGCCACGGCGATACAGATAAAGATTCGCATGTAGAACTGCCTTCCGTTTCTAAAAGCGCAGGCAGTATTGATAGCCTGGAACTGTTTCCGTTTAAGGTGTTGTTTAACTCAGGAGTGGGCAGTGTTATGGTAGGGCACTTAAACATTCCATCCATTGATTCCGCTGTTGGCTCAACGGCTTCTCTTTCTAAAAAAATAACCACCACCCTTCTTAAAGATTCCCTGCACTATAATGGGTTGGTGTTTTCCGACGCCCTAAACATGCAGGGTGTAGCCCGTTACTATAAAGGCGGTATTGCCGATTCTGTTGCGTTTATGGCAGGGTGCGACATACTGGTTTGTGTAGAAGATCCGGATAAGGGCGTGGCGCGGATTAAATCTGCCGTAGATAGCGGTTACATTCCCATTGGTCAATTTGAAGCAAGAGTAAAAAAGGTATTGGCGTATAAATACCTGGTGGGCCTTAACAAACCGCAAAGGGTTAACCTGGACAACCTGTTACCCGACCTGCGCAACAATACTGCCATTGCACTAAGGCAAAAGTTATACGACAAAGCAATAACTATAGCAGCCAATCAAAATAATGTGTTGCCTTTTCGCGAATGGAATTTCAAGAAGATAGCTTCGCTTTCCGTTGGTAACAATGGCAGCTCGTCCTTTCAGCGTTACGTTAACCAATTTGTAGAAGTAGATTTCTGGAACCAAAGCCTTGAGCATAATGAGAAGTCGTTCAACAACATTATTGATACACTTGGCAAGTACGATTTAGTAATTGTAGACCTGCACTCCATGAGCCGTTTAGCCAGCCGCGATTACGGCGTAACAGAGGAGTTCAGAAAGTTTGTTGAAGCGCTGAGCGGTAGAACAAAAGTGGCTCTTGTAGTTTTTGGCAATGCTTATAGCCTTAAATATTTTGAATACCTGCCCTGGATTGTTTGCGCCTACGAGGATAACGAAAGCAGCAACCTTGCAGCGGCAAACGCTATTTTTGGTGCGGAGAAAGTAACAGGCCGCTTACCTGTTACCGCCAGCAAAGCTTTTCCATCAGGCATCGGCTTTATTTCCGACACGGTGTACCGCATGAAAATTTCAACGCCTGAAGAGTTTGGGCTTTCAGCTTCGCGTTTACAAAACCTGGATGACATTATACAAAAAGGCATAGCGGCAAAGGCCTTCCCCGGTTGCCAACTTTTAGTAGCCAAGGACAATAAAATTATAGTTAACCGTACTTACGGCAATAAAGTGTACGAGTTTGATGATAAAGTAAAACAGGGCGATATCTACGACCTGGCTTCGGTTACCAAAGTGGCAGCAACCACTATAAGTGTAATGAAGCTATACGAGCAGAAGAAAATTGACCTGGATAAAACTGTTGGGGATTACGTAAAACTACCGGCAGATGCCACTATTAAAAACCTGAAGCTGCGCGATGTGCTAACGCACCAGGCCGGGCTGGTGGCTTTTATTCCCTTCTGGAAAAATACCGTAGGCAAAAATGCCGGTGACTATTACCGCAAAACCCCTAACGATAGTTTTAGAATACAGGTGGCTGACAGCCTTTTTATCCGTAACGATTACCCGGATAGTATGTGGTACGAAATGGCGCACAGCAAGGTAGATCCTCACCCATCTTACCTGTACAGCGACCTGGACTTTTACATTTTGCAAAAGGTTGTAGAATCAGTAAGCGGACAAAAACTGGATAGTTTTGTTGCGCAGAATTTCTATAAGCCTATGGGTTTAACCCGCATTGGGTTCCACCCACTGGATCGGTTCGGGCGCGACCGTATTCCGCCTACGGAAAATGATTCCTTCTTCCGCAGTCAGATTGTTCGGGGCTATGTGCACGACCCGGGTTCTGCTATGTATGGTGGTGTTGCCGGCCATGCCGGTTTGTTCAGCAATGCATACGACCTTGCCGCAGTTTTTCAGATGCTATTAAACAACGGTACATACAATGGCAAGCGTTTACTGGATTCGGCTACTGTTAAGCTGTTTACATCCCGTCAATCCAAAATTTCGCGCCGTGGGCTTGGGTTCGATAAACCGGAGCCGGACGTACACAAGGCTTCTCCTTGTTACGATGGCGTTTCATTAGAAACCTTTGGCCACACCGGTTTTACAGGCACCTGCGTGTGGAGCGATCCTAAAAGCAGGCTTACATACATCTTCCTTTCTAACCGGGTTTACCCTAATGCTGAAAACAACCTGCTGGTTAAAATGAACATACGCACTCAGCTACAGGAAGCGATATATAAGGCTCTGGGCTTATAACCGTTACTTTTAAAACTTTCTGCTTTTATAAAGAATAGAGAACCCGTATTCAGGTTTCCTTACATCTTTGTGCAATCTTGCGTTTTCAGCATCGTTAATAGCAAATGAAAACACTGCTTTTCGCCCTACTGCTTTTTCCTTTAATGCTTTGGCCCCAAACCAAAAAGGAGTGCGCTTATAAAGGCGGTCAGGTTGCGTATTTAAACGAAATACGCTGTCGCAACGATTTTCACGCCATAAAAGGCCCGCCGCTTTCCGAAAAATACGGCAATGTGGAATCAGTAAAGCTGTTGTACGAGATAAGAAAGGATAAGATATACTTCGCCAACTCCGAGCTCTACCATTTCCATTACGATTTCAGTACACAGGTGATGGGCGATGGTATGGACCTGCCTACTTTTAATGCTACGCAGTATACCGATAATGACGACCGCCGCTATGTATTAGCCAATCTTAATCACTACATGTCTTCAGACCTCTATACGTTGGAGTTTTTTTCGGGTGATGAATTCCGGGATACCTTTTTGGTAGTGTTTTTTAAAAAACTGAAAGAGCAAACCTATTTCGGTAGTCGCATAAAAGTTTTAATTAACTCGCCTGAAACGGAGGAGCGTTATGCGCACTTAAAGGGTTTCATACCGTTTATCAGCGTTAACGAAATATATGCCGGGCAGAATTATCAAATGCTGATTAAAGGAACAGCCTACGGTTACCTGCGTAAAATACCGGCTTCTCAACTTGATTCACTACCGCCCGGTGCGCATGATATACTTTTAACGGATGGCCTGCCTAATGACGTGCCCCTTGTAGCAGGCGTAGTAACCACCCAGTTTCAAACTCCACTCTGCCACGTTAATATCCTTTGCCACAACCGCAACACACCCAACGCCGCCTGGAAAAAGGCATGGACTGACAGCTCAGTAAACGCATTGCAGGATAAACTTGTGCGTTTGGATATAAGTCCCTATTCCGTAAAAATACGGGAAGCAGGTTTAGCTGATGCGCAACAGTTTTGGAGAGGTCACGCCATCACCAAAAACATTCAGTTAACTTTTGATACGCTTACCACCGGCATACAGGAGTTGAAGAATCTTTCTTACCGCTCGGTTAGCAAGGTAGGAGGAAAGGCGTCCAACTTTGCCGAGCTTTCAAAAATTGTTGTTTATGGCAAAAAGCTGCCCCTGCCCGAAAATGGTTTCGCCATTCCCTTAAGCTACTATTACTACCATATTAAAAGCAATGGACTGCAGCCCTATATTGATTCTATCCTTCAAAACGATAGCGTGCGCTATAACCCGGAGCGTTTAAGCGCGGCGCTTAAAGAGTTACGCAAAAAGATAACCAAGGCACCGCTGGATAGCAACCTGCTACAACTGCTTACGCAACGCCTTGGCCGCGATACCGTTTATAAGGCTTATCGCTTCCGTTCCTCCACCAACGCTGAGGATGTGCCGGGCTTTAACGGGGCCGGCCTATACACTTCTAAAACAGGCGGCCTTAGCGATACCTCAAAAACAATTGAAAAGGCTATTAAAAAGGTTTGGGCAAGCCTTTGGGAAGACCGCGCCTTTTATGAGCGCGAATACTTTCATATCAACCAGCGCTCGGTTATGATGGGCATATTGGTGCACCGCGCCTTTGGCGACGAAGAAGCCAACGGTGTGGCGGTAACCAAGCACCTTTACCGGCCTGCATACCCGGCCTACACCGTAAACGTGCAACGCGGCGAAACCAGTATTGTATTACCTACTGATACCTCGGTATGCGATCAACTGATTACCGGCCTTGGCGAAGTAATACCCGACCTAAGCACCAGTATTGAATACATCACCCATTCTTCTTTAAACAATGGAAAAGCCGTAATGAAGGACGATGAAATACTTTGGCTGGTGCGCTACCTTAAGGCAATTAAAGACCACTACTTTTTTGAAACCAAAGTACGTGGCCGCGAAGTAGGATATAACGACTTTGCCATGGATGTAGAATTTAAATTGGATAAGGGAACCCGTAAGCTATACATAAAGCAGGCGCGGGTTTATTAACCGGTCTGGTCTTATAGAAAATATTGAACCTTCAAAAAAGAAAAACCCCGGCTCTGAAGCTGGGGTTTTTCTTTTGTTGATTATGCACCAGGTACTTCCTGTGCAGGTTTCTTAAATAACTTACGGCGGAACCACTCGCGTGTTTTATAGCCCAGCATATACATAGTAGGCACTACTAACAGCGTTAAGAAGGTTGCCATTATCAAACCGAAGATCATAGTCCATGAAAGCGGACCCCAGAATTTAACGTTATCACCGCCTAAGTAAAACTTAGGATCGCCATGGCTAAACAGGGTTTCAAAATCCATGTTAAGGCCTATAGCCAGCGGTATTAAACCAAGTATAGCGGCGGAGGCGGTAAGTATAACCGGTGTCATACGCGTAGCGCCACCATCAACTACGGCATCTTCCACGGTTTCGCCGCGTTCGCGCAGCTCATCAATAAACTCAATAAGCAGGATACCGTTACGTATAACTATGCCCGCTAAGGCAAACACACCCACACCGCTCATTACTATAGAGAACTGCATACGGGTAATGGCATAACCGATTGCTACACCTATCAGGGAGAAGGCAACGGTAGTGAAAATAATGAGCGGCTTAATTACTGAGTTAAACTGCGTAACCATAATAAACAGCATAAGCGCAAGTGCTACACCAAAGGCTACACCAAGGAACTGGCCGGTCTCCTGTTGTTGCTCTTGTTCACCCGTTAGTTTTATCTCATATCCCTCAGGTACATCCATATCATTTACGATATACTGTATTTGCGGAATGATGTTGTTGGCGTTGTAACCGCTTGCCACATCGCTGGATAGGGTAACTACGCGGCGCTGGTTTTTACGGTTAATAACGCTTATGGTGTTATCGTTACGCACAGTGGCGATGGCCGATACTGGCACCTGGCGGAATGAACCGGTGCTGAAATCCATGTACGAAATGTTTACGTTCATCAGTTTCTCTACATCGGTACGGTCTTCAGCACGTAATCTTAATTGTATAGGTGCATCTTCATCTGCGTCGCGAAATTTGGAAACTTCCTTGCCAAAAAGAGCGGTGCGCAGCTCGCTTGCTACCTGGCCTAACGATATACCTTCCCGCTGCATTTTTTCTTTGTCAATATCCACGATAATCTCGGGCTTGCTTATCTGCAGGTCACTGCGCAGGTCATCAATACCTTTTATACCTTCCTTATCAATACCCAGTTTAATCTGGTCGCTAAGCTTTTGCAGTACGGCAAAATCATCGCCGCTTATTTCTATACTTATCGGCTTACCAACCGGCGGGCCATTGCGCTCGGGTTCAACTGAAATTTCGGCGCTGGCTATACCCTCGTTTCTAAACGACTTTTGTAGTGTATCTAACCAAAATGCGGTTGAAGGGAAACTCTTATCATGAAGGCCTTTACGTTCAGCAAACTTCTTAAACGCTATAGTAACCTTGCTCTTGTTTGGCGTGGCCACTTTATCCGGATTCTGCGGATCGCCGGCACCTAACCCCACGTTGGTAATTACTGAAGTTACATCAGGGTTGTGCTCGCCTATCACCTTATATACGCGCTTTTCAATAAGGCGTGTGATAGAGTCAGTAACATTAGCATCAGTACCCATTGGCAGTTTACAATACACGTAAACAAAGTTTGGTTCGCCACCGGGAAACAACACCACATTGGGCTTGGTTGCCAAATATAAGGCCCAACTGGCCACCAGCATGGCTACAGTAATAAGCGGTATCCATATCGGGCGGTATCCTTTTACAAACTGGCGCAATATTCTGCGATAACCACCGGTTACTGATGGCCACAGGCGATTTTGCCAGAAGTTAATAGCGTGTATCAGCGCGAAGTGATACAGCAGTATAAGCGCTATACATACTACAGCAAAGTTGCCTATTCCAAAGCTGCCTGTTGCATAACCAATTATAGCCACTATCGCAAAAAACAGGAAGCCCCACTTGTAATCCTTCAATTTGCTGCTGCCATGGTCATCCTTTTTCATAAAGGTAACCGCGAACACAGGGTTCATTACAAAGGCCACAAATAAAGAGGCGCCCAGAGTAATGATCAGCGTTATCGGCAGGTGCTTCATAAACTTACCGATGATACCCGGCCAGAATAAAAGCGGTGCAAACGGCGCCAGCGTTGTAAGCGTACCGGCCAATACCGGTATAAACACTTCGCCGGCTGCGTACTTAGCGCTCTGTTTAATATCGTACTCGTATTTATGAAATATGCGGTGCGTATTTTCAATAACCACAATGGCATCATCCACCACAATACCCAGCGCAAGCAACAGCGAGAACAACACCATTACGTTCATGGTCATGCCAAGGAATGGCATAAAAATGAAGGCTACCAATGTTGCAAGAGGAACAGATAAACCAACGAAGAAGGCGTTGGTAAAGCCCATAAAGAACATCAGGATAAACACCACGAATATGAAGCCCAGCACCACCGTGTTCAGCAGGTCATGCAATTGTATGCGGGTATTTTCCGAAGTATCGCCGGTTACTTTAACCTGTAAGCCCTGCGGGAACTGCGTTTCCTTATACTCGTCAATAATCTTATAAATCTGGTCGGTAGCGTTAATCAGGTTTTCGCCGCTGCGCTTTACTACGTTTAGGGTAACAACAGGTTTGTTATCCAGGTGCGCAAAGTCCTGCTTCTCTTTATAGCTGTCTTTAACTTCGGCTATATCGCGCAAAAATACAGTGGTGCCTGTAAAGGAGCGCACCACAATGTTTTCAATCTCTTTAGGGTCCTTAAACTCACCGGTTACACGCAGGTTACGGCGCAGTTCACCAACACGTACCTCACCGCCCGATATGTTCAGGTTTTCGCGCTGTATGGCATTTTCAATATCCATAAAGGCTATACCGGTTGAGGTCATCTTGTACATATCCACGTTAATCTGCACTTCGCGGTCAAGGCCCCCGATTATATCTACACGGGTAATTTCCTTCATGCTCTCAATGCGGTCCTGCAGGTTTTCGGCATAGCGCTTAATCTGGTCCAGTGGTATATCGCCGGCCAGGTTAATGTTCATGATAGGCAACTCGTTAATGTCGAACTCCTGTATTTGCGGGTCGTTCTTCAGGTCGCTCGGCAAATCCTTCTTGCCCTTCTGCACTGCATCAGTAACCTTCTGTTTGCAATCATCGGGCTTAAGGTCGGTAGAAAACTCCACCGTCATAATTGATACATCACTAAGCGAGTTGCTGGTAACTTTCTTTACGCCATTAAGGCCCTTTACCTGCTTTTCAATTGGCTTGGTGATAAGGGTTTCAATATCCTCAGGGCTGGCACCGGGGTAAATGGTTACTATAGAAATGGTAGGAACCACCACATCGGGGAAAAGCTCCTTGGGCAAATTGTTGTAGGTAAACATGCCCCAGGCTACTATTATAAAGGTGAACACATAAATGCTGGTAGCATTATTGATACACCAACTGGTAAAGCCTAATTCTTTTAACCGTTCAGTCTTCATGTCAATATTTTAAACCTGCTGTTAACGGCAGGCAACAAACTAAAATTGAATCTTCTGTCCATCTACCACTTCAGTGTAACCTGAAGTAATAATTTTATCTCCTTGCTTCAGGCCATCGGTAATTACGGTTTGGCCCTTGTATTCAACACCGGTTTGCACCATATGCTTACGCGCAATCTTCTGGCCGTTTTCTTCTGTAGCTACCAGTACATACAAGCCATCAACTGATGTTTGAACGATATTAGAAGGCACCACAATAGCATTCTTAATTATCGCATCGTTTATTTTTAAGCGGGCAATCATGTTAGCAGCAAGTGCATTACCGGCATTGCTTAGGTCAACTTCTACCGTAAACGTGCGCGAGCGTGCATCAATCGTTTTTTGAACGTAGCTAACGTTGGCAATAATCGGCTTTTGGTTATCGCCAACTTCCAGTTCCACCTTATCTCCTTCTTTTACTTTTCCAAAGTCGTTGTCAGATAGTTTAGCCTTTACTGATAAGCTGTTGTTGTTTACGATACGTATGCCCGGCATTAGCTGGCTGCCAATAGCCATATCGCCTACTTTAAGATTAACAGCATCCACAGTTCCGCTGATAGGCGCAATCAATTTGGTCATTTCTACCTGAGATTTTTGCAGGGCCATTTGCTTCTCCAATGTTTCCTTTTGGGTTTTAGCCTGCAGGTATTGTATCTCGCTGCCGATGTTTTGGTCCCATAGGGCCTTTTGCTTTTCATACGCAGTAGTAGCAAGGTCTAACTGCGTTTGCAGGGTTTGCAGGCCTACCTCCATAGTTTGGGTAGTTTCAGTAATACCCATTATCTGGCCTTTGTTTACATGCTGACCCTCTTTTACATAAATGGCCTTAACAATACCGGGTTGCTGTGGCAGCACGGTTACGTTCTCTTCCGCATCAACATTTCCTTGCACCTCTATGTAGTGCTTAAAATCCTGCGGAACCAAATCCGTTGTTTCAATAAGCTTCGCCTTTTGCTCCACCTTAAAGCTGGTATCAAGCTTGGCAATTTCTTTTTCCAGGGTTTCAATTTCGCTGGTTAGCTTCTTAAGCTGTGCCTTGTCAGCTACCAATTGCTCTTTCTTTTTTTCAAGTTCGCTTTGTCCGCAGGATGCCAGCAACGCTAAACCCATTACTGCTAATACTAATCTCTTCATATCCTTTATCGTTTTTCGATGATTTATTGTTTGATATTATTTTTTGCCAAGCGCTTTGTCTAAATCCGCTTTTGCGTTCAGCAGATTCAACACGCTTTGTATATGCTTTAATTGGTTAGTGGTATAGTCGGTTTCGCTTTGGGTTAACTCAAAGCTGGAGCCTACGCCCTGCTGAAACTTCGCCTGGTTCTTTTTAAATATCTTCTCGCTAAGGTCTAAAGCCCGTTTTGAATTTACCTCTTCAGCCAAAGCCGTGTTGTAAGTGGTTTGCGCTGCGCGGAATTGCAGGTCAGCTGCATTTTTAAAATTCTCAAGGTCGTTAATGCTCTTTTGCTGCTCCAGCTTAGCCTGCTTAACCTGCGCCATCTTCATTCCACTGTCAAAAATCGGCAGCTTCAGGCTGAAGCCTACTAACCCCTGGCTGTACCAAGGAGAGTTCTTCTGAACATAACCATCAGGGTAGGTGGTTTTAGTAGTTTTAAAAATGTCGGAGAACTTATCGGTTTGGGCGGTCCATCCATAGCTTAAAAAGGCAACCATCGAAGGGTAATAACCGCTGCGCTTTTGAGCCATATCATAACCCTTTAAACGGATGGCGGTATTCAGTAATTCATATTCTACGCGCTGGCTGGCATCAAATTTAATACCTGCATCAAGGGTAAGATTGCTCTTTAACTCATCCAGGTTATCTGTAAGCACAATGTTATCATTCAATGCCAAACCCATTTGATATTTCAGGTTGTTCAATGCCAGTTCCGCTAATTGGTTCTGCATATTTATCTGGCTCTGCAGGTTAGCTTCAATCAGCTCAAGACGGTTAACATCCAGTTCTTCAATAAGGCCTTGTTTGTAAACGGCACGGGTGTCTTTTACCAGCTTAGATACCAACTCAAGGTTAGATTGTAACAAAGCGTTTGCCTCCTTTGCGCTTTGTGCCTGGTAATAGGCTTTGGTAACATTATAGCGCACATCCTGCTCACTTAGTTGTGTGCTAAGCCGGCTGGTTTTCATTAAATCCTTAGTAGCCTTAATGCCGAAGAAATAGCGGCTGTCAAACACCAATTGCGAAGCCTGCAGGCCGCCCGTTAAGCTGTGGGGCAATACAAACGATATTTTCTGGTCGCGGCTGGCAACGGCGCTTTGATACAATATATTCTGAATATTCGGGTCGCCCTGGGCCAGGTAGTTAAACACTTTGTAGGTGGAACTTGTAGTATCGGAAAAGAACTTAGAGAGCGCCGGAACTACAGGTGTTTTAAAATAGTAGTTGTAATCAACGCTGGCCGATAATTGCGGAAGGCCTGTGGTTATAATTTCCCAGTTACGCGCTTTGGCCTGGTCTTCGCCAATGCGGGCATTCTTCATGTTGTTGTTATTCTGCACGGCATAGTCCACGGCCTCTTTCAGGCTATATCCTTTGGTTTCAGCCACCTGTGCCTGTGCGGTTAATATCAGCGCCGTTAATGCAACAAAAAATATCTTTTTAATCATACTTCAGCTTTTAAAAATGTTGTGCGTTTCAAGCAGTTTAAGGCCTTCAGCAGATACGATTCCGCGGAGGTGATATTTTAAAAACTCCTTATAAACCTCCAGAAACACGTATTTCTTTTGCGGAAACAGCTGCTGGTCCAGCAAAATTTCAAATCCTTTTATGTAAATCTTTGCAATTATGTCGGCGTTCATATCCTTACGATATAAACCCTCGCGTATACCGCTATCAATGTTATCCGCAATTACTTTATGAAAATAGCTGTAACGGTAATCGTTTAAAATTGTCCAGCAGTCCGGATAGTACTTTTGCAAATCATTAAGCACGTAGGGATTGAACTCCCTTATTTGCCCGTGGAAGTAAGAAACCAATTGTATAATGGTATCAACCGAATTTTCTGTTGAAGCCAGTATAGCTTTCAGATTGGCTTTTTCCTCCTTCAAAAACTCCTCTAACGATAAGCGCACCAAATCAGCTTTATTGTTTACATGCTGGTAGATGGTCTTCTTGCTCATGCCAAGTTCTTTGGCAATATCATCCATGGTTAAATTCTTAACCCCAAAGCGGCTAAACAACTCGCGCGACTTCTTTAAAATGATTTGTAATTGCTGATCGTTTTTCAAAGCGGGCGCTAAAGTAGAGGACAAAAAGCACGGAAACAAAAAAAAACATGAAAGTTTCCTAAGTTTCTTTCGAAGGGCGTTAAAGCAGGCCCGAAACGCCTTAAAAAGCGCCTAAACAGCAGCAAAATCTTCGCTAAATCATTGAAAATGTCATTATTCTGCTTTCTGCCTATCTTTAGCATATGAAATTTCAGGACCACTTTTCGCGCCAATCCGACATTTATTTAAAGGCTCGCCCAACCTACCCCGATGAGCTTTTTGAATACCTGGCAAGCCTGATGGAGAGTAAAGATACCTGCTGGGATTGTGGCACCGGCAATGGACAGGCGGCTGTTTCATTAGCAAAATACTTTACGAAAGTTATTGCAACCGACCCCAGCGCCAAACAAATTGAAAATGCTATACCGTTTAGTAATGTAGAATACCGTGTAGCAGCTGCCGAAGAGAGCGGCCTGCCGGGCAACTCCATTGACCTGCTTACGGCGGCAACGGCGGCACACTGGTTTGAGCACGATAAGTTTTATGCCGAGGCTAACCGCGTAGTAAAGAACAATGGCGTAATTGCCCTATGGACATACTCTTTAGCACATGTCACCCCCGAAATAGATGAGCTGATGAACTGGTGGGCCTACGATTACCTGGAGAGCTATTGGCCGGATGGCCGTTGGTATGTGCGCAATCAGTATAAGACCCTACCCTTCCCCTATACCGAGATACAATCGCCTGACTTCTCCTGTACCATGTATTGGAAACTACCGCAATGGCTTGATTATCTGCGTAGTTGGTCGGCATATAATAAGTATATTGAAAAGCAAGGTACGGACCCCCTGGAGACGCTGCTACCAAAGCTTAACCCCCTGTGGCCGGCTGAAGAAATAAAGAAAGTTTCATGGCCCTTACACTTGAAGTGCGCACGCATAACCCATTAAACGTTAATCCTCTAAAAATTAGTTAAAGGATGCAGGGGTACTAGTTGATTGGGTAACAAAAGGCATTACATTTGATTAATTGATTGCGACAACCAATTTTAAAAACAAAACCAACAACAATGAAAAAGTTATTTCTGATGTTCACTATGGCGGGTGCAATGTTGTTCGCCGGTGCACAGGAAGCTCAACAAGGCACTCCTGCTCCGGATCCAAACGCTCCTGAGTTCAAGTGGGACAACACCACCATCGACTTTGGTACAGTAACCAAAGGTGATGAGAACAATTCAACACGCATGTTTAAGTTCACCAACACCGGTAAGTCTCCGCTTATCATCAGCAGCTGCCGTGGTTCTTGCGGTTGTACTGTTCCAACCTGCCCTACCGAGCCAATTCTTCCTGGCAAGGGTGGTGAAATCAAAGTTCACTACGATATTAACCGCGTAGGTCCTTTCACTAAAACCGTAACTGTAACTTCTAACGCGAAGAACGCTAACGAAACCCTGAAAATTACAGGTACCGTTAACGATCCTTCAGCTGGCCAGCCTGCGCCTGCAAATGCACCGGCTACTACCCAGCCTCACTAAACATATTCGTTTTTATGACTTTAAACGGGCCTTCTTAAAAGAGGCCCGTTTTTGTTTTATGTCCTTTAACCAATAAAGCCTGCTTACTTCTTATCTTTGCAGCCTTGTAATGACAGCCATTAAAGACATACGAACCTTTACTGCCGATGACCTGGCTGCCGAACTGGTAAAACTGGGTGAACCCAAATTCAGGGGTAAGCAGGTGTACGAATGGCTTTGGAATAAAAGCGCGCGCAGTTTTGATGAAATGAGCAGCCTGCCCAAAAACCTGCGCAGTAAACTGGCCGAAACTTTTTCGCTTACACCGGTTAGCGAGCATATAGTGCAAAAAAGTAAGGATGGCACAGTCAAACTGGGCATGCGCCTGGCCGATAACCGCCTTATTGAAGGGGTAATGATACCCGACGAAGACCGTAACACGGCCTGCGTGTCGTCACAAGTGGGCTGTTCATTGGCCTGCACCTTTTGCGCTACCGGCTTTTTAAAGCGCGAGCGCAATTTGGAAGTAGGTGAAATTTACGACCAGGTAGTATTGCTGAACAAACATGCCCTTGAACACAGCGGCAAACCGCTAACCAACATAGTATACATGGGCATGGGCGAACCTTTGCTGAATTACACCAATGTAATGAACAGCATCCGCATCATCAATTCGCCGGAAGGATTGAACATGGCGCAGAAGCGCATTACTGTTTCTACCTCAGGGGTGTCGAAAGCTATTAAGCGATTGGCGGATGAGGGCATGAAGTTCAACCTGGCCTTATCGCTGCATGCTGCTACTAACGAAAAGCGCGATAAGATTATGGACATTAACCACAGCAATAAGCTGGAAGACGTTATTGCCGCGCTCAACTACTTTTACGAAAAAACCGGCAACAAGGTAACCTTTGAGTATATCCTCTTCGATAAATTTAATGATACACTTGAAGATGCCGAACACCTTATTGCCTTATACCACCAGGTGCCGGCATTCATAAATATTATTGAATACAACAGTGTGGAAGGTGTTAGCGACCTTAAAAAAGCCAAGAGCGAAAAACGCGACGAGTTTGTAAACTACCTGCGTAACCGCAATGTAAATGTAAAGGTACGCCGTAGCCGTGGTAAGGATATTGACGCCGCCTGCGGCCAGTTGGCCAATAAGAACTAAGCCCCAGAAGGTTGACAGCCGTTCACACTACCTGTTACCGCACAAACAACTTCTCCGCCTTTACATTCTGCTTACCATCCTTTAGCACGCTTATGGCATATAAGCCGCCGGGCAAATTTTCCAGCCCCAGGTTTTGAACAGAGATGGGCTGTAGTTGGTCCTCAAAAACAATGCGCCCGAGCATATCGTACACTATTGCGCTAAAATTGCCACCGGCAAAAGGCAATACTATTTGCACCTGCCCACCTGCCATCGGCGTTATGCTAACACCGGCACCTGCCGTTTCACTAATGCCTACACCACCTTGCGGATTAAAATTAAAAGTAAACGTACCGTCGAATTTGCAGCTATCAATACTTAAAGGCGCCAGGTTAGTCAGCCATAACTCAAAGGTTACGCTGGCATTAGCCGGTATAGGTTGGCTTACATCAAAAAAGAAATTGGCAGGGTACGTATCGCCCGGCACAAAGGAGGAGGCAAATACATTCCATGGTCCCCCGTTCTCTTTTAATACCAACCCGTTTGGCAGGGGTGTAACCGGCACCAACTTAGCTTGCGGATAAGCATAACTACTGTCTGATGTATTTACAATAGGCACTGAAAGCATAGAGTCGCCAAAGCTGGTCCACGATTTTTGCCAGGTAATACTATCGCTGCGATAACTAAGTGGTATACCATTGCAGGATGTTTGCGCTTTAAGTTGTACTGCGGACAGCAGCGCAATTAGTAGTGTGGTTAGGATACGCATAGCAATTATTTTAAGTGCAAGTTAAAGCATTGGCACCTGTTACCGACAGGAGTATTTATACAAACAATTGCACTTTTTAATTATTGCAGCCAAACTATCGTTTTGCATAAATCAGTATATTGGTAAATGGTAGTAAAATTTAATGCAGCCGCCTTGGGCAATACCCAAAAGCTTTGGCGCTATATCAGCTTCTCTAAGTTTGTTTCGCTGCTTCATTCGCGTAAGCTGTACTTCACCCGTGCCGATAAGTTCATTGACACTTACGAATCTTCCATACCACAAAAGGATGTGGAAGCATCAAGAAATTACTACGCTTCTTTTTTAAACAGCGATATAATTGATGTTGCCGGTGTATCGCAATTCCCCAAATCGGACATACGCCCTAATATTCAACACTTTTTAAACCTTACCGATGCTGAGATAAACGCCGTAAGCGATGAAGAGATACCGCGTTACTTGCTTAAAACATCCAACCGTTATCAGTTCGTAAGTTGCTGGCACACCAATCAAAACGAATCAGCAGGCATGTGGCAAATTTATATGAACAACAACGAGGGGGTTGCCATACAAACCACGCCGCAGTTACTGGCCGAATGCCTGGAACCCGACCCCAACACCATATACCTGGGCCCGGTAAATTATATTGACTATGCTAATGACAGCTGGGGGCCGCCGCATCCGTTAAATCCTATTTTTCATAAGCGCAACAGCTTTGCTCACGAACAGGAGGTGCGGGCCGTAATCATTAACCCCAAAGGTATAGACCCACGCTACAATACGGGTGCCCCGGTTCCGGTAGACCTTGTAAAACTGGTGCAACAGGTTTTTGTATCGCCGCAAGCCGAGGGTTGGTTTAAGGATACCGTACAATCCGTTTGCCACCAATATGGCTTGCCTGTTGATGCGGTGCAATCCAACCTCTATAACCAACCATCATTCTAAAAAATCTATAGCCAAAGTTTCGGGAACAAGTTCGGCGTATTAATTAATTATTCCGGCTATGCGCCACATATTCCAGATATTCATAAACAGCGGACTGTATTTATTTTTGCGCGCCTCTTCTTCTTCGCGGTGCCAAAAGTGCAGTTCGTGCACCGGGTATAAATAACCGAAGTGGTAACTGGTATGGTCCCATTTCTTCGCCGCAATTAATTCAAGGGGATAGCGGTAATGTTGTTCACGTTCCGAAACAATCTTTTGGGCAGTCATTCTGTATATCTCTGCCGCTTCCAGCTTTCCGGCATAATCAGTTTTCTCCTTTTTTAATTTATTCTCTCTTTGGCCAATAATATACTCCAACACTGCACTGCGGTGTGCGGCGCGAAGGCCCGTAATACAAATACCGTCCTTTAACTCTTTTATTACCTCATTTCCTTTTGCTGTATCTAATGCCTCGCATACGTTAAAACTGCCGTTGGCAAAGGCATTAAGTAAAGGCAACACGGCGTTTTTTATAGAATCAAGTTCTGCTTGCGTTGCGTCGCGTTGAATGTATTTATAAGGCGTTTTAGGGCGTGGGTGATATTCATCGTTTAGCGCCTTAATACCAATTTCATCTGTTATGGTCATGGCGGTCATCCAACGCATCAGGTCTTTATCTTTTAAATATTCCTGCTGCAGATTAAGCGCATTGCTAAACAATTGCTGCTCTCTTTCAGTAAGTAATTCATTAGCATACATAGTAGGCGTTCGCTTTTGTGCAATGCCATCCGTTGTGTATTGCCAGCTCCAGCGCGCTATGCTCCAGTCAAACAGCCAATAGCCCCATTCCCAACCGCTGCTAAAGGTTATATGGCCGGGAATATTGTATTTAACGCAGGTATCAATATCGCTTAGCCGTGCACTTAAGTAGGGCAGCAAAAACATGGGCACGCTGTTATCAAACGTTACCCAGTAAGCGCTCTCGGGGTAATACCAGGTCTCTCGAATTTTATGCTCGCGCAACAAAAATTCAAATTGATGGCGCTGGTTTTCATTTTCGTACACCGGTGCATGGGGTTCCGTCATGCTGTAAAACATTACCGTGTGCGATAACACGCCACGTTGGCGATCCAAAGCAATAGAGGCGCTGTCCCATTCAAACCCTTTGCGTTTAGCGCCCTGTTCGTTTTCATGCTTTACTACATGCTGCCGGCCCATCAGCTTGGTATTAGTGTTTTCTCCCAGCCATTTAATAATAAACTGGCGTAGCCCCTCCTTTTTGCGATAGTTGCCCGCAATAAACTCGGCGGTGCTAAACTCCATATTAATAAAGTCCCAGTCGGCGGTCATCAGCCATTTCAGGTTCTTTTCAATCTGTTTCTTTTTAGCAGCAGGCCCTTTATATAGTTGAAAGGTCTTTTGCTGAATCATATGCAGCGATAAGTCAACCGCAGCCAGCATGCCGCGCTGGTGCACATAATCAACAATAGCTTTGGCATGGGCCGGCCATTCCTTCCTGTCAATACTTTCCAACAAGCAAAACTCAAAATAGGTTTGCCCGTTGCGTGCCAGCCAGTTGATGTATTCCTTTACATCAGCCAGTGCTTTAGGCATTGCTGGGTCATGCAGTTGTTCTGCCAACTCGGTGTGGTGTTGGGTGTGCAGGTGAAATCCCTTTTTATCAAAAAGCGGATTAGCAGTAAATCTAAAATCACTACTTAACGGCCAGCTACTCCACTTTGGTATTACTGTATTCCGCGGATGGTAAAACTTAAAGCCAAGCTTTTCCTGAAGCAAGCCGTACAAGCCAAAACTGATGCCCTGTAAAGAGGTAGCCTGCAGTTCCAGCATGGTTTGGTTGTTTTGGTGGTACTGCTTCCAGCTATAATTATGTACGGGGTAGTTTTTATAGGGGAAAGTGGCGGCTTTAGCCCAGGGGTTCAACTCCTTTGGTTTTAGTTTATCGGTGCCCGGTAGTATTATAACAACAGGGGCCGTGGCATCGTTGTAAGTTACTTTACAACCGCAGGCTTCTGTCAATAGTTCCTGAACATCATCCAGCGTAATGCCGGTAATGGACGAATCGCGCAATGGTTGCGAGGCAATAATGGAAATGGTTTCAGCAGCCCGGCCCTGAAAGGCCCATAAGGTCAGCAAAAGGAATAGCAGTTTTTTCACGCGATGAATATAAACACCCAAGTGCTAACTAGCTGCCATTTGTTCTGCCTGCTACATTACATTTGTGTATGCTTTGGCCTAAGTCAATTTTTACAATCTGCCTGTTTCTGCTCTTTGCCCATAGTTTCGGGCAGGGCAAAAAGCTCTTTCTGGTAGCAGGCCAAAGTAATGCGGTGGGCGTTGGCAAGTCCGATTCTTCTCTTGCTTTTTTGAACCCCTTGTGCTTTGAATATTATAGTGAGCCAAGCAGCTTAAAGCTGTTGCAGGACCCCGTAGGATACACCTTGCTTAACGAAGATTTTCAGGCGGCCTTAAGTGGCAGCGCCTGGCCCGCTTTTGCAGATACCTACCAGCAATTAAATGGCGATAGCGTAATAATTATACAAGCCGCAAAAGGCGGTACCGCCTGCCACGAAAAAGCAGACGGAGGCGCAGGCAACTGGAGCAACAACTATCACCTGTTTCAGCAGGCAGTGGCTAAAACAAAAAAGGCCGAAAGCTTTAACGGCAGGCAGGTGGATGGCATAATTTGGTTACAGGGCGAGTCCGACGCCATAGGCATTGTACAAAACAAGATAACGGCCTGCCAATACAAATGGGCCTTGCAGAATTTGATTCAACGGTTTAGAAATGAACTGCACTGCAACCTTCCTTTTTACATTATACAAACAGGCTTGTATTTACCTGAATACGATGCTGCTTTTAACCTAGTGCGCGATGTGCAGCAACAGGTAGCCGATGAAGACCCCTTAACATTTATAGTAGATAGCAGCGCTAACCAGTACCGCGCCCTTGGGTATATGACTGACCAAATACATTTTGACCAGCGCGCACTTAACGCCATGGGGACCAATGCAGCACAAACCATCCGGCAACTTGAGTTAAGCGTTAATATGGATAGCTGCTTTACTTTACCGGCGGCGCCTCTATCCCCCGATTGGGCTGTTTATCCTTCTCCTTTTACTGATAAGTTAACTATTGAAGTGCGCAACTTCAGTTGTGGCAACCTGGAGGTGGAACTTACCAATGCGCTTGGCAAAAAAATGCAAAGCTCCACTTACAATTGTTTTAATTCTTCGCCAATAAAGTTTGATGTAAATACAGCGGCTTTAAGCCCCGGGGTATACATAGTACACCTACGGCTTAACAAACAGTGGGAGTTGAAACAAAAGCTGGTTAAGGAATAAAGCCTTCTTACTAAAAAGAAACCAACTGTTGCAGCTTCTCTTTCAATCTGCTCTTCGGTAAAAAATTGTTCTCCAACGGTATAGCAAATGGTACCGGCGTATCTAATGATGCCAGGCGCATTACCGGTGCATCTAAATATTCAAACAGGTTTTCTGTTATCCAGGCTGCAATCTCAGCACCAATGCCACCCGTTAATGTATCTTCATGCAATACCAAAACCTTTCCTGTCTTCTTCACAGTTTCAGCAATAGCATCCTTATCAAAAGGCAATAAGGTGCGCAGGTCTAAAATGTCAGCATCAAAGCTATCTGCCTCTTTCAACGCCCAATGCACCCCGGCCCCATAGGTAATTATAGAAAGTTCATCGCCCTGTTTAACCAGGTTGGCCTTGCCTATCTCCAGCGTGTAATAATCGGCAGGCACTTCACTTTCCACCCCGCGGTACAAGGCCTTATGTTCAAAAAACATCACAGGGTTGGGGTCTTCAATAGCTGCGCATAATAAACCCTTGGCATCGTAAGAAGTTGAAGGGTAAACAATTTTTAAGCCCGGCACATGAAAAAACCATGCTTCGTTACTTTGTGAATGAAACGGCCCTGCACCAACACCCGCACCGGTTGGCATGCGCACCACCACATCAGCATTCTGCCCCCAGCGCCAATAACTTTTAGCCAGGTTATTTACAATGGCATTAAAGCCGGTTGATACAAAATCGGCAAACTGCATTTCCACTACGCTCTTCATTCCTTTAACGCTCATGCCAAGCGCTGCGCTCAAAATACCACTCTCGCATAAAGGGGTATTGCGCACACGTTCTTTACCGAATTCGCTTACAAAACCTTCAGTTACTTTAAATACCCCACCGTATTCCGCCACGTCTTGCCCCATTACCACCAGGTTAGGGTGTTTCTGCATACTCTGCTTTAACCCTTCCGATACAGCATCTACCAGGCGCAACTTATTAGTTGCAGTAGATTTAGGGTCGCTCAGGTTGAATTGATGGGGCGCATATATCTCAGTAGTTTCCTTTTGGGTGTCAGGCAAAATATCGGGTTGCTTATCTGCTGCATCAAAAGCTTTGCGCACTTCAGCATCCATCTCCTCCTTCAACATATCCGGGTAATCCGGCGAAATTATACCTTCTTCAATTAACCAGTTTTCGTAATTCGTTACAGGGTCTTTCTTTTCCCAAATCTCGAAAAGCTCTTTAGGTACGTACTTAACGCCGCTTGCTTCTTCATGGCCACGCATTCTAAAGGTCATACACTCCAGCAAAACCGGTTTAGGGTTTTCGCGCATTTCCTCCGCCAGTTGCTTAACCGTATGGTACACTTCTAAAATGTTGTTGCCATCAATGGTTACGCCTTTCATACCGTAACCTATGGCGCGCTCTGCCAAAAACTTGCAGCGGAACTGTTCATTAATTGGCGTGGATAGCCCGTAGCCATTATTCTCTATCAAAATGATGATCGGCAAATCCCAAACAGCGGCAATGTTACATGCCTCATGAAAATCGCCCTCACTTGTTCCGCCATCGCCGGTAAAGGCAACCGTTATCTTTTTCTCCTGCTTTAGTTTGCTTGCCAGTGCAATGCCATCGCCCAAACATAATTGCGGGCCAAGGTGCGATATCATACCTACGATATGATGCTCATTCGTGCCAAAGTGAAAACTCCTTTCCCGGCCCTGCGAAAAACCACCTGCTTTGCCCTGGAACTGTTCAAACAATTGCTGCAAATCGCAATTGCGGGTAGTAAACACGCCCAGGTTACGGTGCAGCGGGCATAGATATTCATCCTGGTGCAGGGCAGCTGTTACGCCAACAGCAATAGCTTCCTGTCCTATACCGCTAAACCACTTGCTAACGCGGCCCTGGCGCAGCAGCTTCAGCATACGCTCTTCAATAACCCTTGGCTTTAAAATAAGCCTGTAAAGATTTATCAGCTCCTCGTTGCTCAGGTTCTTTCTCTCAAACTTCATGGGGCGAAAGGTAAGCAGAAATAGGAATTTAAAGATGAGCCGTCAGCGGCTTCTTTTTCAGCAGAATAAGATTTTTCTTTACAACACATGACCGGCGAACACGATTTGGCACTGCAAAAACTTGAGGAATTGGCGCGCACCGCCCCGGATGTTCACATCCGGGCAGATAGCATGATCTCACTGGCAGAGGAACTGCGAAGAAAGGATCCTAAAAGGTCTATGAGCTTAACGGAAGAAGCTTTGGCGCTCTGCAAAGCACATGATTACGCGAAAGGGGAAATGCATTGCTATACCACCATGGGTATGACCTCAAGCGATGCCGGAAATTACAATCGCGCCCTCGGATTTTACCAAATGGCCTTACAGTTGTGTGACCGGATAGGCGATACTGAGCATGAATCTTACATAAACGGAAACTTAGGAAGTGCTTACAATGCTCTTGGTGATCCTCAAAACGCCAAAAAATACATAGAAAAGGCGCTTACTTTTCATATTAATAATAAAAACTATAAACCTATACATGTTAACTACACTAACCTTGGGGTTTTGTACGGCAACGCAAACAATCTCGATAAGGCCCGGGAATGTTATGAAAAAGCGCTGGAGTACTGCGTGTTAAGTCAACATCTGCCGTCGAGAGCAATTAATTTAAGTAATCTGGGCACAGTTTATGCTCGCCAAAATGATTTAGATACCGCTCTAAAATGTTTTAAGGAGGCCTATGACTTGAACCTTGAGCTAAAACACCTGGCCAAATCCTCAACAGACCTTATCAATATTTCAAGGGTATATTTTGAGTGGAAAGACTACGACAAGGCATTCGGCTATGGAAAACAATCGGAAGAAGTTGCGGTGGCCTCAGGAAGCCTTTCAGCACAAATGCTGGTATACCAGGCTTTGAGTTACATGTTTGAAACAATTAAAAATTGGGAGGAATACGCCCGCTGCTTTAAGAAGTTTTATCTACTGGAGAAAGAAGTTAAAAGCGAAGAGGCACAAAAAAGAGGTGCTACGTTGGAGATGCAACGGCAAGTGGACCTAAAAGAAGCCGAACGGCACGCCACCGAAAAAATATTGCATAACATTTTGCCCAAGGCCATAGCCGAACGCATTAAAACAGGTGATGAAGAAATTATTGAACGCTATGAAAACTGCAGTGTGCTGTTTGCTGATATAGTAGGCTTTACAACCTGGAGCGCCGGAATGGAAGTAAAAGAACTGGCACGGCACCTCAACAAACTATTTCAAATTTTTGATGATTTAGCCAATCAATACGGCGTTGAAAAAATTAAAACCATAGGCGATGCCTACATGTGCGTTGCAGGCCTACCCGAACCCTGCATAGACCATGCTGAACGCATCGCGAACATGGCCCTGGCTATGCAACGCAGTATTGCGCAGGCCTACCCGCAGGATAACATCCGCCTGCGCATTGGTATACACTGCGGAGAAGTGATAGCCGGTGTGCTGGGCAAAAACAAATACGCTTACGACCTTTGGGGCGATACAGTGAACACCGCCAGCCGCATGGAGAGCCACAGTATTGAAGATAAGATACAGGTTAGCGAAGCCTTCCGCAATTTGATTGCGCACAAGTTTAGTTTACAGGAGCGTGGTGAAATTGATATTAAAGGCAAAGGAAAAATGCGCACCTGGTTTTTAATACAATAAAAAAGCCGGCATTGCTGCCGGCTCCTTTACATTAAAGCCTTTTGTATCTTACCTGGGGGCTAATCCGGGTTTGCCGTTATTGCCCCTTGGTTGCATCTGCTGTGGCTGTGGCCTTGGCTGCATCTGTTGCGGTTCAGGCCTTGGCTGCATTTGCGGCTGTTGGCGCTGCGGCTCCATTTGCCGGGGCTGCATTTGCTGCGGTTCCTG
>CAZUHU010000003.1:45839-61581 GCA_964620645.1 uncultured Chitinophaga sp.
GGCTCCATTTGCCTCGGCTGCTCTTGCTGTTGGCCCCTCGGTTGCAGTTGTTGAGGTTCCTGACGGGGCTGCATTTGGGGCTGACCGCGCTGAGGTTCCATTTGGCGTGGCTGCTCCTGTTGCTGTCCCTTTGGTTGAGAACGTTGAGGTGTGTTACCTTGATTTAACTCCGGTTGCCTTTTAGGCTCGGTTTGTTGCGGCTGCCTCCATTGCTGAGGGTTGTCTGAACCCCTTTGTTGAGGCTGTGTGTTCCTTTGCGGGTTCGCTTGATCATTACGTTGAGGAGTTGCCCTTCCGTTTTGATTTTGCGGGGTTACAACAGGGTTCACATCACCGCGGTTTAAGTCAGTATTACCTCTGGCTCCATTATTGATTCTGCCGCCTTGTTGAACTCCGTTAGGCTGTGCCTGACCCGGGCGGTTGTTATCAAACTGTTTGCCATTAGGATTAAATCTCGGGCCTGAAGAGCTTCCGATATCCTGCGGCTTTCCGATGGGCTTATCTGCGCTTACAATTTTTGAAGGTGCAGCCTGCTTATCCTGGCTTTCGCCGGCAATTGATGGACGATAGAGCGTAACCTTATCGTTTTCCACTTTGCTTCCTGCAGGTTTGTCCATCTCCTTAATGCTGTAAACAGGCAACCTTTGATTGGTGTGTTTTTCAAATTCAGCTACTCCCGGTCCGGACACATAAGTAACATTGTTATTTACTACGGTGTTATTAACAATAGTAGTGTTATTGATAATGGTAGTATTATAAGTTGGTCCGGCACAATAGTTATAATATGTGGGAGTGTACACATAACGCGGAGGACAGAACACCCACCAGTTATTAGGGAAATAGTACGAGTTATAGGAAACACTATAGCCCGGCGCTAATGGCGCCCATCCATAATAATCGTTACCAGTGCGCCATGCTACCCATGCTGGCCCCCACACGTTGTCAGGCACCCAAATCCAGCCATACCAGTTATCGTAGGTCCAGCGGCCATAGTGGAAAGGTGCCCAGCCCCAGTTGTAATACGATACCCATGTATTACCGTATTCGGTCATGGTCCAGTATCCGTTTGTATAGTAAGGCCTGAAATCGGAGCCCACGTTTGGCACCCACACGTAGCCATAATAAGGATCATTTATCCAATAGCCATAAGGTGACAGTTGGTCGTAAAACACCTGAAAAGAAACTTGTACCGGCGGGCCTGGGGCCCAGTTGTTATAGTAGCCGCCCCTGTGCTTATGCCTTGGATGCATTGCGTTAGCAACATCAGCCAACAACACAAACAACATGGTAGCAACTATTATGCTTGCAATCCATTTTATCTTTTTCATAATTCAACATTTTAGAAGTTGTTGTAGCAACTATGGTTATGTCAACATGACCACACACCTTATTCAAGGTTTATGCTACACTCCATTCTTTGTAAAATTTTAACGCGGCTTTAAGGGTTCTGGTCTTAAAAAAATATGCCGCAGGCCTGGTACAAGGCTGAAAGAGAACAGGAACAGTGAAAACGACTGGAATTTAACAGGCTATTTTGTTTACCCGCTTTTCGTGCCGGCCGCCCTCAAAGGCAGTAGCCAGAAATGATTCAGTAAACTGCTTTGCATCGTCTAAAGAAATAAAGCGCGCGGGTAGACATATTACGTTGGCGTTATTATGTTGGCGGGCCAGTTCAGCCAGTTCTTTTTTCCAAACAATAGCAGCGCGTATGCCCTGGTGTTTGTTAGCCGCCATTGCTACGCCATTAGCACTGCCGCAAATAAGTATACCGAAAGTATATTCCCCCTTTTCTACAGCGCTTGAAAGCGGGTGCGCAAAATCAGGATAATCTACCGAGTCGCCGGAATAAGGGCCGAAGTCTTTTACTTCATAGCCTTTGCCTTCCAGAAATGGTATTAGTTCCTTTTTATATTCAAAACCGGCATGGTCGCCGCCAATGGCTATTTTCATGGTGATAAGGTTAGGCTGTTGGTAAAACGTTTCGCTTTCGCTCGTTACGCGCTGCAATAAAAATACTGAACTCGTACAACATATAAATAGGTACGGCTACCAGGCATTGTGTAAACATATCCGGCGAAGGCGTTATAATGCCCGATGCCACCAGTATAACTACAACAGCATAGCGCCGGGTTGAGCGCATAATTTTAGCAGTTAATATGCCGAACTTCGAAAGGAAATAAACCACCATTGGCAACTCAAACACAGCACCAATAGCCAATAGCATCACTGTAAAAAAATCGATATAGCTATCAATGGTAAACTCGTTCTTAATCTTAGGGCTTATAGAAAAGCTTACGGCAAAATTTACCGAGAATGGAATAATGACGAAGTAGCAGAACGCCACCCCTACAAAAAAGAAAAACGAACAGGCCAGAATAATGCGGCTTGTTTTCTTGGCCTCTTCCTCATGAAGGGCAGGGGCTACAAACCTCCACAACTCCCATATTATATAAGGAAAGGCTATCACCAGGCCCAGTATTATAGAGTATTGCACCAAAAGGGTTATCTGGCCAAACATGGTCAGGTTCTGCAGGCTCATGGGTATGTCGTGGTCAATGCAAACCGCCTGGCCTATTTGCAGTTTTTGACTTACGTAACACAATAGACGGTAGGTGAGGAAATCCTTTGAAGTTACCCCAAGTATAACCTTTTCAAATACGATATCATAGAAGTAGCCAACTACTGAAGCGCAAATAATGATAGCGATGGCAGAACGCAGCAGGTGCCAGCGTAAAGCTTCCACATGGTCAAAAAATCCCATTTCCGCTTCAGGATTAGCGGAATCGCGCCTCCAAATCATGCCGCGAATGTAGGACAAAAGAGGTATTGCCGTACGTTGCCTAAAAAGGCCTTGGTAACAAACCCTAGTTGGAATTAAGGATATTGAATATAGCGCGCATATCCGGCTCAAGCACTACCTCTATACGGCGGTTTTTGCTCCTTCCTTCGGCCGATACGTTATCCTCCACCGGAAAGTACTTGCTACGGCCCATAGGGGTTATGCGGGTGGCATCCACTTTGTATTCATCAACCATTATTTTGGTAACGCTGGAGGCCCGCATTACGCTCAAATCCCAGTTGCTGTTTATAGGCCCCGTTGTTGATGATACATAAGGTATACTATCCGTATGCCCTTCAATGGCGATGTTAATGTCGCTTTGCTTGTTCAACACTTCGGCTATCTTCTTTAGGGCGTCTTTGCCACGCTCCTCTACCGAATAGCTACCACTCTTGAATAAAAGTTTGTCGCTAAGTGCTACGTAAACCTTGCCATCTTTTTCGTAAACCGTTAAATCTCCGGCATTAAAGCCTTTAAGGGCCGATAGCATTTTTTCTTTCAGCGCCTGAACAGCCGAATCTTTACGGGCAATCAACGATTCCAGTTCGCGCACCTTGGCATCGCGCTCGTTTAGCTGTGCGCTTATGCGGTTAAGCTCTTCTGCCTTGGCCATTAACTCCTTCTCTTTTTGAGCCAAATCTTTCAGCAATTTGTCCTTTTCGGCAGCGGTTGAATTGGTTAAAGCATCCAATTGCTGCTTCACCCTTTCGCAAATAGCATCGCTTTGGTCCTTCAGGTCTTTAGTCTTTTTCAGCTTATCTTCTAAAGAGGCATTGCTGTCCTTCAGCTTATCAATTTCACTGTTTAGGTTAGCTATCTGTTTGTTCAGGTCGTCGATAGTGGCATTGGCCTGGTTTAGCTTATCGTTACAGTCGTCGCGCTCGGCTTTCATTTTATCAGCCAGGGCAACCTGCTCATCATACTTCTTCTTTAAAACCAAACAAGATGACTGGGATAGTAATATGCCCGCAACAGCCATCAACAAAAAACACTTTTTCATATTGTTATTTTATAGTGGGCTAAGTTACTCAGGCTTGCAACCTAAGGCGGCCCTCCGTCAACTATACTTTTGTGGACGTATAGTTTTTTAAACAAAGGCATAAACGCAAGGTTTTGATTAACAAGCGCTTCGTTCGCGGCTGCATAACAACCATCTCTGCCAGAGGATGCAGGCGGCAATAAAAACATCCTCTTTTAAATATTGACTTACCAATGAAAATTGCGTATATTTATTACTTTCAACGCCCGAACCGGACACACGAATGAGGAAATTTACTTCGGTCTGTTTTTTTCTGTTTTTAAGCTTTACCCTGGTAAAGGCACAATTGCTGTATAACAATGGAGCAGATGTAGCCGTAACCGGAGGAGGAGTTTTGTTTGTGGATGGGCCCGTTGAAAATGCCAATAACGGGTTTTTAAGCAATGCCGGCCAAACCACTATCCGCGGCTTTTTCCGCAATGGCAGCCTGGCAACCGGCGGTGGCACCAATGGCGAATACATTGTGCATGGCGATTGGGAAAACAACAACACCTTTACTGCCGACCAAAGCCTGGTGCGCCTTAGAGGCAGCGCCCAGCTTATTACAGGTTCTCAGGTTACCACCTTTTACGACCTTGCTCTTGAAAACGGCTCTGTTAAAACACAAACTATCGATGCCAATACCACGCATCTGTTATCATTAGGCACCAGCGAATTGGCCACTACCGATTTTAATATGACGGTAACCAACACCTCTTCTTCAGCTATTACACGCATTAGTGGTTTTGTAAGCAGCACCGGCGCCGGCAGGTTAATACGTTATACCAATGCCATTGATATGTATCCGTTCCCAACCGGTTGGAACGACAATGGCACCATTTACTATCGCCCGGTAGAAATTACCCCGTCAGTTGCCGACCCTCAGCAGTTTGCAGTGCGTATGGGTTATGGCGATGCTACTGCTGAAGGCTACGATATCTCTAACAAAGCGGGTGATGTAAGCGTGGTTAACACCAAATTTTTCCACCTTGTAAAGCAATTTGGTTCTGCCGAGCCGGCTGAACTTTCTATCTACTATTTACCGGCTAAGGACAGCACCTGGAACTCCATAGGCCGCTGGCACCAACAATGGCAGGATCTTAAAAATGTGATAGTTAATCAGGGGGCGCCTTACTTCCACAACACTAAAAAGCTATGGGCTGATAACGGCGACGAACCGCACATTTTGATAAATGCCAAGGAGGCAGAAGTGCTGTTTAACTTCCCTAACGTATTTACACCGGATGGGGATGGCACCAATGATTTCTTCGGCATTATTAACCAGCTTAACCTGGTAACCCTTGAAGATTTAAAGATTTATAACCGCTGGGGCGAGCCGGTGTTTGACAGCCAGCGCGATGGCAAAAAAGATTGGGACGGCAACTACCAGGGCAAACTGCAATTAATGGGCAACTATGTATATATAGCCCAGGTAAAGGTTAACAGCACCGGCGAGGTTAAAACTGCCCGCGGCAACCTGTCGTTACTTTGGTAAACAAATAGTTTAGGTATTTATTTGATATGAAAAAGATATACACTTTAATCTTTGCCGTTTTAGCCGGCCTGAGTGTATTTGCGCAGGATATCCACTTCTCGCAGGTGTTTAATGCGCCCCTTTGGCTAAACCCTGCCCTTACCGGCTTTACACCCGGCGTTGCCCGCGTAGGCGTTAATTACCGCAACCAGTGGTATTCAGCCAATAACAATGGTTTTTTCCGCTCTCCTTTTATGACCACGGCATTGAATTTTGATATGCCGATAAAAATAAATGACGACGCCCTTGGCGTTGGCCTTTTTGTAGCTAACGACCAACAAGGCGCTAATACGTTTACGGGGGTTTCCGCATTGGCTTCAGTTAGCTTTATCAAAACCCTGGGCAGCAATGGCAACCACCGTATTTCGGCCGGTGTGCAGGGTGGCTATACTTACCAAAGCATCAAAACACAGGATTTTCAATTTGCCAATCAGTTTCAGGATAACCAGTTTGTAAGCACCATACCCAGCAACGAACTTATTGGGCGCAATAATGTAGGCTACGTTAACCTTAATGCCGGCTTATTTTACTACGGCCTGTTTGCCCGTAAGGTGGGCTTTTATACCGGCGCTTCATTTTATAATGTCACCTTCCCTAAGTACGATATTCTGGCAGATAACAACCGTAAGTTTTACTGGCGCTGGAACGTGCACAGCGGCCTGGATATCATCCTTGGCGAAAAGTTTCACCTTTTACCGGCGGCAATGTTTACCCGCCAAAGCGTAAATGATCAGTTGAACATAGGCCTGGGCTTCGGTTACGATATTAAGCAGAGTTATAACGAATCGGCCGCCTTTACCATGGGCGTTTATAACCGTATACACAATATAACCGCCGGCGTTACCAGCGATGCTGTAATACCCTATGTAGGCTTTGCTTATTCCGGCTTTAAAATAGGCCTTAGTTACGATGCCACTATCTCTAACCTGCGCAAATCGGGCACGGGCATTGGCGGCCTCGAAATCCACCTGGGCTACACTATCAAACGGCGCGATTACAACTTCGCGCACTCCTTAATTTGCCCAAGGTTCTAGGTCTATCGCTGCCCCGGTTTCCCTACCACTGCTTAACCTATTGTTCAAGATACTATCCGGCTGTTGAGATGTGAGGTGCCAAGCCCTTGTTTTTAGTATTTTCGACCGAAGTATAGACCCCTGTCGAATGAAACTAAAACTACTATTATCCATCTGTTTTATAGTTGCGCTGCAGTTTACTTATGTGCCGTTAAACGCACAAAGCCAACAGGAACTTAACGAGCTGATGAGCGCCCCACCGGCACAGACAAAGGAAAAAGGTAAAGCCAAAAAGGAACAGCCTAAAAAAGAAGAGGCAAAACCCGAAAAGAAAGAAGCGCAACCCAAGGCTGAAGAAAAAAAGGCCGAACCTGCAAAACAGGAAACTGCCAAACCGCAGGAAACAAAAAAAGAGGAGCCTAAGCAGGAAGAAACCAAACAGAACACGCAGGAAAAATCCATTATCAAAGAATCGGGCACTAATGCTACTGCTTACGACAGTAAGAACGGACGAAAGTATAAGGAACTACCCGACCCTAAAACCATAGGTTGGAAACGCAACCGCAAATTGGGCGATTTACTGATGGAGAAGGGAAGCGTTTATAATGCCATTCATTATTACGAAGCAGCAGTAAACAAAAAGTCCAACAAAATATTCCTGTATCAGCGCCTGGCCGATGCCAACTTTGTTTTACGTGATTACCGCTTTGCCAATAAGTATTACAAAGTGGTGGTTGATATGGACTCCGTAAAACACAAAAATCTTTTCGCGCTCTACCAGGCGGCCTTAACTGACAAGTACCTGGGCAATTACGAACAGGCCAAAGCCACATTCTCAAAATTCAATAAGCTGGCAAAAAATATTGATGAACTGAACGAAGCCCGCCGCAATGCTACGCGCGAAATACAGGGTTGCGATTCAGGCCTTGCACAACTGGCTATTACTGACATGCGCGAGTTTAAGGCCACCCACCTTAACGAAAACATCAACCAACCGTTTACTGATTACGCACCTGTATTAAAAGATGAGAACACCATCTACTACGGCTCATGGGTGTCAGACCGCGTTATACTTGAAAACCGTCGTGAGAAATATGCTGACTTCAGCCGTATTTACACAGCAAAACGCAATGGCAAAATGTGGAAAAAGGCCGTAGAACTTAAGGATGCCGTTAACTCTGCTAACATGCACACCGGCAACCCCACCTTCTCGCGCGATGGCAATACCATGTATTACACCCAATGCCAGCAGGATGAAATGTCGCGCATGCGCTGCAACATTTATAAGAGCAGCTATAGCGCAACCAACGGCTGGAGCGAGGGCGAAAAATTAAGCGCCAACGTTAACCAGGAAGGCGCTACCAACACCCATCCGGCAGTAGGTAAAAACGATGCGGGAGAGTTGGTGTTGTTTTTTGCATCGGACCGTAATGCCGAGAAAGGCATGGATATATACTATGCCAAAATAAATGACGATGGCAGCTTTGGTAAAGCAAAACCCATTGGCCCTACCATTAACACAAAAGGCAACGAAGAAACACCTTCCTACGATTTTAAAAATGATGTGCTGTATTTCAGTTCAGATGGACGTGTAAATATTGGCGGTTTGGATGTTTACCGCACCAAGGCTGTAGGTGGAGATTGGACCGAGCCGGTTAATATGGGTATGCCTGTTAACAGCAGCGTTGATGATATGTATTATAACTGGAACGACTATGCAGGCCTGGGCTTTGTGGTTAGCAACCGCCCCGGTGGGTTCGGTATTAAAAGCGAAACCTGCTGCGATGATATCTACCAGGTTGAAAAGGAAAAATTATTGCTTGCTGTTAAAGGCACCATTCAAAATGCGGATAGCAGCAACAAAGCCATCGAAAACGGTTTGATTACACTGTTTGATGGCGCCACCGGTAAAGAGATAAAATCGTACTATGCTACCGATGGCTCTTACTTCTTCGATTTAGAAGCCGAAAAGGATTACAAGCTGATAGCACGCAAAAATGGTTTTGAAGATGCTGACCTGCCTGTAAGCACAATCGGCAAGCGTTTTAATGATACGGTTACTGTAGATGTGCCTATGAAAATGCGCCCGCAACTGCTTAGCTATATCGGCCAACGCATCGGTATTGTTTATTGGGATTTCAATAAAGACATTCTAACCGACGGCGCGCCTGACACGCTTAACACAGTTACCACCTTTATGAACGAGCACCCTACTTATGTTTTGGAAGTAGGCTCGCATACCGACGCAAAGGGCACTGACGAATACAACCTAAAGCTATCGCAACGCCGTAGCGATGCTGTTATAAAATACCTGGCCAGTAAAAAGATACCGATGTATCGCCTGCAAAGCAAAGCCTATGGCGAATCGCAACCGGTTGACTTAAACGAAAATCCACCGGGCACCGACTACCCTGAAGGAAGAAGCAAAAACCGCCGCACGGAGTTTAAAGTAGTTCAAGAGCTTACACCTGAACAAATTGCCGAGGCAGAAGCGAAAGCAAAAGCGTTTAGCAACAAGGCCAAAGCACTTCCTCCAACTAAAAATACTACCACCTCAAAACCGGCGGAAAAACCAAAAACCGATAAACCGGCAGATAAAGCAAAACCTGCTCAGAAATAAAAAGAAGGGGTAACCACAACGGTTACCCCTTTTGTTTTTTAGGCTTTCAGTAAAAATAAAACCGCCTAAATTGCGTGCCTTGTTATGAGCAAACTACGCACCATATACTATTGCCAAAATTGCGGTAATCAAAGCCCGAAGTGGATTGGCAAATGCCCCGTTTGCGGCGAATGGAACACCTACGCCGAGGAAGTAGTTGACAAAGCGGAGGAAAAGGTAAAAGAACGCCGCAATGTTACAGGCCGCAAAAATGAAGAAGTAAAGCCCGTGCCTATTAAGGAGGTGCGCGAAATGGAAACCTCGCGTTTAGATACGCAGGACACTGAATTGAACCGGGTATTGGGTGGCGGTATAGTAGGCGGTTCGCTGATACTGATTGGCGGTGAGCCAGGCATTGGCAAAAGCACCTTAATGCTTCAACTTGCCCTAAAGTTAAAGGGCACCAAAGTGCTGTATGTAACCGGCGAGGAAAGTGACCGACAGATAAAACTGCGTGCCGAGCGCATTGGCATGGCCAATGATGATTGTTATATACTGACAGAAACCAGCACCCAGCAAATTTTTAAGCAGGCGGAGCTATTGGGGCCCGATTTAATTGTAATTGATTCCATTCAAACACTGCATACCGTTTATGTAGAATCAACACCGGGCAGCGTTTCGCAAATACGCGAGTGTACCGGCGAGTTGCAACGTTATGCCAAGGAAACCGGCATCCCCATTTTTCTTATAGGCCACATTACCAAGGATGGTTTTATTGCGGGCCCAAAAGTATTGGAACACATTGTTGATACTGTGCTACAATTTGAAGGCGACCGCAATTATACCTACCGCATTTTGCGCACTACTAAAAACCGTTTCGGCAGCACTTCAGAAATTGGTATTTACGAAATGCAGGGCGCCGGGCTTCGTGCTGTGTTAAACCCGTCGGAAATACTGCTAACCCAACGGGAAGAAGAGTTAAGCGGCATTGCGATAGCCAGTATGATGGAAGGCATGAGGCCTTTTCTAATAGAAACACAGGCCCTGGTTACTCCCGCTTTTTACGGCACACCTCAGCGCTCAAGCACAGGCTTTGATGTAAGGCGCCTTAACATGTTGTTGGCTGTATTAGAAAAACGCAGCGGCTTCCGTTTCGGTACTAAGGACGTGTTCTTAAATATTGCCGGTGGACTCCGGGTAGAAGACCCCGCTATAGACCTGGCTGTTATAGCTGCCCTTACATCTTCGTATAACGATATGCCGGTTAGCTCTAAAGTAGCTTTTGCGGCAGAGGTTGGCTTAAGTGGCGAAGTACGTGCCGTTAACCGCATAGATCAACGCATCTCTGAAGCCGACAAACTGGGTTTCGAAAAAATTTACATCAGCAAATTCAACCAAAAGCTGGATACCCAAAAGTTCGGCATTAAAATTATTACCATAAGCCGTGTACAACAGCTAATGGAAGAGTTGTTCGGATAGACTACTTATCTATTACAAGGTTTTCTGAAGTTGCCCCCAGGCTCATCAAAGCTTCAGAAATATCCTTCACAAAACCATCGGAACCGCACACATAAAACCGGCGGTTAAAGTCAGCAATATATTGTATCAGAAAATCGCGGTTAAGCCTGCGCTCTCTAAAACCGATAACGCCTTCGCGGGTGTAATGGTTAACATAATTATCCTTTAGCATATCGTGCAGCTCTGCGCCGCAAATAACATCAGCTGCTGTGTAGTTAGAGTAAATCAACTGATTACCCATCAACTGCTTGTTTCTGGCCAGCTCTCTGAATATGGAAAGGAAGGGAGTTATGCCGGAACCGCCGGCTATAAATACGCCGGGGCCTTTATACTGTATAGCCCCGTAAGGCTCTTTAAGTATCAATTCTCCGCTATTAGTTCGGCCCAGTAAA
This sequence comes from uncultured Chitinophaga sp., assembly GCA_964620645.1. Taxonomy (GTDB): domain Bacteria; phylum Bacteroidota; class Bacteroidia; order Chitinophagales; family LD1; genus Bog-950. The sequence continues at coordinate 56,753 of CAZUHU010000003.1, forward strand.
TCTGTAACACCTTTTCTATCGGGGTAAACCTTTACCATAAATTCCAAATGTTCCCAACGGTTAAGGCTGGTAAACGAAAAAGGGCGGAACTGCTCTTTCCATTCGGGTAAGTTAACGGCTACATCGGTAGCCTGGCCCGGTATAAAACTGTATCCCTTGGGCTTCTCCACTAAAAAACGCTTCACATTCAGCGTTATAAAACTCGACTCCAGTATTTTTACAACATGCTCTGCCATTGCTTCGTTTTAATAAACATATATAGTTACAACGAATATAGTGCCGCTTTAGGCACAATTTCTATTTTCACCAGCCGTTAAAGGGGTTCATTTTTAACAATGAAGAAGACAGCAGGCTTATTTTTAGTAGTACTGGCCATAGCAATAACACTTTTTACTACCCAAAGTTGTAAGAAGGAGCTATTCGGCAATGGCCAACTTACCTTTAGTACGGATACACTAACCTTTGATACTGTCTTTACTACCCTGGGCTCTACCACCAAATACTTTAAGGTATTTAACCGCAGCAGTAAAGCTGTTCGTATAGATGATATCCGCCTGATGCATTTAACCGGCGACCAGTTCCGCATCAATGTAGATGGCATACCCGGCGATCAGTTCAGTGGTATCGAAATCCCTGCCAAGGATTCCATTTATGTGTTTGTAGAAGTAACCGTAAACCCTAACAGCACCCTTACGCCTTTTGTAATTATTGATGATGTAAACTTTACCATGGGTAGCAGTATCAATACGGTGCACCTGCAGGCCTTTGGCCAAAATGCGCATTTCCACTATGGTAGTTATATAACTTCTGATGAACATTGGACCAACGATAAACCGCATGTAGTTATCAGTAATGATTCTGTCCCCGGTGTATTGGTAGATTGTGGCGCTACCCTAACCATAGATCCGGGGACCAAGATTTTCTTTACGAATAACTCCGGCATTTTTGTAGAAGGTAACTTAATTGCCGAAGCTACAAGTTGGAGCGACTCCATTGTATTTCAGGGGGTGCGTTTAGAGCAGTATTATGACGACAAGCCCGGCCAATGGTTTGGTATAGTGTTTCTGCGCGATTCAACCAGTAGTAGTTGCAAGCCTACAGGTAGTTTCAACCATTGTGTGCTTACCGAATCTTCGTACGGCGTTTATGCGGGCGCAGGTATTTCAACAGATCTGAACAAGTATTTAGGGGTCATAAGCAGACCTGATATTCATCTCAACAACTGCATTATTAAGCACAGCCTTTACAATGCCATTTACGGCTTTAACGCCGAAATAGCTGCTGAAAATTCAATGTTCTTTGTAGCTGGCGATAACCTCTTAAAGTTTGGCTTAGGGGGAGAATACACCTTTAACAGCTGCACCATGTTTAACCAGGGTTCCAAGTACGTAAGCCACGAAAAGGAGAGCGTATTGTTAAGCAACTTTGTAGCCGTAAATAATACAACCAGTTTTAAGGAGCCGCTCACCAGCACCTTTATCAACTGTGTGGTTTATGGCAGCCTTGATAACGAAATCTCCTTCAACAACATTAATGACGGTGCGCCCCAACAGGAGTTCACCAATACGTTTGTTTATTCCTTACTTAAAACGCCAAGTGACACGCTGGCTATTTTCAGCGTAGGTAATAACAACAATATCTTTAATCAGGACCCTAAGTTTAAGGATCCTTACGCTTTCAACTTTACCCCCAGCGATAGTGCGGGTTATTTCTCGCCACTTATTGACGCAGCCCCAACCGGTTTAAGTCAGGATATTTTTGATCATAGCCGTGGCGTAGTAAAGGTTAACCCGGCAAACGGCACCCCTTACGATTTGGGGGCTATTGAAGTTCAATAGCGCTCTCCTTTCTTTTTCGCAATCCCATTTCGCTTCTTACCTTTAGGGTATAAACCCCTGCATGAATAAATTATTTACCCTGTTGTTGCTATCGCTTAGCATAGGCTTTGCCAATAGCCAGAATATTTCCGACCTGGAAAACTTTGAAAAAGCCATAAAGCCCGGCACGGTGTTGACCTACGATGTAAGCTCTGCCGGTAAAAACTACAAGTTTATTGTAACCATAAAAAGCCTGGGTAGCGAAATAGCTTTTGATTGGAAGATGACAGAACCCGTAAACAAAAGCGGCTCGGTGGTTATGTCTGCCAATGCTGTGGCAAAGGCCGATGCACTGTTTAACTACTTCAACGGTGGGGCCTCAAACCTCGATAAAGAAACCTCTGTTTGGATAAGCAAAAAGCTGTTCGACGATATATCCGCCAAAGCAGAAGCCCCCATAAAAGTAAATGGTGCAGCCGATACCGCTACCGTTATGAGCAACACTATATCCGAGTTCAATTTTAACCTTAACGGCAACCTGGTAGCTGTGCCCGGCTGGGAATTACAGGGTGGAAGTGATATCAAATACACCATTGATGTAATTGAGTCTACCAAATTCCCTATCATAACCCGTATGGACCTCGGCTGGACTATCCAGCTTAGCGAGATAAAAAGTCAATAGGCTGTTAGATGATATTGCCGACATATCCGCCTGTCATAATAATGCAATAAACAACCCCTTGAGGAAAATTAGGCGCAACCCCTGCTTGACAGTATTTATCTTAGTAGTACTTTGCAGATATATATGCTGGTGTTCCTGAAAGACATTTATTACTCTTTTCCCATCCAACTGTTGTTGCTGTCTTTCAAGCGCTTCCAGTTCCTGCTTTTTTCATGGGTGCTCTTCTTCCTGGTAATACTGGGTGGTCTGGGTAACAGCGTTGGCGCACCTTCCGTTTTTCTTGACCCCGAATACCTGGGCCGCGTAGGTTACCTAAGCTTTGCTATTGTAGGTATAGGCTTCGGTATTTTTTACGTTACCTGGAACGTGGTGAGCTACATACTACACTCGCACCGCTTTCCTTTTATGGCCAGCCTGCAATATCCGCTGGGTATGTTCTTCATCAACAACTCTATTATACCGCTGGTATTTATCATCAGTTACCTTGCATCGGTAATTCACTTTCAGCAGAAGTACGAGTTTCAAACCAGCCTGGATTTATTGTTTGATGCAATGGGATTCTTCGCCGGCTTTGTGCTGGTGCTGCTGGTTACCTCGGTGTATTTCAACTTTACCAATGTAAACACCGGTAGCATTTTACAGGCCAATAAGGAAAACATCCGCCGTAAAAAAGCGGTTAAGCGGGTATTGTTTAACGAGAGCATGGAAACTGAGCACCTTAACCGGGTTGATTTTTACATTACTAATAAGCTGCGCCTGCGCCATACCCGTACGGTGGAGCATTACGACTCAAGGCTGCACAGGCTGGTGTTCCGCAGGCACCACTTTAATGCATTTATCGCCTTTATCATCATTCTGGGCTTTTTAACGGCCAGCGGTTTTTACCTGGAAAAGCCCTTCTTCCAGATACCCATTGTTGCCAGCGGTTTCCTGTTCGTAAGCATAATCATGTCCCTGTTCGGTATGTTTTTATACTGGACCGGTGGCTGGGGTGCCGCAGCCATCATCGTGTTTTTAATGGGCGCCAACTACCTTACCAAGTTTGATGTTTTCGGAAGCAAAAGTACGGTGTATGGTATTAATTACGATACAGTGCAGGCCGATTACAGCATGAAAAACTTCAGGGCCTTAAGCAGCAATGAGAATATTGAACACGATCGCCAATACTTCATCAACATCCTGGAAAATTGGAAGCGGAAAAATACCGACGCCCGCAACCCCAATAAAAAACCAATGATGTATTTTATTAATGTTAGCGGTGGTGGTTTGCGCTCGGGCATGTTTGTTACTTCTATCATTCAAAAATCCGATAGCCTGGCAGGTAATAAACTCTTCGACAAGACTTTTATGATAAGCGGCGCCTCCGGCGGCATGTTCGGTGTAACCTACCTGCGCGAATTGTTCCTGCGGCAAAAGCAGGGCCAGCCCGTTTCCCTGCAGGATTCTCAGATAATTGAAAACGTATCGCGCGATTTGTTGAACCCCATTGCGCTTAGCATACTTAACAACGATGCCCTGCTGCCCTACCATAAGTTTGAGCTTGGCGGCAAAAAATATTATAAGGACCGCGGCTACATCTTTGAACGCTTTTTTTGCGACAACACCGGCCTTGACTTTGAAAAAACCATAGGCGACTACCAAAAGCCTGAATACGACGGGCTGGTGCCGCTCGTAATTTATCACACTACGGTAATCAACGATTCACGTCGCTTTTTCATCAGTCCGCACCCGGTTTCCTTTTTAATGCGCCCTTACGGCAGCGATAGTTTAGACGAAGCCCTGGATATTGACGCCATCGATTTCTGCCGTATGTTTGAAAAACAGGGCGGCCGCAACTTGCTGGTAAGTTCCGCCATGCGCATGGACGCTACCTTCCCCTTTATTTTACCTAACCCCGTGTTGCCAACCAATCCGCCAACTTACGTAATGGATGGCGGTGCGTTGGACAACTTCGGCACTGAAACGGCAATCCGCTTCTTAAAAACCTTCCGCGATTGGATTAATAAAAACACGGCCGGCGTTGTTATTATTCAAATACGCGATACTGAAAAGCTGGATGAACCTGAAGCCATTACCCAACGCACCTTGTTCAATCGTTTAACCGACCCGCTCGGCACTGTTTACAATAACATGGAGAACATGCACGATTTTTTGACCGACCAGCGCCTTAACGATATGGATGAGGAGTTGAAAGGCAAAATTCATTTCGTGATGTTTGAATACACGGCGGAAAAAGAAGAGGATAAGGCTGCCATGAGCATGCACCTTACCAGCCGCGATAAAAATGATATCCGCCGGTCTCTGCTACGTGCCAACAATCAGGCTGCTTT
>CAZUHU010000004.1:0-17544 GCA_964620645.1 uncultured Chitinophaga sp.
CTGCCGTCAGGCGCATTTACACTAACGTTTACGCCCACCACCAATTTATCGGTTAAATCAAAACCGGCAGGCAGTTGAGGGTCGCCTACAATAGAATCTACATGCACCACATTCTGCCTGAACTGAAATGAATCTCTCAGCGGCATGCTTGGTTTAGCCGGCATATCAAGCTCGGCAAATCCCGTTGAATCCTTCAGGTTGGTATTATCTGGGATAGAAGTGATATGGGTAAACACATCTTTGGAAAGATAGTGCTTGGTGTCAGGGTTGGCATTAAGGCTTCCGCCTTTCATTACTGACGCTTCGGGAGAAAGAACAAACTCCTCCCTCACACTGCCATCGCTAAGGCGCTGGTAACGCACGCTAAAGTAGGAGCTCTTTTTTTCCTGTCGGCTGCCGGTGTACGTAACGGTGTAGTTGCCCATTCTGTCGGAGCTATCCTTCATCAGCAGTATGTTTTCTGCCCGCTCTTTGGCATCAAGCCCCTGTATTGGCGCGCCTGTGCTTATGATCTCCTTTTTGCCCTGCGATATAAGCGCCCCTAAAAGAAAGATACCAAAACCAAAGTGCGCAATGCTGCCACCTGATAGTTTAAAATTACCTTTAATAACTACTGCCAGATAAACCATGTTACCTAGTACTGCATAAATAGCGGCAAGTAAAAACAGGTAGTACGCTGCAATAAAGTTAAACTTGAAGAACAGCGAAGAAGAAAGAGCCGTTAAATCAACCGTGTATTGCTGTGTGAAGTTGATGCCGGCCAGTAAAGCAATAACTATTGAGAGGACAAAAGCCATCCCAAAGGTATAAACTGCCCAACGCGCAGTTTTACCGGGCTTACCCACTTTGTATGAAAGGAACTGAACCAACCCCGTAAGAAGTGCAGCTATAATACCCAGCCATATTTGTATGGAGTTATAATGTTGTACAGCATCTTCAGGCGGAGCAATTTTTTCAGTAAACCACTGCAGCTTTTCATGGAAGATGAGGTTCCACACCGGAATAGAAGTAGTGAACGTCATTTGAATGGCAGACAGCAGCAATACCAGCGAACCTATGAACATCCAGAACTCGCGGCTCATTAAGTCTTCATCCTTCTTCTGTACCGGTATTTGACCTTTAAACAGGCGGATGAGCAGTAATGAAAAGGAGCCGACGATAAAGAAGAAGAGGTAAGCCAGTAGCTGCGGTTCAAGGCCATCATCGGTAAAGGAGTGAACTGAAGTATCGCCCAAACGGCCACTACGTGTTAAGTAGGTTGAATACAACACCAACACAAAACCAAGTATAAAAAACACATAAGTGCTAAGGGCAGAGTGTTTGGTATAACGGTAAACCAACAAAGTGTGTAAACCGGCAACCACCATTAACCAGGGAACGAAGCTCATGTTCTCAACAGGGTCCCATGCCCAAAAGCCACCAAAACTTAAACTCTCGTATGCCCAGGCGCCCCCCATTAAAATACCTGTGCCTAACACAGCAACGGAAAAGAGTGTCCATGGCATAGCAGCTTTAACCCAGCCATCCCAATCGCGGCGCAGTAAACTTGCCAACGCAAAAGCAAAAGGAAAAACAGTTGAGGCAAAGCCCAGAAACAGCACAGGCGGGTGAATGGTCATCCAGTAGTTCTGCAACAGTATATTAAGGCCGTTACCATCTTTAATAAAAGAAAGGTAATTGTGCAGGTTGTTTTCGTCAGCAAAAACAACGGGCGCCATTTGCTGCAGGTCCATTTGGTTGCGCAACAGTATAAAAGGGCTGCTACCCAACTTAAAACCAAATATGTAAACGCCCATAACCATGCTGGCCAAAAACATTTGCGTTAGGCTAACTATGCCCAGCACAGGGCTCTCGTAGTTCTTAAGCAGGCGCATTCCCGCAATACCCATTATGGCAATCCAAAACATCCATAACAGAAAGCTACCCTCCTGCCCTTCCCAAAAGCTGGAGATGATATACTTAAGCGGCAGGTCGGTTGAAGAGTGCCTCCAGGCATAGTGATACTCAAAGTGGTGATTAAGTATCATGATAAAAAGCAATACAAAAATACCGATAACTGCTGCCGCCTGAGAGAAGAAGGCAATACGCGCTAAACGCTGCCAACTTTGGCGGCGCTTATCTTCTGTGCTTAACTCAGCACCGAAGTAGGATAGAAAAGCAAGAAAAGAGGCTGCAAAACAAAACACAACGAAAAAATGGCCGAGGTGGCCTATCCAAAGTGTTTCGCCTATAAAACCATTTGCACCAAAGCGGTGAGCTAAAAAATCAAACATCCGGGTATTGAGTCCAATGCGGTTAACCGCAATTAAATTTTCGATTTAACGGTAACATCCGTTTTTTCCTTCAACACAATATTATCATTTACATATTTAGAAGGGCACTTCATTGAAATTTCGGAGGCCTTAAAAACATCCCCATCCATTTTGCCCTTTACCACCAACTGCTCGCTGCGTTCAAAATCCTGCGGCTTGGCTCCTTTGTAAACAACTTTCTGTTGCAGGCCTTCCTTATCCGTCATGTAAAAACAGAAGTAATCCGGATTTGTTTTAGGGTCGTAGATCATCTCCTTATCCTTTACCAAATATCCAACTACGTTTACGGCCTTACCTTCTTTACCCTTTGCCTCCATAAAATTGGCGTAGGTAGTATAATCTCCGGTTTGCGCAATTATTACACCAACCCCCAGGGCAATCACTATTAGCAGCACTATATGTAACTTCTTCATTGCGGGCGCTAAATTACATCAAAAGCAAACATCAAAGGCTAATCTTTGAGTAAAATCATGAACCCGTTAACGTATGTTGATAAGACCCGCTTACGGCCATAAAAAAAGCCCCGCGAACGGGGCCTTCCTTGGTAATTTTCCGGTTACTTTTTTACTATCAGTTTAAAGCCGGTACCGTGTATGTTTTGTATCTCTACGTTGGCATCCTCCTTCAGGTATTTGCGCAGTTTAGCAATGTAAACGTCCATACTGCGGCCTGCAAAGTATGAATCAGTGCCCCACACCGCATTAAGAGCCACTTCGCGCTCCAGTATGCGGTCCTTATATACGGCCAGCATCTTCAGCAATTCCGACTCCTTAGTGGTTAGCTTTGTTTCCTTACCATCCAGTTTCAGCACACGCAGGGTATTGTCAAACTCAAAATTGCCCAGGCGGAACTGGTTTTGGGTGCTTACCTCTGCTTTTGGCAAACGCTTAAATATGTTCTCCATACGCAGCGTCAACTCCTCCATGCTAAAAGGCTTGGTGATGTAGTCATCAGCGCCCAGCTTAAGGCCTTCAATGGTATCCTCCTTCATGGCCTTTGCAGTAAGGAATATGATGGGAATGGTAGCGTTCATACGGCGGATATCCTTTGCCAGTGTAAAGCCGTCCTTCTTCGGCATCATTACATCCAGTAAGCACATATCGTACTTGTTCACTTTGAAATCGTTAAAAGCATCTTCGCCATTACGTTTCAAAACCACATCGTAATTCTTTATTTCCAGGGAGTCCTGCAGAAGATTTCCCAGGTTGGTATCATCTTCTACTAACAATATTCTTTTCTTGGTTGACATAGTGATTTAGGATTTAGTATTACTCTTTGTTTAACAATCAAAACTAAAGCGCGTTTAGTCAATTGTTAAAATCTTATACTTTATTAACAATCAACTGAATTAGAACTTCAATTCTGTTAATTATAACGTTAAAAACGATATATAGGTGTACGGAAATCAGGAAGAAAAAGGAACAAAAATTTCGAAGCGGCTTCCTTCGCCCTGCTCGCTGCTAACTTTAATATCTCCGCCATGGGCGTCCAGTATTACCTTTACGTAACTTAAGCCCAGGCCAAATCCTTTTACGTTGTGTATGTTACCGGTAGGCACCCGGTAAAATTTCTCGAATATCTTCTTTTGGTTTTCGCGCGAAATACCAATACCATTATCCTCTATAGTTACGGTAACTCCTTTGCCACTGCTGCGGGTACTAACCTTAATAAGCAGGTTTTCCTCCTTACGGTACTTAATGGCATTGTCGAACACGTTGTAAAACGCATTGGTCAGGTGGAACACATCGCCCTTAACCACAGGCTGTTCGGCTTTTAAACTCCTCTCTATCTTACCGTTTTCGTTTTGTATGCGCAGGTCCAGCGAATCGCATATATCCGACAGCAAATCATTGATATTAATGTTCTCCAGTTTGAGTTTAAACTCACCCCGGTCCATGCGGGCTATTTGCAACACATTTTCAATGTGACCGCTAAGGCGTTTATTCTCCTCGTCTATTACGTTACTATAGCGTAAAATCTTCTCTTTATCCTCCAAAATCCGCTCATTTTTAAGCATTTGGCTGGCTAAAGAGATGGTTGCCACGGGGGTTTTAAACTCGTGGGTCATATTGTTGATGAAGTCCGTTTTAAGCATATCCAGCTTTTTTTGCCGGTAAATGATGTAAAACGACCCGCCAAAAGAGGCCAGGATAATAAAGATAAAGGCGCCTGTAGCAGTAAGCATGATCCACATACTCTGGAATATGTAGTTCTTCTTCTGCGGGAAGTTTAAAATCAGGAAGCCGCTGTTCTCATACAAATCATTGGGGAACAATGGAATAGAATAAAAATTAGTGGCCTGCGCCTCCTCTTTCGTTACGTTGAGGTTACCCTGTATAGAGGTGGGCGACCATTTATCGAAAACGATATACTCGTAAGGCACCATAATGCCTTCTTTCTTAAGCTCCTCAGTTACCAGCTTTTCAAGGTCTACCGTTTTAATGCGCTCCGATAGGCACTTATCATCCAGCATAAACTCCATAGCCAGGTCCTGGAAAAGGCGGTTATACTTACTGAACTGCATTTCTATTAAATGCCGCTCGCGGTCGGGAGTCATAGGGCTCGCCAGGTCCTTATCGCCGTTCTGCAGGTGCATTTTTTCGGCTTTCTCCTTAACATAGGTTATACTGCCGAAAAACTTGGAAACAAACACCCCGCTGCTATCGCTAACGCCAAACTTCATAGCGTGCTGGCCAATGGAATCTACCAGCGTAAAGTTGGGGGTATAGGTTTTAATGGCCTGAACGGTATCATACATGGTATTAATACTGCGGCCAAAATCATTCAACCCCAACGACTGAAAGTAACCCGAAGCCTCGGTGCGTTCAATACTGCGGGCCACGTTAGCCAGGGCCAGGTAAACGCTCTGGTCAAACTTCTCCTCACGCACGCGGTAACTTTGGTTAATCCATTTTATCTGGATAAAAACCAGCCCTATAAGGGCAATAGTTATACCCGCTATTATACTATTGATAAGCTTCTGACTCACGGGGGCGAAGATATTGTAATGAATTAAAGTTGACGAAACGGCTTAACGTAATTTGGAAAGAATGCCCCGCCGGGGCTCTGGTATATAATAAAGACACCTGTCAGCCCTGTTTTTTGCACCCCGGGGCCACAAATAATTAAACCATCGTAACCTTTTAACAACAATACGCGTATAGCTATGTGTAATACAAAAACACGGAATATGAAATCCAATAAACTCTACACTCTGGCAATCCTCGCTTCAGGTTTAATGTTGCTGAACTCTTGCAGCAAAAAGCAGGATGATTTAACCAACCTGCCTGTTGAACGTAAGGACGACGGCCAGGCTCAGATCATAGACTATTCCTCTATCAGCAATGATATGATAATGGAAGACCGCGTTAACGGTGTAGATTATATAATAAACAAGAATGTTGAAGTAAATGCCAACTTAACCATTAAGCCGGGCGTTACTATCATGTTTGCTGATGGCGCAGGCCTTCAGGTAAACGAGGAAGGTTCATTAACGGCCATAGGCGCTGTTTCTAACCAGATATTCTTTACCTCGCAAAGCGGCAAGCGCGGTGCATGGAAAGGTATCACCATACTTAGCAACGATAACCACAACGTACTTTCTTACTGCAAAATTGAACACGGTGGCGGAACCAACAGCTTTGGTGCTGCTAACGTTATTGTAGGTTCAGGCACTAACACTGCTACTGTAGAAATAAGCAACAGCGATATTACTGCCAGCTATAAAGATGGTATTGTTATAAGCGAAGGTTCAACCGTTAAGAACTTTAACAGCAACAACATCTTTACTAATGCTGCTTACCCTATCAGCATGCACATTGCAGATGCTTCTGCTTTAGATAACAGCAACCAGTTTTCAAACAACGGTAAGGAGTTTATCCGCGTAACTGCCGGTAACACGGTAACCAAGCCAATTACTTTAAAGAATCTGAACGAATCATTCCTGTTGAGCGGTGTAATTACTTCAGCCAACGCTTTCACTATCAACGCAGGTTCAAGAATTTACATGGATAACGATGCTGAAGTAGTAATTGACGGTGTTGAAGGTGCAGGTTACTTTAGCGCAGTAGGCACTCAATCTCAACCTATCACCATCTCTGCCATCTACAACGGCACCGGTGTATGGAACAGCATTAAATTCCGCTCATCTAACTCAAACAACAACCACATTGAATACTGCACAATCAGCGGCGGTGGAATGACCACCCAGGGTTGGGAAGGTATGGTTAGCGTAGTAAACGATAACGGCGGTTCAAGTAACATTATCATCCGCCACAGCAGCATCATGAACAGCGCTGCAACCGGCATCTACATCCAAAGCGCTAACAGCGAATACAACAGTGATATCACTTCTTCAAACACTTTCACTAACTGCGCTAAAGGCGACATCCACTTCGAATAAGCTAACAACACATAAACGTTTAATCAAAAAGGCTCCGCACGTTCGGGGCTTTTTTGTTTTTATACCATTTATAAAACTCCTAACTCAAGGCACATGGGCTATGTCTCCGCCGCGGCGGAGGACGAGTCCGCCATAGCGGACGGAGGGGGTAATTAAAAAACAATTCCATTGTTGGAGAACTTGGCGAGGAACGAGCCGAGGGGGGTAATAAAAGCCCCGGCAGTTATAAAGCATGGCGGTCCTCCCTTTAGGGAGTTAGAGGCTGGCATGCTAATCCAAGTCTTGGCGCAGACAGGACTTGGATGTTAAAATAATTGCAAGTCTCCTTACTTGCATCTATATTCAGTATATGGGTTTTGCTTATGGCTTTAAAAATGCCGATGGAAAATTTCATCACAACCCCGTTAAAGCAAAATTAGTGGACAGGCCGGAGGCATATGTTTTTAGCAGCGCAGCAAATTACTTTGGCAAACAGGGCTTGTTGCCACTTACCCTATTAGAATACGGTTATAATTTAAAAAAGCAGAGGTGATGAATATGGAATTCAAGTCGGGAGACTTGCAATTATTTAAACTTCCAAGTGACCTACAGAACACTTGGAAGAATTGGGATTGTATGAAGAAAATTATCTGTTTACCATTTTTGGTTTTAACGCACATAGCTTTTTGCCAAGAACCTGTAAGTGTCAAATGTCTTATGAATACAGTTAAAGCTTTCAGGGAAACTGAATATTTTTGCATGAAAGGAGATACTCTAAGAATTAACTTAGAGAAGATTGCGAATAAAACTTTTGCCTTAGGAGACGTTTATTTAACCGATGATGGGCGTTATATAAAAATAGATATTCAAGAGAGGAGCCATATTATTTTTTACAGGGCTAAAACTTCTAACAAATACTTAACTCTGTCTTTTATGGCAAACAACCAATTACCAGATTTTTGCTATTTTTCTGGTACAGTTTTTATTGAACCAGAGAGTTGTGAGGTAGTAGGTAGTGTTTGGGATAAAGGCATAGTTGATTGATTGGTATATATACTGGCACAAACAACCACCTCACTGGCGCAAGAATGCAGTGTGGCTCTAGGCAGGGTTCTTGTGCAGTCGTTACAAATGGTTTATTGGATAGATGCATTTATACGAGAAGATTACAGGCAGATAGGGATTAACAGTATAAAATATTGCCAGGAAAATAATGGCATTGAGGTTTTCGGATGGTGTCTAATGCCTAACCATGCTCATATTGGTTAACTAATCCCACATTTATTTCCTCGGTTTATAAAATTTTGCTATTTTACTTTTATGAACCTTGGGGGTTATGGAACTTAAGTCAGGAGACTTGCATTTACTTAAACTTCCAAGTGACCTACTAAACACTTGGAAGAACTGGGTAAAAATAATGAATAATGAGGGACATTTTGTTTGGAAAAAAGTGTTATTACACCTCAAAACTAACTGCCGCTGAGATAGAAGCGAAATTATTGTCTATACTTAAACAAGGAGACGGCGCAGGAAATTTGTATGCTGGTAAAGTTAGGCTATACGATTTTACACTAACTCCCATATTGGATTCACGCGAAAATTTCAAGGTACTTATGATCGGAATGGTGGAAAAGAGTTTACCAACAAAAATTGAGGTCAATTACGGAGTGAGTCCGGTAGTAAGGTTTATAATCTACAGCCTGATAGGTTCTTATTTAGCTTTGTTTTTGGCGGGAGTGCTGCTTAATATTAGTATCTGCATTTTGGGAATTGAGCATCTTGAATATTACCTAGCTGCTGCCGCAACATTTATGTTGTTTGGGTATTGGATGACTTTTTCTACCCAGTTTATTACCTACTCTAAATTATTGGAGAAATATTTGGCTCTTGAGGAGGATGTTGTAATTGGTGGCAGCAATAAGAGTTCCGATGATATTATTTAACTTCCTTTCCGTTGTTAGTTCCCTGACCAATGACCAAGCATTACCCGTCAGGAGGACGAGTCCGCCATAGCGGACGGAGGGGGTAGTAAAAAAACAATTCCATTTTTGGGGAACGAGGCGAGGAACGAGCCGGAGGGGGAATTCAAAAAACACAGTGATGGTTCTCCCATCCAATAAACTCCCCTCCTTTTCGTCAATTCTACCGTTCGGGCGTTTAAGTCATTAAACTTTTTACTTTTGCCCGCCGCTAACAAGATGAATAAGAATATAAACACTATCGTAGGTTGGGTATTGATTGTAATCCTGATGATTGGATTCGTCTTCTATCAAACCAAAAAATACGAGGAAGAACAGAAGAAAAAGAAAGCAGAACAGGCCTTAACCCAAAAGGCCGATAGTCTTGCCCATAAAAATGATGTACCCGCTATAAACGGCAATACGCCTGGCTCCTCCGCCCCTGCCACCCAGGGCGCAGACTCGGCAGCAGCTACTGCAACCGTTAATGCCGATAGCCTTGCACGCGTTAACGTATACGGCGCTTTTGCCGGCGCTTCGGTAGCAGATGAAAAGACCTTTGTTATTGAGAACGAGCTGCAAAAAATTACGCTTACCAATAAAGGCGGGCAGATTAAAAGCATTGAGCTTAAGAACTACAAAACCTGGGACAAGAAGCCATTAATACTGTTTACCAACCAAACCAACCAGCTTTCGTTTCAAATACCGGTTGGCGACAATAAGATTATTAATACCGAGGACCTTTACTTTGAACCGGTTGGCGAACCCTTTAGCGTAAGCGGTAAAGAGCAAAAATCGTTTGCACTGCGCCTAAAGGCCGGCGAGGGCAAATACTTTGAGCAGAAGTATACTTTAACGGGCAACTCATACCTGTTTAATTTTGATATTAACATGGTTGGCCTGGGCGATATTATACCAGCAAACAACAATGTAATAAGCGGCCAATGGAAGAACACGCTTAGCGCACTTGAAAGAACACTGGAACTGGAAAGGCGTTATTCAGCACTATACTACCGCTATAATGAAAGCGACGTTGCCCACCTTAGCGAGGATAACGAAAGCGATGAAATAACCTTTGATGCGCCTGTAGAGTGGATATCGTACAAACAGCAGTTTTTTAATACCACCATCTTCAGCAAAGGGCTGTTCCACAAGGGCAGGCTGCAAAGCAACTTTGGCAAAAAGGAAACCGGCTACGTTAAAAAATACACTTCAGTATTTACGTTGCCTTACCAGGGCGGTAACAGCGTATCGTATAACTTTCAGCTATACATAGGCCCTAACCACTACAACACCCTTGCTTCTTTAGATAAAGACCTTGAGGACATCGTTAAATTGGGCCCTAACCCCTGGTTCTTCCGTTGGATAAAGTATATCACCCGCTTTATTATTTGGGTGTTTAGCTGGTTCCAGAATATGAACCTTAACTATGGCATAATCATACTATTGATGACGCTGATGTTAAAGGTTATTCTTCACCCGCTTACTTCCAAGAGCATTGAAAGCGCGGCCAAAATGAAGATACTGGCCCCTGAAATTGAAGCACTGAAGGAGAAATACGGCGATGACCAAACCAAGATTGGCCAGGAGCAGATGAAACTTTACCAGCGCGCGGGGGTTAGTCCGTTTGGCGGCTGTTTACCATTGTTGCTGCAAATGCCAATTCTGATGGCTATGTATTATTTCTTCCCTGCATCAATCGAGTTGCGCCAGCAAAGCTTTTTATGGGCTCATGACCTTTCCAGCTACGATGATGTGATCAAATTTGGCACTACCATTTTGGGGCAAAGCCACCTGAGTATTTTTACGGTGCTAATGACCATTACTTCCATTTTACAGGCGGTAATGAATAACCAGATGAACAGCATGGCTAACCAGCAGCCGGGCATGAAATACCTGCCTTACATTATGCCGGTTATGCTGATGTTTGTTTTCAATAACTTCCCTGCCGCGCTTACTTATTACTACCTGTTGCAAAACCTGTTGGGTGTAGCCCACCAGTTTATCATACAGCGTTTCTTTATTGACGACGCCAAACTGCGTGCGCAGATAGAGGAAAACAAGAAGAACCCTAAGCAGGCCAGTGGCTGGCAGAAAAAGCTGGAGGATATGCAAAAGGAAGCCGCTAACAGGCAAAAACCTAAAAAATAAGGTAATGAGAAGCGCCTGGTTACTATGCCTGGTATTGCTGCTGGCAGCTTGTAGTGGCGGCAAAATTGATGCTGCCCACCCCGAAAAGAACGGCCAATTGCTTCTTACAATGGAACGCACCCCTTGCTTTGGCGGCTGCCCCATTTATGAGGTTAAATTGTACGAAAACGGCTTACTGCTTTATAACGGCAAGCGTTTTACCCCTAAAACAGGCTGTTGGTACCGCCGTTTAAGCAAAGCAGATGTTAAGGCAATTAAAGCGGTGTTTAACGTGGAGGGCTTTATGGAAATGGATGCCGAATACCCCAAAGGCAAGAAGGCTCCGGTTGATTTACCGGGCTGTGTTTTAACCTTTTACTTTAGCCCCACAGCCGTTAAAAAGGTAACCGATAAAGGCTGGGATACCCCCGAACCATTAAAACGCCTGCAGGCCAGGGTTGACTCGTTGGTAGCCCCTGAAAAATTACGTTCCTGTGACAAATAATCCACAAGCTGTGGGTTGTCCTTTCATTTTTTCCGATTACTTTTGAGCCCCTATTCAGTAACTAAAACCACTTACAAAAATGAGAAAGCTTTTACTGTTGTTACCTTTTGCAGGTTTAAGCTTGCTGTCAGTAGCCCAATCGGCTCTGCGCGATAGCAAACTGAGCCTGCAGCTTCAGGATAAGCCGGTGGTGATGCAGAACACATCACATCACCAGCAAGCACCTGCTGCTAACACTAATTATAAATCAGGAGGCTCGCGTGCCGGCTCTGTGCTTAACTCACAGCGCATCGGTTCTGCCGGTAACCTGCTTACCATAGTTAACCAAACCTGTAACCAAATTGATGTTAACGACTCATTAAACACAGTTGTTTTCATTCACCGTAACGACCCTTCTCAGGCGCCCGGCACTAACGTGGCTCAGTACCGTTATGATGTTTCTAAAAACCGCGGTAACAGTTGGACAACAAATATTGGCCCTATCACTAACGACATAACTATTGATAACGTATCGGTAAACGGTCGTTTCCCTGAAGGTGTAATCTACGCGCCGGCAGGCACTACTAATGCTGACAGTGCTTACCTGGTATACAGCGGCACATGGCACGACGGTAGCAGCGGTAGCTGGCAAGGTTCAATGCGCGGCCGTGGTAAACTAAGTGGCGATACCTCAACTTTCAACGTTCATATTGATGTTGTTAACGGTGGTAACGTTGCTATTGGCGGCTCAATGTGCAAGGGCGTTCCCGGCACATTTTGGAGAGTGCACGAAAGCAGCAACAACTCTTTCGCTACCGGTTCTGATGCTATTACCGATGGTGTTATTGTTGAAAAAGGCGTATGGAACGGTTCTGACGTAGTATGGACTGAGAACAAAATCTCTCAAACCTTCGCTACTTTCGATAACGGCGGCGCTACATTCTCTGCAGCTACAAGCACTAATATCGCTTTCGATCCTACCGGTCAATACGGCTGGGTGGCAGTTCTTGGTGATATCACTGCTGACGCTGACTCAGTTTATGACCCTATCTTCTGGAAAACCACTGATGGTGGCCAAACATGGTCTTCAGCTATCCGTGTTGATTTAGACAGCATCCAGGGCGTTTACGACGAGTTAGAGTCTACCCTTATAAATGGCGACCCTATTGACAAACTGGCTACTGCTTCTTTCGAAGCTGATTTAGCTGTTGACGTAAATGGTAACCCACACCTGTTAACTACAGTTGGTAACGGTACTCAATACTCTATCCTGGCTTCAGGTTACGACGTATGGGATATTACCTTTGACCCAACTGCACAGGTTGGTTGTAACTGGACCGGCATCCACTTAGCTGACATCTGGACCCTGCGTGGCGATATGACCAGCGATGCTACTCCACAAACCCAGGATAACCGTCCGCTTACTTCTCGTAGCGAGGACGGCCACAAGATCTTCTTCTTCTGGAACGAGTCAGACATTAACATCGTTCAATCTTCTGACAATAACATCCCTAACCTGTTCTGCCGCGGTATTGACGTAGTTGCTAAAAAAATCACTCCGCTTTATAACGTTACTGAAGGCGATACTCTTTGGGGTGGTGAAACTACCAACGCTGCCGGTGGTATTTTTGGTGGCTCAACATTCCCTACAGTAGGTACAACAGCCCTGTTAAATGGCAACACCTACAACATTCCATTAGTTCTTACTCAAATCGACTACAACAACCCTTCTATCCCGGGTTCATCTGAACAGCCTGCTGCTTTCTGGTATATCAACAACCTTGATATCCCGGGTTCAGATTTCAACGCTGCTCTTGACCAGGTTCCTCCTACAGTAACCTTAAACGGCCAGGACACAGTAACCTTGTTGGTTGGTAACACCTATACTGAAGACAGCGCCACTGCATTTGATTGCACTGATGGCTGGATCACTCCGGTAATTGTAAACTCCCCAAATACTAACCAGGCCGGTGCTTACTATGTGCTTTACATTGCTACCGATGCTGCAGGTAACAGCGATACTGCTACCCGTTTAGTTATCGTAGGTGCACCTCCTATTGCTGACTTTACATGGAACTTCCCTCAATATTCATACGCTCCTAAGTTTGTAGATGGTTCTCAAAACGTAAACGGTATACCTGCTACTTACCAGTGGAATTTTGACGATGGTACAGGTTCAGTTGCTGCAAACCCATTACACATTTACACTGCTAACGGTACTTACAACGTATGTTTAACCGTAACTACCCAGTTCGGTACTTCACCACAGGTTTGTAAAGATGTTATCATCGGCGGTGTTGGTATTCAGGAAACAACTTTCGCTTCTACTATCAGCCTGTTCCCTAACCCAAGCAACGGCAAAGTGCAGTTAACTTTCGGTAACAACGGAACACCTGATATGACTATTACAGTTTACAACGTTTTAGGTGAAACTATCGTTCCTGCTGCTAACTACAAGGCAGGTACTACTAACGTAGAGCTTAACCTGAGCGGTGTTGCAAACGGCCTTTACATGGTTAAAATACAAAGCGCTAATGGTACAGCAGTTAAACCGCTTACCATCCAGCACGGTAAATAACAACAGTTTTAGTTGAATAGAAGTCCTCCGCCAAAAGCGGGGGACTTTTTATTTATGTTCATTTCATCCTTCGCTTAAAAAAGCGGCCGTTTATTCAATTTTTTCTACGGTAAATCGTTTACAATCATTGAATCAAAGTATTATTGCGCGCTTTTAATCAAAATTTGAACTGTTAGGCCAATGTTTGAAGTAGGAACCGGTAAGGGAGATATAACCGCTTTTGTAAAGGGAGTTGGTATGCTGGGATATGGTATTTATTACAATACCATGGAATCGGTAGAAACACCCCTATCCGCCCGGGCTTACATTTTTATTGATAAAACAAATGGCCGCAAGGTTTGCTTTGTTAACTGCGAGATATGCTTTATTACCATTGCCATTAAAAAAGGCGTGCTAAAAACACTGGAGCGCAAACACCCCGAGTTTAACTACGATGAAGATAACCTGATGCTAACGGCACAGCATACGCACAGCGGCCCCGGGGGCTATTCTTATTACGGGCTTTACAACTTAAGCGTGCCCGGCTTTGTAATGGAAGTTTACAAGAAGATTGTAGATGGTATTGTAGAAGCTATTGTAAAAGCAGAGGCCAATATTAAGCCAGCGATGCTTAGCTGGAATACCGGAGTTTTTGCGCCGGATAAAGAGGTGGCATTTCAACGTTCGTTAGATGCCTACAACCAAAACCCTGAAGTAAAAGTAAAGGGTAAGTTTAACGAGCGGCATTTACTGGTTGACCGCGAAATGACGCTGTTGAAAATAAGCGGTACGGATGGTGAAGAGATTGGCTCTATCAACTGGTTTGGGGTACATACCACCAGCCTGCCCAACACCAACCATAAGGTTTGTTACGACAACAAAGGCTACGCTGCCACTTACCTTGAGGAACATTTTAAGAAGATGGGGCACAGCAACTACC
Source organism: uncultured Chitinophaga sp. (assembly GCA_964620645.1). Taxonomy (GTDB): domain Bacteria; phylum Bacteroidota; class Bacteroidia; order Chitinophagales; family LD1; genus Bog-950. The sequence continues at coordinate 14,763 of CAZUHU010000004.1, forward strand.
TGGCCTCTTTTGCGCAGGGCACTGCCGGCGATGTTACTCCACGTTTTGTTCACAACCCCGTATATCCTTTTCAGCGCGGCCAATGGGAGGGCAAATACCCCAACGATATTGAGAGCGCTAAGTTTAATGGCCAACTCCAGTTTGAGAAAGCCAAAGAGATAACCGAAGACCAGGGTTTTAAAACCATTGATGCCGGTATTGATTACGAGTTGCTGTTTGTAAACTTCAGCGATGTAACTGCTGACCCTAAGTTTGCAAATGGTAATACCGAGGCACGTACAGGCCCGGCAGCTTTAGGTATTGCCTTTTTTACGGGTACTATGATTGACGGCCCCGGCATGCACCCCGTGGTAGGAGGAATAATGAAACGCCTGGCCCGCTTCATTAAGTTTTGGGAGAAGTTGAAAGCCCGCTTTGGCAGCGAAGAATACAAGCGCATTATTGAACGTAAATACAGCGCACAGGGCAAAAAGGATATCCTTATAGAGTCAAACAGCCGCAGGGTATTAGGCACCAAGCACCTTAACCGCATACCGGTACCCGGCTGGGCCGACCCTGCCATCTCTACCTTTAAATACTTCCACAAAAAGGTGGGCGATATTAAAAAACCTTGGACCCCGAAAATTTTGCCTCTGCAACTGTTTATAATCGGTGATGTGGCTTTAGCGGGCTTCCCCTTCGAAATAACCACAATAGCCGGTAAAAGGCTGCGCGAATCGCTGCAGGAGGCCCTTGCGCCCCGGGGCGTTAAGCGTATTATACTTTGCCCTTATGCCAACGGCTACAGTGGCTATATAACCACCTACGAGGAATACCAGGCACAGATTTACGAAGGCGGCCACAATGTGTTTGGCGAATGGAGCCTTGCGGCCCTGCAAACCAAGTTTGAAATACTGGCCAAGCAAATGCTGAAAGACAAGGAGGAACGCCATATACCCCATGATGCTATTCCGCCTGATTTTACGGAAGAAGAGCTTAACCACTTCCCTTTTTACAAACGCGCCTGGTATATAAGGCAGGAGCTGATACGCGCCCGCCGTATGGAACGCAAAGGCATACATTACGACCCTTTTGAGTCATAAAATGACCTAAAGGTGACATGGCATTTTAATTGCAGTTTGTAAATATTGCTACCTTTCGGCTCAAGTTTACAGCATGAAAAAGATTGCAGTTTTCCCGGGGTCGTTCGACCCGATTACCATTGGCCATGCCGATATAGTGCGCAGGGCATTACCCCTGTTTGACCAGGTAATTGTTGCCATAGGCTCCAACTCGCAAAAGCAAACCCTTTACCCGCTTGAAAAACGCATAGAGTGGATTAAGAAAGTTTTTGCGGGCGAGAAAAAAGTGAAAGTGGAAAGCTACGAAGGCCTTACTGTAAATTTTTGCGAAGAGAAAGGGGCTAATTACCTGCTGCGGGGCATACGTTCAGCAGCCGATTTTGAATACGAAAAAACCATTGCGCACCTTAATCACGATATGCTGCCGCAGTTGGAAACCATTTTAATACTATCACGTCCGGAGCTTAGCTCCATATCCTCTACCATTGTAAGGGAAATAATAAGGGGAAAGGGCAAGGTGCGCAAGTTTGTGCCTAAAGAAATTGCAGGAGAGTTTAAATGATAAAGAAGCAAATATGGATTTGGGGCTTATTGCTGGGGCTGGTTTACGTTGCGCAAGCGCAAAAAAATCAACCGCACGATTTTTCGAAGGAGCCTTATGTAATCACCAATCTTGACCCCGATACTGTACCTGAGCGCGAAAGAGCCAGCGCAACCTTGCGCGCCTTGAAATCTGGTGCTGTTGTGGTGCGTTTAAAAACCAATGATAAAAGTGTATCCGCTTACCGCAAGGCCGGCCGCGATGATGTAGCAGATAGAATTGTGGCGGAACGCCGTAAGCAGAACGAAAGAATGTATTACGCTTACAAAACGTATTTTACATTCTGCCCGGTGTATTTCATTTATGCGCACGACACCAAGGAGTTTCTGGATGGCAATCGTAAAATCCTGTTGAATACAGAACTTAACTACGACTCTACAATAAAATTCAACTACACCGATTATATCTTTTCTGAATACGGTACAGCCGAAGGTTTCTCGGATTTTTCTGACTATACTGGTATGCCGGTGGCTGATATCCGAGATAACCGTATAATGGATACCATAGCAGCTCAAAATAACACGAGACCTGCAAGTTTCAGTGCACTAATCTTTCTTGACAAAAATTTAAACCAGTTTCAAAGACCGTTTCCTTTTGAGGCTGTTTATCTTGATGGCTTCAAATCAGCAGTTGTTTTTTTGAATCGTGCCATGGAAAAAGCGTATTTTAGGTTGGTTACAACCAGAGAATACAAAGACCAACGCAAACGCGAAAAGCAAAAAGGCGGCAAATAGCTTATGCAAATTATTCAGCTAATTGATAAAGGGCTACAGCCGTATGCTGATGTATTGTTATTACAGGAGCAGCTTTTTAATGCCAACCTGCAGGCTAAAGAAGCAGGCAGTGAAACCACCAACCACCTTATACTTTGTGAGCATTACCCTGTGTTTACCCTTGGCAAAAGCGGTAAGCGCGAAAACATACTGGTTAGCGATGAAGAAATGCAGGCCGAGTATTACAAGGTTAGCCGTGGTGGGGATGTAACCTTCCACGGGCCTGGTCAGCTAGTGGCCTACCCCATACTTGATGTAGATAGCTTAGGTATAGGCTTAGCCCGTTATATTGAGTTGCTGGAAGAAACTATAATTAAAAGCCTGGCACCTTATGGCTTAAAAGGCGA
>CAZUHU010000004.1:17644-59116 GCA_964620645.1 uncultured Chitinophaga sp.
GGTGTTCGCGCCTCGCGGCACATTACTATGCATGGGCTTGCCATGAATGTAAATACCAACCTCTCCTATTTCAACAAAATTGTTCCCTGCGGTTTACAGGATAAAGGTGTTACCTCCCTGCAAAAAGAATTAGGCAGTGAACAGAATTTCGAAGCCTACAAGCAGTTATTCATTAAAAATTTCGAACACACCTTTGGCGTGCAATGCCAATCTTACGCTAACTCCTAAGCACTTGTTTTACTAATAGGTGTTCTACCCTTTGCACTTTGCAAACCGGCCATTGCTAACTGCCATTCTTGTAGTCTTTGCAAACTGCCAACTGCTCATTGCCTATTGCCAATAGCTATTCTTGTATTTTTTGCCAACTCTGTATTCAACTGTGAACCATAAACTCTAAACCACGTGCTTTTCCGCATGGTAGCTGCTGCGCACCATAGGGCCGCTCTCTACATACATAAAGCCTTTGGCAAGGCCTATTTCTTTGTAACGGTTAAAGTCTTCGGGTGTAATATAAGCAGCCACCGGTAGGTGATTGCGTGTTGGTTGCAGGTACTGCCCAAGTGTAAGTATATCCACTTTTGATTGGCGCAAATCATCCATAGCCTCCAGAATCTCTTCCTCTGTTTCGCCAAGGCCAAGCATTATACCGCTTTTGGTGCGGTTTATTCCGCCATCCTTTAAGCGCAACAGAACTTCAAGGCTGCGCTCATACTTTGCCTGTATGCGCACTTCGCGCGTAAGGCGCTTAACGGTTTCCAGGTTATGCGATACTACTTCGGGCTTAACTTCAATAATGCGCTGCAGGTTTTCCCAATCTCCTTTAAAGTCAGGGATGAGGGTTTCCATAGTAACACCGGGGTTAAGGCGACGGATAGAGCGGATAGTGGCAGCCCATATCTTGCTACCGCCATCAATAAGGTCGTCGCGGTCTACCGAAGTAATAACCACATGCTTAAGCCCCATTAGTTTAACAGATTCGGCCACGCGTAAAGGTTCGGTTATATCAACACTTTCAGGGTTGCCGGTTGCTACATTGCAAAACATGCAGCTACGGGTGCAAACATTACCTAAAATCATTAAAGTGGCTGTACCTGCACCCCAGCACTCGGTTTGGTTGGGGCACTTACCACTTTCGCAAATGGTATGCAGGCGGTTTTGCTCAACATTGTGTTTAACCTCGCTAAACTCCTTACCGCTGGGCAACTTTATCTTAAGCCATTCAGGCTTGGCTACTCTGCTCTGCTTTACAACATTATCGCTCATGGCGGGCAAATGTAGGTTATTTTATGCTGCCCGATAAGGGGCACAAATCCACTTATTTATGGGCTAATTCACTTTTTAACAAGCTATGGGTTAAAGTGTTCAGGGCGCTCGGTTTGTTCTTTAACCGGCAGGCGCTTTTTATCAGAATCGCAGTAGAAATATTCATCAAATGTTTTTTCGTAGGGCTTGCCGTATTTAAGAACGCTATAAACCATCCAAATAACCAGGAAAGGGGATACCGTAAAAATGCCAACCATTAGGTAAGGGTCAGGATAAATCTGCGAAATAATAATGTAGACGAACAATACAAAAGTAGTAAGGTAAACAGGAAGTTTGATGTTATCCATATACAGCAGCTTATACTAAAACAACTCCGACCTTGTATGCTTATTGTTTATGAAGTTTGCAGCATGTTGCACTTTTAAAATTAAGCCACAACATTCTCTTGAAACGCAACAATCCGCCAATTGTAAAAGGTTAAGGAAGTGCAGTTTTTCATTCGTAAACGGAACATATTTCATGTATAGGGCGTAACCTTTCGCATAACAACAATTTAAGTTGTAACAAACAAAACTTAATGTTATGGAACAGCCTCTAGTATATGTGATAGATGACGACAAAGCCAACAACGTGCTATGCCGCATAATGCTTAAAGAAGCAGAGATAGAAAACATCCGCAGCTTTTATGGCGGCGAGGATGCATTGGCCGACCTGCACAACATAATTTTAAACGGCGAGGAGTTGCCCTCCGTAATTTTGCTGGATATAAATATGCCGCGCATGGATGGCTGGGAATTTTTGGAAAGCTACCGCCAGTTTCCGGAGTATGTGAAAGCGCAGATCAATATCTTCTTCATTACAACATCCGACTTTGAAACCGACGTTGAAAAAGCAAGAAACTACCCCGAAATAGTGGGCTTTTTAGATAAGCCGCTTAGTTACGAGGTTGCCAATATGCTTAAAGAGAAATACTTTAGCATCGCGCTCCGTGCCTAACGGAGTTGAACGATGGTGAGAAAAATACTTTACATAAGCCCGCTGCTGCTTACCCTTGCAGCCTGTAATTTTTCCGGTAATAAACTACCGGTTTACGGTCCTAAAACAGCAATAACCAAAAATATTGACGGTAAAACCGTTACGGACAGCCTGGATTATACTATCCCGGCTTTTTCGTTTTTAGACCAGGACAGCAATACTATTACGGATGCCGTTGCTAAGGACAAAATTTTTGTTGCGGATTATTTCTTTACCTCCTGCCCCAGCATTTGCCCCAAAATGATGCAACAGATGCTGCGCCTTAGCGAAAAATTCAAGGACAATAAGGAGATTGTGTTTCTCTCCTATTCTATCGACCCTACGCGCGATACCGTTCAAAAACTACATGCCTACGCCCAAAAGCTGGAGATTGAAACTGAAAAATGGCACCTGCTAACAGGCCAGAAAGATTCTATCTATAGCCTGGCCGAAAGCATGCTGGTAAGTGCCGGCGAGGACCCCGATGCGCCCGGCGGCCACGTACACAGCGGCAATTTTATACTGATTGATAAGCAAAAGCGCATACGTGGTTATTACGACGGCACCGATGAAAAAAGCGTAGATAAACTGATGACGGAAATTGAGGAATTGCTGCATGAAAAGTGAGGAACCCGCCGCCCCCATCAAGGGCATGAACATACTGCGTTTTTTAGCGCCCTTCTTTATAGTGCTTATTGTTGCCGTATTTGTAGCCAATATTTTAACCCATGGCAGTATTGAACACCCCGGTAAAACGGTTTACGATAACCGCTGCGCCATGTGCCACGGCAAGGAAGGCGAAGGCATTAAAGTGTTAGTGCCACCCCTTAAAGATGCCGATTTTGCCCGGCAGAACTTCGATTCCATACCCTGCTGGATAAAGAATGGTATGACCAGGCCTATTACCGTAAACGGGGCTAATTACGAGCAAAATATGTTTGGCATTGAGCTGGATGAAGTGCAAACCGCCAATGTTATTAACTACATTAGCCGCGACCTGTTAAAGAGCGACCGGAGGATAAATTCGGAGTGGGTAAAGGGCCGGCTAAAGCAGTGCAAATAGGCATTTCGCCCAATAGGAGAAAGTCTTCATTTCTTACTGCCTCATAATCATAGAAATGGCTTAAAACACTATAATAAAGCCAAACCTTTCATTTTTACCCCATTCTTCTATATTTGCGCTTCCAAATTTTTGAATAAATACGTTTTCAGATGCAGAACCTCAAAGGAATTATCCGGGCTTTCACTATCATTTTGGTTATTGTTTGCCTTATTCAATTGTCATTTACCTTCTTGGCCCGCAATGTTGAGAGAAAAGCTGACACTTTTGCCGCACAGCGTGTTACGGTAAATATCGACCCCTCTTTAAGTCCCGCAGCTAAAATTGCTGCTGAAGACTCTTTTGAGCACATTAAAACTATCTGGCGCCGCTATTACCTGGATTCTGTATCCAATAAGCCAATTGCCGGTATGAGTTTCCTGAACTACCGTTTTTGCCGCGACAATGCGCTTAAACTTGGTTTGGACTTAAAAGGCGGTATGAGCCTTACGCTTGAAATTGCTGAAGATGATGTATTGCGTCGTTTGGCCGGTTCAGGTGCACAGGATGCTACTTTCCGCAAGGCATTAGCCAATGCTAAAGAAGCGCAGAAAGACAATCAATCTGACTTCCTTACCATCTTCCAGCAGGAATATGAGAAGCTTGCCCCTAATGGCAAACTGGCAATGATTTTTGCTAACCAGGAGAACTACCAGGGCAAACTTACATTCAACTCTACCAACAGCGAGGTTATCAAAACCCTTCGTTCTGATTTTGATGCAGCTATTGAGCAGACCTTCAAGGTTCTTAAAACCCGTATCGACCAATTTGGTGTTGCATCACCTAACATCTCTTTACAGAAAAACACCGGCCGTATCATATTGGAATTACCGGGTGTTGAGGACCCAACCCGTGTTCGTAAACTGTTAGAATCTACCGCTCAGTTAGAATTTTGGGATACTTACGACTTACGTGAATTAGAGCCAAGCCTGCGTGGCGCAATTGAAGCCGCCAAGCTTTTAAATCAAAAAGAAGAAGCACCTGCTGAAGCTACTGCCGATTCAACCACAACAGTTGATTCAACTGCCACCGCTGCTGTTGCCGATACTGCTGTAACTGCAGCTATACCGGCTGTAGATTCTGCCAAGCAGGAAAAGAGCCAGGTTAGCCCTCTTATTCAGGTATTACAAATTAATGCCGATAACCAGGGTGTATTACAACAAGGCCCGCTAGTAGGTGTTGCTTTAGGTAAAGATACTGCTGAAGTAAACCGCATTTTAGGCCAGCCTGCTGTTAAGGCCCAGTTCCCCCGCGATTGCCGCTTACTGTGGAGCATGAAGTCTGACAGAAGAGACGAGCGTTTCTACGATTTATATGCTATTAAAATAAATACTGCAAGCCCTGAGGCCCCGCTAACCGGTAAAGTAATTACTGATGCTTACCAGGATCACGACGCTATGACCGGTTCATTCTCAGTTAACCTGCGCATGAACTCCTTTGGCGCTGATAAGTGGGAGAAAATGACCGGCGCTGCCGTTGAAAAAACTTACCAGGGCAAAAAATACAAAGGTTCTGTAGCCATTGTGTTGGATAACCGCGTATTAACTGCGCCTACCGTACAAGGTAAAATTTCGGGTGGTAACACGCAGATTACCGGTATGGATGGTATTGAAGATGCAACCGACTTAGCTAACATTTTAAAGAGCGGTAAGCTGGAGGCTAAAACCGTAATTATCGAAGAGCAGGTTGTTGGTCCTTCATTAGGTAAAGAATCTATCAAGGCAGGTCTGTTATCATTAGGTATCGGTTTGTTACTGGTGTTCCTGTTTATGGTTGCTTACTACAGCAGCTCAGGTATCATTGCTAACATAGCCATGCTGTTAAACCTGTTTATACTTGTTTGTGCCCTTATTTCTTTCGGCGCTGCCTTTACGCTTCCTGCAATGGCGGGTATCATCCTTACGCTTGCAATGGCGGTGGATGCCAACGTAATTATTAACGAGCGCGTACGCGAAGAGATTATAAGAGGCAAAGGCCTGCGCCTTGCTGTTGACGAAGGTTACCAGCATAGCTACAGCGCCATTGTGGACGGTAACTTAACTACCATGGTTGCCGCTATCGTATTGATGGTGTTTGGCCTTGGTCCTATCTACGGTTTCGGCTTTACGCTTTTCATTGGTCTGTTAACCTCAATGTTTACAGCGGTATTGGTATCTCGCCTGATGTTTGACTTTGCCTTTGCCCGCAACTGGAACATCACCTTCGGCAACAACTTTACCATGAACCTGTTTAAGAATATAAACGTTGACTTTATAGGTAAGCGTAAAATATCTTACACCCTTTCCTCTATTCTTTTCGTGGTGGCTTTTGCTTCAATGATTTTTTACGGATTTGATTACGGTGTTGACTTTAAAGGTGGCCGTAGCTACGTAGTACAGTTCGATAAAAACGTAACTGTTGAGGAAGTGGCTAAAGCCCTTGAAGGACCACTTGGCAGCGCTCCACAGGTTAAAACCTATGGCAGCAGCAACCAGGTTTCTATCACTACTCCTTTCCTTATAGACAAGCAAGGCCCTGCTATCGACAGCACGGTTGAAGCTAAAGTTTACGAAGGCCTTAAAGGCATATTTACTGAGCAGCCAACTCTGGAGAACTTCAGAACCAAGAATGTGAAGAGTTCAATTAAAATTGAAGCCTCTATTGCCGATGACATCCGCAAGAGCGCATTATGGGCGATATTGTTCGGTGTAGGCGGTATCTTCCTCTACATCTTCATTCGTTTCCGTAAGCTGGAGTACGCTGCCGGAGCAGTTGTAGCGTTAATACACGACCCTGTTCTTATCCTGGGTATATTCTCGTTATTCCGCCACATTATGCCATTCTCGTTAGAAATTGACCAGAACATTGTAGCAGCGGTATTAACCCTGATCGGTTACTCAGTTAACGATACTGTGGTGGTATTCGACAGGATTCGTGAATACGTTAACCTGCACCCAACACGCACCCTTACACAAAACACCAACGACTCTATCAACTCTACCTTAAGCAGAACCATTATGACAGTGGTAACTGTATTCCTGGTTTCATTGATATTGTTCCTGTTCGGCGGCACTCCTATCCGTGGTTTCTCATTCGCCCTTATCATAGGATTGTTGGTTGGTACATACTCTTCTATCTTCATTGCATCACCTATTATGGTTGATTTAGCAAGCAGAAAGAAGGCAAAAGAATAATAGAATACCTTAGAAGCTATGGAAACGGCCCCGCATAACGGGGCCGTTTTTTTATGGCACATAGGGCCTTATATACTTAAGCCTGCCTGCCACCCCAACATAACCAAGCCACCAAACTTATATCCACATTTGAGCTTTAGACACCGCCAGTTGTATTGCAGCAAAATAACAATGTTGCTACCCTTAAAAGCGGCATATAGCAGTACACCATGTACACAGCAATTTTAGAGTGGTTATTGAAGTAACAAGCGCTAAAATGCACGGCAAACCAGGTACTGGCTAACCATGGCCAATGTGTTTACCGGCTTATATAACCTACTGCCCATGATGGATAGTTTATGGCATAAGGCCTACCAACCGGTGCTTGCAATTTGGTAGTAGCCCCTATTTGAACTACTACTGCTGCAGTTATACCGGGTTTAGTAACCCCAATGGCAGAAGACTAAAAACAAAAGAGCCCTTGAATATTCAAGGGCTCTTTTGTTTTTAGAACGGTATAATGTTATTGAATGATAGCAATGCGCCATGCCATTGAAGGCGGATCAATTGAACCGGCAGAGGTATTAGAGAATTTTACTTCAACAGTATTGGCAGCCGAAACGCGGGCGTAAGCAATAACAAGCCCGCTGGTAAGTGCTAACTCAGGAGAGATATGCACTATGCCTGTGGTGGCGGCATTAGGCACTGTAAAAAAGGCAGTTAACGTTCCCCCGGCAGCTATCGCTAAAAGGTCCACTGTTTGTGTGTTGGTTATAACGGCATTTACCGTTGTACCATTTACGCCCAATTTAACTGCACCGTTAACATCCAGTTTAACAGCGGCATTAGGGCTGGCTGTTCCTATACCCACATTACCGTTGGTGCTGTTTGCGTAAATCACATTACTGAAACTGCCCACGTTAAGAAATATGTCGTTTGACGCATTTGCGCCCAGGTAAGCTCTTAATACGGTGGCTCTTTCAAAGCCGAGTCCTGCGTTAGCAGTTGCGTTCAATGCATTAATATAAATTGAAGCATTACCACTGTTATTACTTTCGCCATACATAGCAACACCATTTCCCAGCGCATCGCTGGCAGTAAAGTTAGAGAAGGTAAAAGGTGTGGTAGTTCCTATGGCCACCCGGCCCTGCGCATCAATTCTCATTCTTTCATTGCCCGAAGTTCCAAACCAAAGAGCCTGGGCTTCATTTTGCAGGAAGAAGGCATCGCCCGGTGTTCCGCTTATACCAATCAAAGCACCATCCAGCAAGGTGGTACCTGTACCACTGTGTGTAAATTGTATGCGCTTATTAACCGCAGTTGCGCCGCCAATGTGCAGGTCGGTGTTAGGTGTAGTTTGGTTAATACCTATAAAGTTACCCGTGTTATACAGGTTACTGGTTGCCGTTAAGCTATTGCTACCGTTAAAGTAAAGTGTTTGTCCCGTTGTTCCTGTAGGTAAAGAGGATGCCGATACAATATTGATAGTGCCTAACATACCGGAATGCAGCGTGCACATGTAGTAAAGTGTATTAGGTGCGTCCATAGGCACTTTAAAAGTAAGCACCGTGCCATTTGCATCATTATTGGTAATGCCGGTATTAAACTGAGCGCCTAACCAGGTGCCACTGGCCGAAATACGAAATGGATGGCCTGCAGCGCCCGCTGTATTAAATTCATATGTGTTACCTCTAACCAGTGTTAAGGTAGGGTCAGTATTATCGCCGCCAACATAATCTGAAACGGCTCCTATGGTATAATCAGATGAACTGAATGCGCTAACTGAGAATGTTATTACACCGCTGCCGCTTGGGCCCGTTGCCCCTGTAACACCTGTAGCGCCGGTGCTACCCGGCAAGCCTTGCAAACCCGGGCTGCCAGCCACACCCTGTATACCCGTTGGGCCGGTTGGTCCGGTAACACCTTGCACGCCCTGTACACCTTGTACCCCTTGCGCGCCCTGCACACCTTGCGAACCCGTAGCGCCGGTTGGACCTGTATTACCCTGAACACCCTGGATACCCTGAGCGCCCTGTGCCCCCTGAATACCTTGCGAACCCGTGGCGCCGGTTGGGCCTGTAATACCTTGCACACCCTGTATGCCCTGGCCACCTTGTGCCCCTTGTATGCCTTGCGAGCCAGTAGGGCCTGTTGGACCCGTGACGCCTTGTACGCCCTGTACACCTTGTGCCCCCTGTGCACCCTGAAGGCCTTGTGAACCTGTAGCACCGGTGGGGCCTGTGTTACCCTGCGCCCCTTGAGGCCCGGTCACACCAGTATTACCCTGAATACCCTGTACGCCTTGAATACCCTGTATACCTTGCACGCCCTGTGCACCCTGGGCACCCTGGGCTCCTGTTGAACCGGTTGGGCCCGTTACACCCTGTATGCCCTGAATACCCTGAGCACCTTGCGCGCCCTGTGCACCCTGAATGCCTTGAGGACCCGTGGCTCCTGTTGGGCCTGTGGCTCCGCCACCTGCGCCTGTTGCGCCTGTAGGGCCCGTTGAACCGGTTGGACCGGTAGCCCCGCCGCCGGCACCTGTTGGGCCCGTAGGCCCTGTATTGCCATTAGCACCTGTTGTGCCAACAGGACCTGTTGCTCCTGTGGCGCCGTTTAAACCGTTATTACCCTGCGGGCCGGTAGGGCCGGCATTACCCTGTATACCCTGCACCCCTTGTACGCCCTGCGGACCTGTTGGGCCTGTTACACCTTGTAAACCTTGAGAGCCTTGAGCCCCGGCAGGGCCCGTTACTCCCTGAATACCCTGTGCACCCTGAACGCCTTGCGGACCGGTTGCTCCTGCAGCCCCGGTATTACCCTGAACGCCCTGTGGGCCAACCGGACCCGTTACGCCTTGCGGTCCGGTAGCACCTGTTGCACCTCCGACGGAGCCCTGTGGTCCGGTGGGGCCTGTAGGGCCGGTAATGCCCGATTGAACGGTGAAACTACTACCATTACTCAACTGTATTGTAATTGTTCCATTACCGTTATCTGTAATATTTGTTATGCCCGCTCCATCGTTACCCTGGGGGCCGGTAGCGCCTGTTGCCCCGGTAGCCCCTATTACACCCTGCGGGCCTTGAGGGCCGGTATTACCGGTAGGGCCGGGCAAGCTGCTGCCCGATGTTTCAGCATATAAAGCGTAAGGCACACTTACCAATTGAGTGTTACCCATGCTGGTGTAGTTTGTTCCACCTGCAGCGTCTATTTCAACTTCCAGGTATTTATCACCATTGCCCCAGGCAATACTGTTGAAAATACCTTGCTGCACATTGCCGCCGCCAATTACTACTGTAAATATGCCAAAGCCATTAGTGGTGGCGGTATTTGTTTCGCGGTAAACAATTGCACCACCGCTGCCGCCGCTGCGTATGGTAAACCGCAGACCTATGGCCTGGTTAGCCAGTACGTTGCCGGTAGCATTGCGCGCTACGGCCTGGTAGTTAACTTTTTGAGGGGCTTGTGCTGTTGTACTTAGCCAAGTAAAGGCACATAATAAAAACAGGTAGATGCTTTTTTTCATGTTGGGTAATTGGATGAAGGGAATGGGTATTTGCCTGCGATTGGGGGTTACGCATTACAAGATACAATAGACTTTAAAAAAGACAAATATTAAAGACAGGGTAAATAAGAAAAAGGCCTATTTGTTTTAAGAACCGAACAGGATATGAAACCTAAAACATGTGCACCATAAATACGCTAGAACATTTTAGTGCGCTTCATCAGGAAGGGAAGCAACACCTGGCGGAAATCGTTATTGATATCAGCCTCTACAAAATCAATTTGGTACTGGCCGCAACGCAGTTTAAGGTCATGTTCAAACTTTCTCATTTGCTGCACATAGAAGTCCTTTACCTGGTTGCTGTGCAATTTCACCTTCTCCCCTGTTTCCATATCTACAAACTGGTAAGGGCGGTTCTCAAATTCAAAGTCCAGTTCCTTGCTTTTATCTACTACATGAAAAAGGATAACCTCGTGCTTATTGTACTTAAGGTGTTGCAGAGCGGAGAAAAGATTATCAGCACTGCGGCTATCTATGTTATCAAACATATCACTAAAAATGATAATCATACTGCGCTTATGCACTGTATCAGCAATTTCGTGCAGGGCTGCGGCCGCATCTGTTTTTACATTTAAAGGAGATTGCTTCATCAGGTTCTCCAGGTTGGCATACAGCATTTGCAAATGCTTGGTGCTGCTTTTTGCCCCGGTGTTAACCAAAACCTTATCAGTAAATATGCTTAAGCCGGCTGCATCGCGCTGGCGCTTTAACAAGTTAATCAGCGCTGCTGCCGAAAGAATAGAAAAGCGCAGTTTGTTGGTTTTCGCTTCCTCATCTTTAGGGAAATACATAGAGGAAGAGGCATCAATAACGATTTGACAGCGGAGGTTTGTTTCCTCCTCGTAACGCTTTACAAACATTTTACCGGTGCGTGCATATACCTTCCAATCGAGGTGGCGCATGCTTTCGCCGGGGTTATAAAGGCGGTGCTCGGCAAACTCAACCGAAAAACCATGGAATGGAGATTTGTGCAGGCCAATAATGAAGCCTTCCACAACCTGTTTGGCTAACAGTTCAAGGTTATCTATTTCCGGAAATTGTTGTTGCTCTAATTCGCCTGCCATTCAAAATCTATTTGTTCGTGAGAAGCGGCTGAAGACCGACTCTTACATGCCACCTTTCTACAATCCTAAGGTGCCAATTATTAATTACCAATGCCCTAAAAAACGTAGGGGCAATTAACTAATTGCCCCTACAAGAATAAGATTTCAATTTTCAATTACGAAAGGTGCTTGTTCAATAAAGCTACCAGGTTTGCTTTTGGCACAGCGCCTACCTGCTTATCTACTACCTGCCCGTTTTTAATAAACAACAGCGTAGGGATATTGCGGATGCCGTATTTCATAGCAGTTTCAGGGTTGTTGTCTACATCAACCTTGCCTACAACTGCTTTGCCTTCGTATTCCTTCGAAATTTCTTCGATCATCGGGCCAATTGCCTTACAAGGGCCGCACCATTCTGCCCAAAAATCTATAAGAACTACCTTGTTGCTATCCAGCACCTCGGTTTTGAAATTGCTGTCTGTAATTTGAACTGCCATACTGTTTATGTTTTAAATTTTTTAATCCTTTTGTCCCTTGTGCGAATTGCAAAGGTAATGCTCTTTATCAATTTGCGTGCCCTGCCATTTTCTTATTTTCCACAGCCTTTTCGTCCAGACATTTTTCGATTAAAGCGGTAATTTTGTCGTCATCCGGCCATTTCCAGGGATTAAACCAATCCACCACCTCTCCCGTTCTGTTAATCAAGTACTTATGGAAGTTCCACAGTGGGTATCCCTTCCTTAAAAAACCACCGGTTTCGCCTGCCAGAAAGCGGTATAAATCCGGAGCTTTTGCCCCTCGTACCGGCCCCTTGGCAAATACCTTAAACGTTACACCATAATTAACCTTACAAAACTCGGTTATATCGCCACCTTCGTTAGGCTCCTGCATAAAATCGTTTGAAGGAAAGGCCAAAATCTCAAAACCCTTGTCCTTATACTTTTCGTAAAGCTTCTGAAGAGTATCTAATTGAGGCGTTTGCCCGCACTTAGAGGCAATATTTACTATAAGTAACACCTTACCCTTATAATCTGAAAGTTTGACGGTTTTGCCGCTCAGGTCTTTTACACTGTAATCATATACACTTGCCATACATCACGTATTAGGGTTAGAGAGACGGATTCGCATCTCAAAAATTGCATCTTTTTACATCTATTAAGACGCTTACTCGCAGGTTTTCTTTATGGCTTTTTGTGCAGCCACATAGCCCATGTCAGCCGCTTTTGAAAGGTCCAGGCAGCCATCCAACAGGTCGTTCATACCTATTTTAGCAAGGCCGCGGTAGTAGTAAGCTGAAGGGTCAGTTTCTTCAAATATCAGGTAGCGCGTGAAATCATCCGCCGCGGTAGTAAAATCTTTGCTAAGCAGTTTTACCTGGCCACGGGCCTTGTAAGCAAAGTGGTAGGTGCGGTTAAGTTGCACTACGCGGTCGTAATCATAAATAGCTGCATCGTAGTTCTTCCAATCAGTAAGGATGGCGGCGCGCGCCATTAGGGCCAGAATAAACTCAGGGTTCAATTCAATGGCTTTATCAAAGGCTTTGTAAGCATCGGTTTTGCGCTTCATCTTTTGATAAACGTTACCCATGTTGTAGTACAGCTTAGGCTGGGTTGAATCAATCGACTCGCAAATCTTATACTCCTTAAGCGCAGTACCCTGCGAACCAAAGAGGTCGTCCATTTCCGCCATAGCAAACCAGGCTTCAAAATGGCGTGGGTATAAGTCCACTGCCTTTTTCAAATACTGCTCAGCATTGCGGAAATTCTTTTCGCCCATGGCCTTTTGCGCACGTTTATAGAAAAATTCTGCCTTAATATGCCTTACTGAATCCGCAGAAGCAATAGCCATATCGGCTACGCTTGTAGTTTGCTTTTTAACCACCGGAGTTTTAGCGATGGTATCAGTTTTAGCTACTACCGGTGCTGCGGTATCTACTTTAACAGGCTCAACTTTTACTTCAACGGCCTTTATTGTGTCAACCTGAGTGGCGCTGTTCGTATCCGTTCGTGCAACAGTTAAAGTATCCACCATCTTCTTCTGCACGGTATCATTTACCGAGGCAACTATAGGCGTTGGTGCTTTAGCCGTATCCTTCACCTCTACCTGTTTCTGCACCTTTATCGGTTTAATGATAACAGAGTCAAGCGTGTTAGGTATTTTAATCTTCATTGCCGTGTTGCTGTCAACAGGCATTTGTATTGGTGTTTGCAAACGCTTAAGCGTTGCCGAATCTATAACAGGGTCAACGGCGCGGGCGGTATCCCAAAGGCTTTTACGTTTTTGTTGCGCTTCGGGGCTTTTAGCGTAATTGCGCGCAGAGGTGGTTGGCCCTATATCGTACACAATAACCGTATCCAGCGGATAGTACTCCTTAAACTTCTTCCGCTTATTCTCGTTTCGTTTTACCTCAATTCGTTTGTTATCGTCTTTCACTACATCATCTTCCTTCATTGCCAGTACATCATTCGTATCCTTAACTTCAGGCTCAGCCACAACCGGTGGCGCATTATCTGCCTGCAAAGAGGCAGTGTCTATAATGGCTAATACCGTATCAGTTGGTGCAATAGGCACAGCAGTAGGTTGCAGTATTTTTTGCAGAATGGTTTTCTCGTTCTTCAGCAACACCATTTCCTGGCTTAAGCTATCCTGTATATGTTCCAGGTAAGGCATCAGCAGCACTTTATCGCGGCTGCGTTTCATCTTCAACAGCAGGGCCTGTATGTTCTTCTCATCAACGGGCTTATCGCTTTCAGGTGCGTTTAGTGTATCTATACTGGCTTTAACCCCTTGCAGCATGGCCTCATTCATCTCCAGCATTACATCCACCATGTCAAGCCTGCCCCTGGCTTCATCCGGGGTTAGCGGAGGCAGCACAACGGGTTGCGTTTTAGTAGCCTCTTCACCATACAGCAGTTTAATATCGGCACTATCCAATGCCGGGGCTTTATGTACTACAACCGTTTCGGGGGTGTATTTGTAACCCTTGGGGTAAACCGGGATTTTAATACGCTGGCCGGGAACAAGGTCCTGCTGCACATTGCGCAGTTTGTTGAGCTTTACGATAATTTGAGGGTCAACACCCAGCTTTGCTGCTACTACTGATACCTTCTCCTGCTTCTTGATATCAAAATGGCTTATCTTGTAAGGAACTGTATCAGTGCCCTGGGCAAAAATTACTAAAGCCATTACGCTAAACAGCACAGTAATGACAACACGCAATACTTTCATCAGCAACGAATGTATCTATTTACATAGGATGGGCATCTGCCACTATTCCACAAGGCAGTGTACATTGTAGCACATTAAACTGAACACTATTACCGGTTGAAAGCAGACGTACCCGATCCCTAAAGCTTTAAAAAATAACCACTTCTCTTATTACGTCAGAACCGAGCTCCTGGTTAAACAAATCGCGGATTTTTTCGCGGCCGTAGGATAATTCCTGTTTTAGGGGGGCATTTTCCACCTTAATGTAGAGTTTACCTCCTTTTAAAGAAATGGAGGAGGTGTATTTGGCAATGGGCTTGCCCATAATGCGCTCCCAGCCATCCTGTATGCGGGTTTCGTCGAGCTTGCCTTTAATTTTAAGCTCCTTAACCATCATTTCGAGGGCCTGCCCAAGGGTTACATTGTTTTTGTGGCGCATGCTGCAAAGGTGTGCTTTTTTAAACTCAACATAACCGCCCCGGCCAATAAAGAATTATGAACACAACATAGTTTTTGAATGAGGCAACCTGCACGTCCATATATTCATCTCAATCCATATCCTTGGTTATATTTGAAGCGGACTCAGCCACATGAAAAAAACTTTACTTTCTATCCTTTTTACGGGATTTGCGATTAGCCTATTTAGCCAAACCGATACCGCCTTTTGGTTTGCTGCGCCGGAAGTATCCATTCATACAGCAAACTTCGACAGGCCTATTGTTTTTCGCATAACCACTTATAACCAGCCGGCAACAGTTACCATTACGCAGCCCGCCGGGGCAGGCATGCCGGCACAAACGGTAAACATACCTGCTAACAGCACCCAAACGGTGGACCTTACCGCCTGGATAGATATTATTGAAAACAAGCCGGCCAACAGCACATTGAATTATGGCCTGCACATTTCAAGCACTACGCCGGTTACGGTTTATTACGAAGTAGTAAGCGCACAGTGCCAGTGCAACCCGGAGATATTTGTGTTAAAAGGAGGCAACGCATTAGGAACCGATTTCTTCATCCCCTCACAAAATTACCTGCAGAACAACCCCTCCTACTCTCCTCAACCTTTCTCATCCTTTGATATTATAGCCACGCAAAACAACACCACTGTTACCATTACCCCTACAAATGCCGTAGTTGGCCACGCAGCGGGAGTGCCGTATAACATTGTGTTGAACGCAGGGCAAACGTATTCGGCTACTGCATCGGGGTATTTGCCGGCTGACCACCTGCAGGGTTCGCGCGTAACTTCCACCAAGCCTATTGCCATTACCGTGAAAGATGATTTGTTGAATGGCGGGCCCTTTGGCGGTTGTTCGGATTTAGGCGGAGACCAGATTGTACCGGTGCTTATACTGGGTACTGAGTATGTAGCCATGAGCGGCTTCTTAAATGCCCCCGGCGATCAGCTATTTGTAACAGCAACCCAAAACGGAACTACTATTTCGCAAAACGGAAGTGCGGTAACCACAATTAACGCAGGCCAAACCTATCAACTTTCAGTTGGTGGCCCTTCAACTTACATTCAAACTTCAGCACCGGCTTACGTTTGGCAAATGAGCGGCATTGGTTGCGAAATAGGCTTAGACCTTCTTCCACCTGTAGTGTGCACAGGTTCATACTCCGTTTCCTTTACACGCTCTACTACCGAGGATCTTTATGCAAATATTATGACCGGCCCAACCGGCCTCAACAACTTTTTAGTAAACGGTGCCGCAGGTGTTATTACCTCAGGTCAGTTTAGTGTGGTGCCCGGCTCAGGCGGGCAATTGTACAGCGCGCAGGTGTTGCTATCTAATGCCAACTATCCGCAAAACACAGCCATCAACGTTTCAAACACTACCACGTTCTTTCATTTGGGTATGATACATGGGGGCCCCGGCAGCGGCACCCGTTTTGGCTACTTCAGCAACTTTGCTGAAATTGAAGTAAACGCACAAGCCAGCGCGCCCAACATTTGCGCAGGCAGCGGCCTGCAGTTAAATGCTGACTCTATACCGGCTGCGGTTTACTCATGGACGGGCCCAAGCGGCTTTAGCAGCAACCAGCAAAACCCTTACCTGCCTAACACCAACACCTTTAACACCGGCGATTACATATTAACAGCTACCGTAATGGGTTGTGCAAGCAATGCCGATACAGTGCACGTAGATGTAACCAACTGTTTCCCCGATTCGGATAATGATGGCATTACCGATGAATGGGATATTGATGATGACAACGACGGCCTTACCGATGCTGTTGAGTGCGGTAACGGCTCCTTACAAAACCTTATTGTAAACGGCAGTTTTGAGCAGCCAGTAATATCAGGCAGTAATGTGCTATATGTAGATGAAACCCTGGTGCCGGGTTGGGAAACCACCTCTACCGATAATACCATTGAGCTGTGGGGCAATAACTTTAACGGTGTGCCTGCTTATGCCGGCACACAACATGCTGAAATTAACTATACCCAAATGAGCGCCCTTTACCAGGATGTAACCACTACCCCCGGCGATGTGTTGGTGTGGTACTTTGCCCACCGCGGCCGCGCAGGGGTTGATGTTATGGAACTTCGCATAGGCGCACCGGGCAACACTTATCAGCAGGGGCAGTTTAGCACCGGTAATACCGCATGGGCACTATACAGCGGTGTATATGTTGTACCTGCTGGGCAAAACACAACACGTTTCGAATTTCAGGCCATATCAACCGCCAGCGGCAGCCCCGCGGCAGGCAACTTTATTGATGATGTAGCTTTCTACTCCGTAAACTGCACTACTGATACAGACGGCGATGGCGTGCCTAACCCATTGGATTTAGACAGCGATAATGATGGCATTTATGATGTATTTGAAGCCGGGCACGGACAAGCCGATGCTAATAACGATGGACGCATTGATGGCCCTAATGCCAGCTTCGGGCAAAATGGTTTATACAGCGGGCTTGAAACTTCTGACCTAATCAATGCTACCATTAACTATACGGTGAACAATAGCGATGGTGCAGGAAGCCTTGATTTTATAACTGCCGATAGCGATGGCGATGGTTGCTTTGATGTGTGGGAAGGTGGCTATGCCGATGCCGATAGCAATGGTGTGGCCGGTACGGGTGTGCCTACTGTAACCACTACAGGCCTTGTGCAAAATGCCAACCCTTCTTACAATAACAACCCTACACAAACACAGGCCGGCACGTACGATTATACTACTACAGCAATCCAAACATGCAATTGCGTTACCGCGCGCGATACCAATTTTGTGACCATTTGCACAGGCAACTCATACACCTTACCGAATGGCAATGTAGCATCAACTGCCGGCGCTTACAGCGATAGCTTTACGCTGGCCAATGGCTGCGACAGCATATATACAACCATGCTTGCCTTCTATCCGGTTTATGATACTACGTATAATGCCTTTATATGCCAGGGCCAAACCTATACAACGCCGGGTGGGCAATCAGCAAGCACCACCGGCTTATACACTGATACACTGAACACTATTAACAGTTGCGATAGCATAGTGCATGTTAACCTTACCGTTTACCCAACCTACAATAACACCGTTAATGCCGCTATTTGCAATGGCAGCAGTTATACTTTGCCCGATGGCAGCACCACATCTGCCGCGGGAACATATACCGATACTTTACCAACCGTTAATGGCTGCGATAGCATCATCATTACGCAATTAAGCGTAAACCCAACGTACGATACCACTTATACGGATACAATTTGCTCCGGCAATAGCTACACTCTACCGGGAGGTAGTAGTGTAAATTCATCGGGCACTTATAATGACACATTGAGCACGGTGAACGGTTGCGACAGCGCCTTCCACATTATCCTGGTAGTATTACCGGTATCAAATACAACTGTAAGCGATACCATTTGTAATGGCGGCAGTTACACCTTACCTGATGGCAGTACCGTAACCAGCAGTGGCAGCTACCCTATCACCCTACAAAACAGTTTTGGCTGCGATAGCATTATTACTACACAGCTTACCGTTATCAATTCCGTTGTAACAGCTATAGGCACTAACCTGCTTTGCAATGGCGATAATACAGGGGCCATTAACGCCACAACAGTCAATGGCGTTGCGCCTTATACTTTCAACTTAACGCAGGGCGGCAATACACTTGCCACTAATAACACCGGTAGCTTTACAACACTGGCCGCAGGCACCTACGCTATTTCCACTACCGATAATTATGGCTGCACTGCTTCAACTACTACTACTATAATCGAGCCCTTGCTTTTACAGGCTTCTGCTACCGCGACTGACGTTACCTGCCCCGGCTACCAGGATGGAACTATAACCGTAACGGCAACCGGCGGCTCTACCCCTTGGTTGTTTACAGTAGGTGCACAAAGCAACAATGGCGGACAGTTCGGTTCGCTTTCAGCAGGCACGTACTCCTACATAGTTACCGATAACAACAGCTGTGTTGATTCAGGCACTATTAGCCTTAGCGAGCCACAGGCTATTGTTGTTACACTGGTGCCTGATTCAATGGTGCTTAACCTTGGCGAAAGTGCACAGGTGCATGCCAACACCAATTACGACCCCAACGTGATCTATAACTGGACACCGGCTGCCGGTTTAAGTTGTGCTGATTGCAGTAGCCCTGTAGTTTCAACTTACAATTCTACCACCTATCAACTGCAATTAACAGTTGATATAAACGGCAACAACTGCGTAACCACCACAAGCCTTCCCGTTACCGTTGTACCGCGTTACGACCTATTTGTGCCCAACGCCTTTACACCAAACGGCGATGGACAGAACGATGTGTTTATGCTGTTCGGTAATATGCCGGCCATTAAAATGGTAGAGGGCAGCATCTTTAACCGCATTGGCGAAAAGGTATTTGACACCAACGACATTAACTTTGGTTGGGATGGCACCTTTAAAGGCAAACCCGCCGCCGAAGGCGTTTACAGCTATGTAATACGAGTAGTGTTTATTGACAACTACACACCAAAAATGTATAAGGGTACGGTAACACTGATTAGGTAATTGAGAATGGAGTATTCATCAGAGAAGACTCGCTCAAAATAACGCTTTGCAAGCGCCACCTACCCAATAATTCATCCGATGAATTAACCAACCGAACGAGTTTAGGGTATGTCCCCCTATCCCGAACCTTCGGGAGGGGCCGAGTCCGCCATAAGCGGACGGAGGGGGGTAAACAATTACCGTACAAAGGCATTACCTTCATTAATCACATCTAATGATTGTTTTGTATTTTACAGCAACTAAGAAAATGAAAACACTACCTATTCTGGTTACTTTGCTTTTTGCTACTATAGAAGGCTATGGGCAAAACCTTGTGCCTAACCCAAGTTTTGAACAGGGAGCGTGTCCTACTGGAATAGCTCAATTAGACAGTGCTACTGGATGGATAAGCATACAGACAACTCCAGAATATTTTAACCGATGTGCGGTAAATGATGGCCTAACCGGTAATTGTAGCGTTCCAGTAAACGATTTTGGTTTTCAAAATGCGCCAGACCCGAGCTGCGCTGCTTACGTAGGCATTGCAACTTATAATCCATTTTACCCTAATAACCATGAAATCATCGGCTGCGAGTTGATTACCGCTCTCAACATTGGTCAGAAGTATTTTATTTCCTTTAAAACAGCGTTAGCCACAAGTGAATATGGTGCAGGATCGAATAATTTGGGAGTTCTTTTTAAGACCACACAGTTGCCACATCCCGTCGGCTATCCTAATGCCAATAGAGCCCAAATTAAATCTAATTATATAATCACCGATACCACAAACTGGACAACAATATATGGATCATTTATATCAGATTCAGCATATCAATTTTTAGAAATTGGCAATTTTTTTGATGATAGCTTAACCGTTTTGGCAGATGCTTCAAAGGTGTCTTACTATTTTATAGATGATGTGTGCGTATCAACAGACTCAGCTTTTACTGCAAATTATCTGTACACCTGTGGGCCATCGCGGATCATAGAAGAGCAAATTATTTTTCCTGAACTCTTTCCTAATCCTGCAACAAATAGTATAAACCTAAGCTACAACTCAGGATTGTTTTCACTTATTATTTACAATAGCATAGGCGATATTATTCTCAATGTAGATAAGCAGAATAGCAACTTACAAATTGATGTTTCACAATTTCCGCCGGGCCTTTACTTAGCAGATTTTGAAGTTACCGGCAAACACGCGCTATCCAAGTTTATCGTCAGCAGATAATCGTTAACTCCTACTTCCAAGGCGTTTCTACTGCGTTAAGCGCATTCATCGGATGAATGCTCGCTCAAAATAACGCTTTGCAAGCGCCACTTACCCTCAATAATTCATCCGATGAATTAACCAACCGAACAGGTTTAGGGCCATATCCTCCTAACAGCGGGCCGAGTCCCCCATAAGCGGACGGAGGGGGTAAAATGCAACCAACAAAAAAGGTGAGCGTTTAACTCACCTTCTGTTTTTAGTATTTAAAGCCTAAGCTGCTGCGCTTACCTTCCTGAATTTTAAATTCCTTGAGGTCCTCCAGCGTTAGGGTTTCCAGCATTTCCTTGGTGCGGTGTTCCTTACTTATTGAAGCAAGGCGCAGGTTTTGGTTCTGCACGGCTTCCAATATAAACTTGCGTATCTCGCGGCCGTTACCGAAGTACTTATCGCGGTAATCGTATATACTTTGTATATACTGCTTCATGTATTCATCCGCTTCCTTATCAGGGCTAACGCCTTCTTTCTTCAGCAGGCTCATAGCAATCTGGTAAAGCTCCTCGGCTGTGTAATCCTGGAAGGTAAAGGTACGGTCAAAGCGCGAACGCAGGCCGGGGTTGCTTTCCAAAAAGCGGTTCATCGGCTCGGTATAACCGGCAACAATAACAGCAAACTCACCACGCATATCTTCCATGCGCTTCAGCAACGTTTCAATAGCTTCTTTACCAAAGTCGCTGCCCAGGCTGTTTTCGCCAAGGGCATAAGCTTCGTCAATAAACAACACGCCGCCTTTGGCTTCCTTAATGCGCTCGTCGGTTTTAATAGCTGTTTGGCCTACAAAGCCTGCTACCAAACCCTGACGGTCCGCTTCTACCATGTGGCCACGCTCCAGCAAGCCAAGCGCCTTATATATTTTACCTATAATGCGTGCTACCGTAGTTTTACCGGTGCCGGGGTTACCCAGGAACACCGTATGCAGCGAGAACTTGTTGGTTACATCCCGGCCAATTTCCTCGTAGAAACGCACCAGCTTCACCAATTCATTCACCTCATTCTTAATATTGGTTATGCCTATCAACTCGTTTAACTCGTTTAAGGCATCGCGCAACATTTTTTCGTTTACCTTAATTTTAGCGCGGCGCTTACCTTTATTGGCAAACACCTGCTCAATATCCTCCAATTCTACGGTTGAAAGCGCTTCATCATTAAGGTCGCGCAAATCAGGCCTGTTCATTAAGCGCAGGCCAAGGTTCATTTTAGCTTCATCAATTACCGAGTAGGCAAAACGCGCATTACCAAAAGTTCTGTCGCGGTTACGGTAAGCTTCTGTCAATTGATCAAACAGGTAGTGCTCAGCCGGTGCTGATAGCTTAACGTTGCGGTACTTAGCAGCCTGCACAGCTATTTCCTGTAACTCCTCAGGCAGGTAATCATCAAAATGGAAGTAGTTATTAAAGCGCGATTTAAGGCCGGGGTTAGAATCCAGGAATATCTGCATCTCGTGCGGATAGCCGGCCACCATTACAGCAAGGTCCTTACTGCCATCGCTCATTTCCTTTATAATAACCTCAATAGCTTCCTTACCAAAGTCTTTACTGTCATCCGCTTCGCGCGCTAAGGCGTAAGCTTCATCAATAAACAGAATGCCTCCTTTAGCCTCTTCAATGGCCTTCTTAACCTTAGGGGCGGTTTGGCCAATGTATTCGCCAATCAACTGGCTGCGGTCAACTTCCTTCACATGGCCTTTGCTCAATAAGCCCATGGCCTTGTATATCTGGCCCAGCATTTTTACCACGGTAGTTTTACCGGTGCCGGGGTTACCCATAAACACACTATGCAGTGCAATACGGTCGCTATCCTTAAAGCCTTTCTCCTGGCGTAACTTTAAAAAGTTCAGGTAGCTGATGTGGTTCTTTATCTCCTTCTTCAGTTCCTCCAAACCAATCAACTCATCAAGGTTAGCCACCTGTGCATCTAATGATTCATCAGGACGAATAGGCGAAGCCACCGTAGTGGTTGCCACCTGTGCGTTGATAGCATTCAGTTCAACATCGCCTTCCACATCTTCCTCGCCGGTATCAAGGTAAGCCACGGCCACCACCGTATCCATAAATACCACCTCCAGGCGGTATGATGAATCCTTCCAGGTGCCCGGTATATCGTTACCCCAACCTTCGTTAAAGGTAAAGGTCTCTCCTACCTTGCCTGTTTCAATTTTGCGGAAACGTTCAATACGGGCCTTCAACATGCCCGAAGCATTATACCAGTTAAACACCACCTCGCAGTTCCACTCGGGCTCAATCTTGTTGCGGAATTTAAACTCCACATACAAGTATTGCGTTTGGTTGGCATTTATCTTTTTAAGGTAGGTTTTGTTCTCCTCGTTAACGGCATTGTAGTCACCGGTGTAAAAACGCACTGATTCAATATCGAAGAAAGGATTAACCTCGCCCGATACGCGGCCCACGTCCTCAATATAAAAACGCTTGGTGCCAATCAGTTCGCCATCAATGTAGGCCTCCCAACTGTATTCGCCTTTCAGCCAAAAAGCGCCGGGCGTAGCCATGCCCCAACCCTTGTTTACATACACGGTGTTTTCATCCAGGCGTATTTTGCGCTTTTCATCCTGGCTGCTCAGCTCTTTCTTTTTGCCATCGGCATGCGAAAAAGCTTTAAGGGTAACGGTTGCTTCCCAATCCTGTTCATCAAACAGTTTGTTGTAAAAAGCCAACTCGGCAGATATGTAGGTTGTTTCACTTCTATCGAATACCGTACGGTATTCGCGTTTACGGTTTGCCAACCACTCATCGCTGGAGAAAACCCTTAATGATTTGAATTTATAGTTCTTGTAGGCCATTAGTCACGGAGATTCAAGATTTATACCACTTTGCAATTTAAAAAGCCCGGCCGCTTATAAAACGTAAAATTATTCACATCTATATACATAGACGTTAAATGTTACCAAACGGATTGTCACGGCAATGTAAAAAATGAAAGGCGGTTTAAACAGGGGTAGATTTGAAAAAAAATGCCGTTTCTTTTCGGGAAACGGCATTGGTATAATTTATAGGGTTTAATCTATTCTGCAGCAGCAGTTTCAGTTTCAGCCTGACGCTTTTCCTGAATACGCGAAGCCTTACCTTTACGGGTACGCTGGTAGAACAGTTTAGCGCGGCGAACACGGCCGATTTTGTTTACGATGATTTCGTCAACAAAAGGTGAGCTAAGAGGGAAAACACGCTCAACACCTACACCGTTTGATATTTTACGAACAGTAAACATTTTGCCTGAACCTACGCCACGAACCTGGATAACGTCTCCGCGGAATTCCTGGATACGCTCTTTGTTACCTTCGGTAATTTTGTAAGATACAGTTATGTTGTCACCCGGGTTAAAAGAGGGGTGCTTGCTTTTGTGGCCAAAGGCTTCTTCTACCAGTTTAATCTTCGGATTCATATTATTCTTTCTTGTTGGATTTTTTAAAAGGCAGGCAAAAATAGAAAAAAAGCGGAAATAAAATAGTACTGCTTAATTCTTTAATCACAAGGGCTGTTAACTGTCCTATTGCTCATAATCAATCACTTACGCCTCAAAACACAGCTTATTTTCTCTAATTGTCCTCTCCCAGTAAATCGGGCCGGCGTTGTTTGGTGCGCTCCAGGGCCTTTTCATGCCTCCACTCCTGTATGTTCTTCTCATGGCCGCTAAGCAACACATCCGGCACCTTTACCCCTCTGAACTCCTCGGGGCGGGTATATACGGGTGGAGATAACAATCCATCCTGGAATGAATCCGTAAGTGCCGATGTTTCATCATTTAATACCCCCGGCAGCAGGCGGCCGATGGCATCTACAAACACGGCTGCCGCCAGTTCGCCGCCACTTAATACATAATCGCCAATGGATATTTCGCGGGTAACGTATAGCTGCCGTAAGCGTTCATCAATACCTTTATAATGCCCGCAAATAATAATAATGTTGTTCTTTAGCGAGAACTGGTTGGCAATTTTCTGGTTCAACGTTTCACCATCAGGGGTCATGTAAACCACCTCATCATAATCGCGCTCTGCCTTTAGCTTATCTATACAGTTAGCGATAGGTTCGCACATCATTACCATGCCTGCCCCGCCCCCGTATTGATAATCGTCAATTTGGCCATGCTTGTTAATGGCAAAGTCCCGCAATTGGGTCAAATGCACTTCCAGTAAGCCGCGGTCCTTCGCCCGCTTCATCATACTATGCTGAAAGGGGCTCTCCAACAACTCCGGTAAAACGGTAATAATATCAATACGCATTGGGGCGCGAAGATAATGCTAATTGCGGGCAATAAACAGGGCTTACATATGCCTGTCAAAGCCAAAAGGTTGGCAACTTCTCTGTAACAAACAGGCGTTAGAGCGCTTCGCCAGTGCAAGTTCTAATCCATTGTTATTCGCCTGACTGACAATGGACAAGTAAACTATTTAAGAAGTATAACCTTTTGTATGCTTAAATATTTTTCACTTATCAATTCAACCATGTATGTACCGGCGGGGAAAGAGGAAACATCTATTTGCGTATCGGGAGCAGGAGCATGAATTCGAAGTAACGGTCTACCCAGGTTGTCGTACAAACTCATGGCGGTGCGAGGCTTGTCCATTCTAATATTGAGGATATCGTTACAAGGGTTCGGGTAAATTTGAACTCTGTCACTCATAACAGAATTAATTCTAGAACTTAAATCACAAGTTAAAGAATCGGTCGAGACGCAAATAGCGTCCAAATAGTAACCAGCAGCATTGTTGTTTATATCTAACGTATCCGTATGTTGATCATCATAAAAATTTCCAATAGAAAGATATTCGTAATTAGAATCTGCCACAAATGAACCGCTGATTCTTGTCCAATTAACACTGTCTGTGATAATACCATAGGAATGAATATGAGAATAGTTATTAATAGGCGCTGGGTTGCTAATTGAGTAGGATTGATTAAAAAATTGAAATCCCAAGTTATTGCTTGCTCCATTTGCTAGATAAAAATCTGCTCTAGATACAAAAGCCGTAACGTAATATTCTATCCCCGAGTCAAGAGGTTGCAGCAATTTGCATCCGATATACTCTCGGTTGGAAATGGAACTCATCCCGTCATATGTCCCTAAAAATGCATAAGCATTGCCATGGTAAGGAGACTGCTCACCCCACGCATTCAATGGAATGCCAACGGGCAAATTTGCACAGGTATTAAAGTAATCAGGAGAGGCTCTGTAAGAGGTCCATCCCACGGCTAATCCCAGTTGATCAGTTGCTGTAGGACAGTTAGTGTAATCCTCAAAACTCGGGTTAGGCACCAGGTTTTGCGCATTACCTGCCATTACAGTAAAAAACAAAGCAACGGCAATTAATATGGCTTTCATTGTTCTTCTTTCAAGTAAAATACAAAACAATAAGTGCCTCCGCAAAAGCAGCCTAGAGAGCCCCCACTTTACCCCGGCAAGGTAAAATAGAAAGTAGCCCCTTCATTAACCTTGGCCTCAGCCCAAATGGTGCCGCCATGCTTGGCTATAATGCGGTGCACAGTGGCAAGGCCTACGCCGCTGCCTTCAAACTCGCTGTTGGTATGCAGCCTGCTAAATACCTGAAAGAGTTTATCGGCATACTGCATATCAAAGCCGGCCCCGTTATCCCTAACGTAATATGCTTTGCCTTTAGCGGTGTTCAGCATACCCACTTCTATAATCGGTGTTTCCTCCTTTGCGGAGTATTTAACCGCATTAGAACACAGGTTTTGCCACACCTGCTTCAGCAATACAGCATCGCCTTGCGTATCGTGCAACTCTCCTATTTTAAACTCGGGATTGGATAAGTGGTTACCTGCCTTAAGCTCTCCTATCACCTCATTTACCAGGGTATTCATTTCAACTGCTTTTCGCTCAAGGCTACTGGTCCCCAGTTTCGAGAATTGGAGAATCTGGTAAATCAGCTTATCCATTTGCCCGGCTACCTTCATTATCTCCCGCAGCAGGCCGGCGCTGTCTTTATCCAGTTTGGCCTCGTTCTCCTGCAATACTATTTTAGAAAGCCCCGTAAGCGCCCGTAAAGGGGCCTTTAAATCGTGCGTAACGGTATAGCTAAAGCTTTCCAACTCGGCATTTACACGCTCCAGTTCGGTAGTGCGCTCTTTCACCTTTTCCTCCAGCCCTGCATTTAGTTCCATAATACGTTGCTCGGCAATAAGGCGTTCGGTAACATCGTTAGCCAATACCAGGCGCGCCTTGCGGTCCTCAAACTGTATATAACAAACGCTTACTTCAGCATGGATAACGGTGCCATCCTTTTTCAGGTGCTTCCAAATACCTGTAGTGCGTGGCGCATCATCAATAGGCCTGCTAAGTTTTAAAAAACGCTCTTTCTCCTCCTGCGGCCTAATCTGCACGGCATTCATCCCCAGAAACTCCTGCCGGCTATAGCCATAATGGTTAACAGCAGCTTTGTTTACATCCAAAAAATTCAGCGTATCAGCATCTAGTACCCACATGGGCAAGGGGTTTAGCTCAAACATGCTGCGGTATTTCTGTTCGCTGTGCACCAGTTCTACCTCAGCCCGCTTTTGGCCGCTTACATCGCGTATAAAAACGGTAAGACCCTCCGGCGAGGGGTAAATGTGGTTCTCCTGCCAAAGGTTAAGGGGCTCAAAATAATCGAGGTTATAAACGTATTGCTGGTCAGTAAAGGCCTTGTTAAAAGCCCGGTAGGTTTGTCCGCCAATGGCTTCAGGGAACTCATGCCATACATTTTTACCTATCAGGGTTTTGGGATCCCGTCCGGTTATCTCGCCTATTTTTTTGTTGGCATACACATAGCAAAAGTTGCTATCCAAAACTATCAACCCATCCGATATCCGGTCAAAAATGTACTTAGAGCCGCTATCTACATTGGTAAGCGTTTTGTTTAACCGCTTACCCCTCATAAAGGTGTAAACAAGCGCCCCCAGCAAAGTAATAGCCACCCCCACCAATAAGGCAAGAGCATGTTCAACACTGATGCTTCCGGGGATGGTTAAAAGCATGATTAAATATAACTGAATAAAGGAATTTAAGTTCATGAGCACCGTCATGAAATTACCTTAAAGCTATCTTATTATTGAAACTATAAATCCAAAAGCCCTTCGGGCAGGTTAACCGCAATTACCTTTCGGCGCTTATTAATGTCAACAATAAAATCGTCAACTAGCGGTATCATTACCTCGCGGCCATTATGCAGTATGGTGGCTAATACCTGGGCCGGGGTTTCCATTATCTCGGTTATTTTACCCAATTCAACTTTTTCTTCATTTAAAACAACATAACCAACCAGAAAATCAAGCGTTTCAGCATCCTTAGTAAAGTAGGTATTTACTTCCTTTTCGGTCAGGTACAATTCCTGCCCTGCAAAGCTACGGGCCTGCTCGGGGGTATTAATTTCCTCCAGCTTAAGCAGCCCTTCGTTAAAGCCGGTCAATTCCACCTCGTGCACAAAGTAAGGCAGATAGGCCCCCTTTTGCAGCACCATAAAATGCTTCGGTAACTTCTTATTGCTTTTCAAATTGCGGCTTAACATAAAACGAAAAGCCCCAGCAAGTTTGTGGGGCTTTAGTAGTTTACCGACCGCTATGTAGGTCTCAACCATGTATGTTTTATTTAGCTTTCAGCCGGAGTTTCTGCTGTGTTTTCAGCGGCGCCTTCAGCCGAAATTTCAGCCGCAGCTGATTCTTCAGATTTTGCAGCAGCCAGTGCAGCAGCGCGTTTTGCCTCGCGGTCAGCGGCTTTCTTCTGCTCCTGTTCTAACAGTTTGGCAGTACGGTCAGCCTTATCTTTGTGGTGTTTTTTCTGGTGGTCAAGCACCTTGTTTTTGTGCTCATCTAACCATTGCTGGTATTTGGTTTCAGCCTGCTCAAGCGTAAAAGCGCCTTTGCGAACGCCGCGTAACAGGTGCTTTTTGTAAAGCACACCCTTGTACTTAAGAATTGCCTTAACTGTGTTGGTTACAGCAGCGCCTTTCTCAAGCCAGTTTACAGCTTTCTCCACATCAATGTGGATGGTTGCAGGTTTAGTTAATGGGTTGTAATCGCCGATTCTTTCGATGTAACGGCCATCACGTGGAGTGCGGCTGTCGGTAGCCACAATATGGTAAAAAGGACGCTTGCCTCTACCATGACGTTGAAGTCTGATTTTTACTGCCATGTCTTAAAATTAATTTAAGGTTTGGATGAATTAATACCCCGTTTTAAAACGGGAGCGCAAATATAACCAATCTGCCTGTTTTTCAAAACGGAAAGCAGCAAAAATGCTTTAGAAACTAGCTTGGCAGGCTGGCTAACGTAAACCAGTATCTAAGTATTTGCTCCACTACCCCCATTAATCGGTCAAACTCCAGCGGTTTTACCACGTAGGCACTGGCGCCCAGGCTGTAACAGTCCTTTATATCATCGGGCGAATCGGAGGTGGAAAACATTATTACCGGGATATGCCGAAGGTTCTCAATCGCCTTCAACTCGCGTAAAACCATCTTACCATCCTTACCGGGCATATTGATATCCAACAAGATAAAGCCGGGCAATGCTTCTCCGCTTTGTAACTTGCCCGTCAGTAAATCCATCATTTTTGTTCCGCTGTTAACGGCATCAAACTTGCCGGCATAATGCAGCTTATCAAGCACCCGCTCTATCAAAATCTGGTCTCCATCATCATCATCCACCATTAACAGGTAAGGCTTCACAAGCGTGTATTTAAGCAAGGGCTAATATATACCTAAACCCTAAATCGCGGAAAAACATATACTTAAATTTAAAATCGGCAGTCTGCTAGGCAAAGCTCCAGGTTCTTCAGCCCTCCCTTCAACTCTTCCTCAAGGGGGTAGCCAAACCCTATTCGCATATAAGTTTTACCCTGCTCAAACCAATGGCCGGGCCCCACTATGGTTCCGTATTTCTTAAAAAGTGCATTGTAAAAGCCTTCGTCCACATTAATACCGGCCTTAAACCGCGGAAAGCACACCACCCCTGCCTGCGGTTCAACCCACTCTAAAAAGCTTTGATTGTTGAACCACTGCTTAAGGTAAGCAAGGTTCTTACGGATATGGGCGTGGTGTTCGAGCATCCATTTGGTTTTATGGCCTATAAGCCCAAAGGCTATCTCCTCATCAACAACCGAGTTGCACAGGCAAATCTGCTCCTTGGCTGCTAAAAAATCGTGCATCAGTTTCCGGTCGCGGCATATAATCCAACCTATGCGTATACCGGGTGCACCATAGGCTTTTGAAACAGAGCTAACCGAAATAACCCTTTCCGATAACTCCGCCACGTAAGGCTGCAACTCTGTTTGAAAGTTAAGGTCGCGGTAGGTTTCATCTACCAAAAGCCGACAGTTCTTTTCTTCAGCCAGGGCTATTAACGCTTGTATGGTTTGCCGGCTGTATAACCGCCCCGTGGGGTTATGAGGGTTGGTTATGCTTATCAGTTTCGTATTAGCCTGTATGGCACTGCGCACGGCCTGCACATCAATTTCAAAGCCATCTTCAAAACGCAGGTCCACAATAGTCATGGGGCAGGCCATGGCGCGCGGTGTTTCCAGGTTGGTTCCGTAGTTGGGGCGAATAACCACTAAATGGTCCTGCGCACTAAGCAAGGTGGTGGCAACTATAAACAAGGCCGGGGCAGCACCCCCGGTTACCAGCACATCATCAGCAGTTAAAACGGTACTGTTCTCTTTTATCACTTCGCGCAGCTTACCCAAACCCTTGTGCTCGCCATAAAACAAAATCAACTTGCTTAAGTCAACATCCACGCGGCTTAAGGCAATATCCCTAACTGAACTTTCAGCCAGGTTGAAAGATATATTGCCGTAGCCCATTTCTTCCGGCGATTCAATTTCAATGGGCATTCTGCGGTACTGCATGAGTTGATTTTAGGTTGGCAAAATAGCACAGCTACGATGATTAGGAAACTTTGCTTTACCGTAAATACTTAATCTTGCTACACAATGGCCACCGTTTACTGGATACATACATTACCCAACAAAGCGCGCTTGGGCACCATGCCCAGGCCACAAGGAGGTAATGCCCTGCCTGCCGAAATTGCATCACTTAAGGAGCAGGGGGTGGACGTTCTGCTATGCCTGCTGGAAGAAAAAGAAATAGAAAAACTGCAATTGCAGGAAGAACAAAAACTGGCCTTAGAAGCCGGAATCGAATACCGCTACTTCCCTATTGCTGATTTTACCCTACCGCAATCTGCCGAGAGAACAAATGCATTGGTAACTCAACTACAGCAGGACCTTGAAGCCGGTCTAAACATTGCTATACATTGCCATGGTGGTATTGGGCGTTCTACGCTAATCGCTGGTTCCGTACTTATAAGCTTGGGCTTCACCGCACAACAGGCGTTGGAAATGATAAGTGAAAAACGCGGTGTGCCCGTTCCCGATACTGAGGAACAAAAGCAGTGGCTTTTAAATCGCGGTTAACAAAAATGACAACTAAGGCACGAACAATACCTCGTATTCGTAGTTAAGCACCTTCTTTTCGTTGGCCCCTAACTTAACATCCCATTTCACTTCAGTATATGGGTTAATGGCATTGTAATAGCTTTTTTTGGTTGCCTTGCCGTTATCACTCTGCGAGGTAACCGTTCCATCTATAACCTTGGTAACTGCAACGGTTACTTCCTTTGCCTGAAAATTCTGAACCGTAACCGTACCCTTCACAGTTATTTTACTGTAGGTGGTTTTACCAATCTTCTTGGCATTATCAACCCTTCCTTTTTCCTCCTCATTATTCTTCATAATAATGTCAATAGCCTTCGATAAACGGATGGTGGTATTAGCACCAACAGGGGTGTATTTCAACTGGTCCTGCGCAACAAACTGGTCTTTTTCGTTTACCACCATTACTGCGGCAGTGGTTAAAGGTACGGTAGCGGTGTTTTTTACTTCTAATGAGTGGAACACATCAAAGGCCTTCTCCTCATCAGGCACAAAGCGGTTTACAGAAAAACTGGTGATGTCGCTAATAGTGCCTTCATACTTATCCTTGTATTCAACATTGCCTGCAAAAATCGGAAAGCTACCCTTCGATTGGTTTGGTATGGTAACTTTGCCCAGCTTGTAAATATACTGGTCGTCATTCTTCTCTCCCTCTGTGGCGAAACTACCTTCAAAGTAACCATCCATTGACGGTGCTTCAGCAGCTGCTAAGGTGGTCATGGCATTGCTTTGCATATACGCTTTGGCATTAAGGCCGCTGTAATCGTTATTATCATAACCGGTAACTGAAAGGTAGTCATAGGTCATTGGGTCGGGCTTATTGCTGTAGCTCATCTGCGGCGAGCCTACCACCAACTCCACATCCGCATCGCGTATATCT
The DNA here is from genome assembly GCA_964620645.1 of uncultured Chitinophaga sp. GTDB lineage: Bacteria > Bacteroidota > Bacteroidia > Chitinophagales > LD1 > Bog-950. The sequence goes on from CAZUHU010000004.1 coordinate 49,557, forward strand.
TCAGTATAATTCTCAACTACTGCTTTCATTTCCAGCCTTGCACTCTTATCATCTTTCAGCTTTAAGTAGTAGGAAGGTATCCAGTTCAATTGGCCGGTCATGTAAACCTCCTGCAGCGCCAGGTTATCAGCAGGCTTATCAGCACGTAACAGCATTACTCTTTTAATGCTATCAGCCATGTAAAGCGGTGATGGGTCCTCTTTAAAGTCTGCCTGGTAAACTTTGTCTACGTGCATTACAAAGGTTTTTCCCGCATCGGTGGTAAAGCGCATCATGCCTGTGTACAAGTCATAATCCACCACTTTACCTATAGCAGATTTATCAATTCCCTGAGTTGGGGCATAATAAATAGTTACGGACTTGCCCATATTGCCTGCCAGGTATTGCCATACGCTTTGGCTTTTTGCGGGCTTCTTCAAGGTATCATTTCTAAAAATGATACTCTTAACGGCATTATCCTTACCGCTGCCAATAAAGTAGGTGCCAAATAAAGTGTGTTGAGGTATTGGCAACTTAACTACACCGCCGGTTGTTGCGGCTACCCCCTCTTTAACCATCATGGCAGTGGCATTTTTAAAAATAGTTACCTTTTTTGTTTGCAGAGGGGTTTGCGCCAAAGTTGAGCCATAAGCAAAAACTATAGCAGCAATAAAAAACAGCTTTTTCATATCACTTTATTTGAAGTTGATTAACGCCTGTAACCACAAAACAGTTGCCTGTAAAGGCACAATTAGAAAAACTCAATACCAAACAGCATACCGGCAATAGTTGCCGAAAGGTACGATGCCAGTGTGCCACAAATAAGCGCTTTGAAACCGAGTTTAGCCAAATCCTTTCTTCTGTCAGGCGCTAATTCACCTATGCCACCTACCTGTATAGCTATAGAGCTAAAATTAGCAAAGCCGCAACAGGCAAAGCTGGCAATAAGGGCCGCTTTCTCTGATATAGTATGCTCGCTTACCATTTTAGCAAGGCCATCATAAGCTACAAACTCGTTAATAACCATTTTGGTTCCCAGCAGGGTTCCTACGGTATGCGTTTCGCCCGATGGCACACCCATAGCCCATGCAAAAATGGAGAAGATGGCCCCGAAGATGGAGTTCAGGGAAAGATCAGCCAGGTTAATACCTATAAAATCAAGGTGCATACCCAAACCACTAAGGCGCAGGCCAACCCAATGTAAAACCCAGTTTACCAATGCTATCAGCGCAATAAAGCCTATAAGCATGGCAATTACGTTCAACGATACCTTTAAGCCATCGCTGGCGCCATGCGAGATGGCATCCAACAGGTTGGCATGCGTCTTTTTAATTTCCAGCTTCACCACGCCTTTTGTAGCACTCTCTTCTGTTTCCGGCCACACAATTTTAGAAATCACTAATGCCGCCGGGGCCGCCATAATACTTGCCGCTAACAGGTACGAGGCCTTTATACCAAAAGAAATATATACTGCCATTACCCCACCTGCAATGCACGCCATACTGCCGCTCATGCTGGCCAGTAGTTCGCTCATGGTCATACTGCTGATGTAAGGCTTAATCATAATCTGCGCTTCCACCTGCCCTACAAATGTTGAGGCAACGTTACTCAGCGCTTCTGCGCCCGAAACGCGCATTAAAAAGTGCACCACTCTTGCCAGGGCCGATACTACAACCTGCATAATACCTACGTGGTAAGCAATATTAACCAACACCGCCACAAAAATGATGGTTGGCATAATCTTAAACATGAACAGGAAACTGAAGTTCCCCAACAAAGGCCTTAAGAGTTCCGGGTGCATCAATCCGCCAAACACAAACTCACCGCCTTTATCAGCCATGTTTAACAGGGCTGTAATTTTTGCACCCAACCAGGCAAATATCCTTTGGCCTAATGGAACTTTTAGTATAAAAACCGCCAGTGTAAATTGTAAAAGCAAACCGCTAATCACCAGGCGGTAGTTTATGGCTTTACGATTGTTTGAAAGCAGGAATGCAATACCCAATATAAGTGCAAAGCCAAATAGGCCGGTTAATCTCTCCATTCCGGTGTTTGTTTGAGCCCAAACATAGCAAAAACCGTTATTGGCTCAACTAAAAGATAAACACCGCTTAATACCCGCTTAAGCTATGGTTTAATCAAAATGGGAGAACCCGTTTTTACGGCTACATACAATTCATCAATCTCTTCATTACTTACTGATATGCATCCATCAGTCCAATCGTATGTAACCGGGCCACCTGCATAATCATTGGGCAAGCCGTGTAATTTAATATCGCCACCGGGTAGTTTACCCAAAGCGGCCGCCTGTTTTCTATCGGCATCATTAGGGTACGAAATCCCCAGGTTCTTATGATAAGCGCTCTTTGGGTTGCGGTCATTAATAAAGTAGAGGCCTTCCGGCGTTTTACCGTCGCCTTTGCACTGTTTATCGCCCACAGGGCTGCTACCCAGGCAAACGCGGTAAATCTTTAAAAGCTTGCCACGGTTAAAAACAAACATTAATCGCTCTGATTTATGAACTACGATGGAATCAACCTCCTTAACAACAACCGAACTGAAACTATCCAACAATGCTTTTCTGCTGCTGTCAGGCTCTTCTGCTGCCCTGGCTTTAAGGACGGGTGGGTTGCCACAACTACTGCTTATAACAGCGGTTAAGAAACAACAAATAAGAGCAAGAGGCTTTAAGCGCATAATGTTTAATGAATGTAACTCATCCATATACAAGTAATTCTTAAAATTACACAAAGGCCAGGATGCGTTGTTCAGTTACGCAGGCGGCTAAAACAGTAAAACGTATATATTGGCCCGGATATTACCCTATGGAAAACCAAATTCTCGACCAGCCCAAAAACATCGGTAAGGTTTATTCATTAACGCAGATATACCTGGCTACTTTATTTGCCGGCCCGCTTTCAGGCGGTTACCTTATTGCCCGTAATTTCAAAACTTTAGGCGAGCCGCACCAATCAGGCACCGCCATTATTTTAGCAGTTGCCTCTGCTATCATTACTGTGTCCGTAGCAATGATACCTGCGCTGGAAAATATCCCGCCCGTAATTTTTGTTGCGGCATACACTTTTGGTTTATGCCGTTGGGCACAAGCTAAGCAAGATGATAAAATTGATGAGTTTATTGCCGGTGGGGGAGAAACCCACAAAACCGGCAGGGTGGTGCTTATCAGCCTGATTGGCCTGGTGCTTTGTATTGTTTTACTGGCAGGGGTAGTACTTGTTTTTGACGCTGTGGGTATATTAGTTTAAGCGCCCTTATTAACTACCCGTCTTTCTCTTATTCAGTTCATCGCGTATCCGCGCGGCTCCTTCGTAATCTTCGTTATCAATAGCCTGTTGTAAGGCAGCCTGCAGTTCCGTATGGCTCATTTTAGGATAATCAGCCGGACCTGCGGGTGTGGTAAGCTCAGCTATCTCTTTTTCTTCCTGCGGGCTAACGGCGCTGTCCTCGTTCGGGTCAGCTTCTACACCCGCTTCTGCAAGAATAGATTCTTCCACGTAAATAGGACAATCAAAACGCACCGCAAGTGCCAGCGCATCCGAAGTGCGCGAGTCTATCTCAAAAAACTCCTCTCCTCTTTTACAAACCAGGTTGGCATAAAATACCCCATCCAGCAGTTTAGAGATGTAGATGTATTCCAGATTAATCTCAAAGGTATCGCACAGGGTTTTCATTAAATCGTGCGTAAGGGGGCGGCTGGGCTTCATGTTATCTAAGGCAACAGCAATTGCCTGTGCCTCAAAACCGCCAATAACGATAGGCAAACGGCGGGTTCCGCCAATTTCGCCCAGTACAACAGCAAATGAATGCGACTGTGTTACGCTGTGCGACAATGCAATTATTTCCAGCTCAATTTTTTTCATTTGCTCACTCAAGATAACGGAACCTTGGCGAAAAGTAATAGGATTATCCGAAAATTAAAACCGCCCCGTTTTTACTCTTCTCCTTTTATAATTAAGGCCTTACGGGCCTTCATTTAAAAGCAAAACCGTCTTTATGCCAGACGGTTTTACAAGATATTTATGCCACACTTTTTTTAGTGGGCTGCTTTAAACTTTTTGTACTCATCAATAAGCTTAGGCATTACTTCAAAGGCATCGCCAACAATACCGTAGTCAGCAGCTTTAAAGAACGGAGCTTCCGGATCAATATTGATTACAACAATAACTTTTGATCCGTTTACGCCGGCCAAATGCTGAATAGCGCCGGAAATACCTACAGCTATATAAAGGTTAGGGCGGATAGTTAAACCCGTTTGACCCACGTGCTCGTGGTGAGGGCGCCAGTCTACATCAGCTACTGCACGTGAACAAGCCGTTGCAGCGCCTAATTCCTTAGCAAGGTTTTCAACCATCCACCAGTTTTCAGGGCCTTTTAAGCCACGGCCGCCCGATACAACCAGTTCTGCCTCTGTTAACGGTATTTCGCCTACAATTTTATCTACGCCTTTTACGGTAACTGAAAAATCAGCAACCGCAGGAGCAAAAGCTTCAACCGTAGCGGTACCCGCACCGCGCACAGGCGATAAAGAGTTAGGGTTAACCGCAATTACTTTCTTCTCGGTAGCCACAGCATAATTAGCAGTTGCTTTGCCTGAAAACACATTCTTCAATACCGTAGCATTGTTGCCATCAGCAACAGGCAATGCAACAGCACCGGGCACATAACCTGCCTTTAGCTTAACCGATAAGCGCGGTGCAAGCACTTTGCCATTGTGGTTAAACGATAATATAATGTAGTTAGCGCCTGCTGCATTTACAGCTTCGCTAACAGCCTGTGCATATGCTTTAGAATCGAACGTATTAAAACGCGAATCGTTTGCGTGTAAAACCTTTTTAACGCCAACCTGGCCCAGGGTTGCCAGTTCATCAGCGGCGGCAGTGCCTAAAACAACAGCAACCGAGTCGGTGCCTAAAGCTTCGGCAGTTTTTGAGCCGTAATAAGCAGCTTCAACTGAAGCCTTCTTTATTTTTCCATCGGCAACCTCTACAAAAGTTAATACTGACATATCTTGAATTTGGATTTTTGAATAACAGATTCTGAATTAAAAATTAGATAACCTTGGCTTCTTCGTGTAACAAGCGAACCAACTCGGCAACATTGTCCTTGTCCACCATTTTAACCTGCTTGGCCTTTTCAGGTAATGCAAAGGCAGCAATGCTGGTTAATTTATCGGTAGCTACCGGTGCAACAACTGCCAAAGGCTTGGTGCGGGCGCCCATAATACCTTTCATGTTAGGTATACGTGCTTCAGCCAATTCCTTTTGAGCGCAAACAACCATTGGCAATTTAACCTCAACGGTTTCTGTTCCGCCTTCAATTTCGCGCTTTAAAGTGGCTACACCGCCTTCAATATCCAGTTTCTGTACCAGTGCAACACAAGGCAGGTCTAAAAGTTCTGCAATCATACCACCAACCTGGAAAGAGTTGAAATCAATAGTCTCCTTACCGGTTATTATCAGGTCGTAATTTTCAGTTTTAGCGTGGTTGGCAATTTGAGAAGCTACAAAGTAAGCGTCAGTAGCATCTGCATCTACACGCACCGCTTTATCAGCGCCTATAGCCAGCGCCTTACGGATGATTTGCTCCGCATCAGCACCGCCAACGTGTATTACCACTACCTCGCCACCCAGCTTTTCCTTAAGCTCGCAGGCGCGTACCAGGGCGTACCATTCGTCAGTCGGGTTCATAATAAATGTAACACCCTCAGGGCTAAAGCGGGTATTATTGTCAACAAAAGCGATTTTCGAAGTGGTATCAGGCACTTTCGCTATAGGAACAAGAATCTTCATCTTTATACTTTTTAAAATTGCGGTGCGAATATATGTAGTACTGCTAATTATCAAAAGATAATTTAGGTCATAGATTTGGTTGTGGAAAACCCTTGTAAAATGAATACCCAAAGGCTGGAGAAATTAAAGGAAATGGAGGCACAAAAGCCGGATGATGCCTTTTTGAAATACGCCATAGCCCAGGAATGGATAGCCCTTGATAACCAGCAGGAAGCCCTGAAATGCTACCTCCTGCTACGGCAAAACTTTGCCGAATACCTGCCAACTTACTACCAATTGGGCAAGTTGTATGAGGCGCTGGATGAAACAGCCAAGGCGCTGGAAGCCTACCAACAGGGCGTCATAATAGCCAGGCAACAGAACAATGCTAAAACCCTAAGGGAGTTAAACGACGCTATCGAGATGTTGTAAAGGCGCTAAAGTTTAAATCAACTGCCCGTATTACTCAAAGTTTCCGACCTTTGGCCCGGTTTAAGATATGCAGGACCCCTTCGTTACTAAATTCATTCAGTTCAACACCCGGCACAGGCTGGCTTCGCCCAAAAAGCGTACGCTGCTGGCTGTTAGCGGGGGCATGGATTCAGTGGTGATGTGCAGCCTGTTTGCTATTGCGGGTTACCCGTTCGCCTTAGCGCACTGTAACTTTCAGTTGCGCGGTAAGGATGCTGATGAGGACGAGCAATTTGTAAAGGACCTTGGCGCCACTTTAAAAGTGGAAGTATTCACCAAAAGATTTGATACGGCGGCTTACGCAGAAAACAGAAAGGTTTCCATTCAGGTAGCCGCTCGGGAATTACGTTACGAATGGTTCGAAGCCATCCGTAAGGAAAAGGAACTCAACCTGATTGCAACGGCACATCATCTTAACGATAACCTGGAAACCGTTTTATACAACCTGGTAAAAGGTACAGGCATACGCGGTTTAAGGGGTATTCCCATCCGCCAGAAACAAATAATAAGGCCCTTGCTTTTTGCTACGCGCGAAGAGGTGGAACAGTTTCTGAATAGCAACAAGCTGACTTATCGGCAGGATAGCTCCAATGATGAGGACAAATACAGCCGCAATAAATTACGCCTGCATGTTATACCTGCCTTAAAAGAAATCAACCCCGCCCTTGAGCATACACTGGGCAATAAAATTCAACTGTTTGGCGAGTTGGAAGAGATGTATGAGCGCGAAATTCAAAAGCAGGAAAAACAACTTTTCCTGCCACGCAAAGGCGATATCTATATCCCAATCTTAAAACTGAAGAAGGTCAAACACGCTGAAAGTGTACTGTTCGAATTCCTTAAAACATTCGACTTTACTGCTGCACAGGTTAAAGACATGCTACAGGGCATTGATGCTGAAGCCGGCAAACAATTCCTGAGCGGTAGAGCGCGCATTATAAAAGACCGACGTTTTTTTATTCTAACGCACAAGGCAAGTCAAGATTCAACCATACACTTAATTGAGCCGGAGGAGCGGGAAATAAATCTGCCAAACACCCAACTGCAGCTCTCAACAGTTAGCGCCACCGAACTTAAAATTACTGCAGATAAAAACATTGCATTGCTGGATAAAGCTAAGTTGGAGTTCCCTTTAATAGTGCGCAACTGGAAACAGGGCGACTACTTCTACCCTTTTGGCATGAACATGAAAAAGAAAAAACTGAAAAAGTTTTTTGTAGACGAAAAGGTAGCGCTGCACGAAAAAGAAAATACCTGGGTTATAGAAAGCAATCAAAAAATAGTATGGGTCGCCGGCCACAGGATTGATGAGCGATTTAAAATAACAGGAAATACCAAAGAGGTTTATCGCATCCGTTTGGCATAATCTTTCACAACCCTTATCCTGCTTAACTTTCAGCCTTTATTTTATTGCCCGAATAATTATATTTGGCACCCCTACAAAACACGACACACGCTTAAACTACAACGAAATGCTATCACGTTTTACTGCTGTTGGTACCACGGCTGATGACAAACAGGTTCTTCTCGCCTACGAATTGAAAGAGGATGAATTTAAGGTTAACCTTTATGTTACACCTAAAAAAGCACTGTCTGCCGAAGACATTGCTAAGCTTGAAAAGGAATGGGTAGAAGGCGGAGAGTTTACCTTTCCGGAAGAAACTTCCACCATTAATCCTAACCTGAATGCAGAGACCATTCTGCCGGATGATATCCGCTCAGAGGAAACAGGTAAAATACGCAGCAAGCAAAACGAATGGGCTTACCAATTGCTTACTGCCAAACTTTGGGAAAGCTACCTGCATGAACTGGAGGAACTTAAAAAACGCGCCACTGAGTTAACCCAGTACGACCGTCAATTATTTGACGAAGCAAAATCTTTTTGGGAAAGAGTATTAGAGCACCGCAAGGGCCGCGATATAAGCCAGGAAGGGTTGGACAAGATAAAAGATGATGTTAATTCCATATTTGAAAAACTGAAGACATTCCGCAAAACGGAAAGTGCCGAGTTTGAAGCTGCCTCTGCCAAACTGCGCGATGAATTGATTGCCAAATTGGATGAGATAGGCAAACGTGCCGATGCCAATGCCAACTTTAAGGCCTTAATTGAGGAACTGAAGGCACTACAGCAGGCTGCCCGTAAAAACCGCTACACTAAGGGAGATGAGAATACCATCCGCAAGGCGTTCGATTCCATTTTCCAGCACGTTAACGACCAGCGCAACCATTTCTTTAGCGATAAAACTGCAAGCCGTATTAAAGGCTTAACCGAAGTCGTACAAAAGATGGAAGCATCTTTAGCCCGCGACAAAAAGGATTTGGAATACCTTGATAAAAAAACAAACAGCGCCAATATAAAATCATTGGAACTACAGTTAATCAAGGTAAAAACCAATATGCTTAACGAGGCTATCGCTTCAAAGGAAGAAAAGCTGAAAGATATACGCGCCACTTTAGAAAAGCTGCAAAAGCAGGCCACCCGCGCCACTAAAGAAGAGCAGCCGGAAAACGGAGCTGAAAAAGCAGAGGTTACAGAAACTAAAAAGGAAAACGGCACCTCAGTTGGCCATGCGCCCGAACAAGAGGAAAGTGCTACTGATGCACCAACCGAATAGACTTTAAGCGGTTGTTAACCGTTATAGCCACATTATAAACTCCTTTTGGATAATCACTCATATTCAAAAGGAGTTTTTGTTTTCCGGCAGTAAACTCTTTATTGCACACCTCTGTTACAAGGCGGCCATTTACATCAAACAGGCTTACTTTAACCGTCTGCGCTTTATTCAACTCAAAGCATACTTCGCTTTGCCGCGTAGCAGGGTTGGGGTAACAATAAAAGTCCAATACATCATTTACCACTTCTTTACCAAAGCCGGTTACCTTGTTGGTGTACACCTCAAACACCCGTGCACTGGCAAAACTTAGGCTGGGGTCGGTGCTGTTAATATTCATATCGGGGCTTTCTATACCGCCGCATATGTAACCAATGCGGGTATGGTTGCCCAACTTATTAACGTGCACAAAGCTTTTATAGGTAGGCACCGCAGCATCCATAAAGAAATAAGCATTAGTGCCTAACAAAGCCGGCATGGTAATGCCTGCATTCAACTCGTGGTAGTTCTCATCCACATCTCGTGCAACATCGCTTATTGTTCTAACAAAAGGCACCATTGAATCTGTAACAGTAGCGCCAATGGAGTCCACATAATACATACTCATCCCTCCAAAGAAAACATCATGGTTTATCGCATTAACGGAATCGTACAATGGGCATACCGCGCTGTGATATTGACTAAGGGTTTGATTAAAATCGTTGCGCAC
>CAZUHU010000005.1:0-30211 GCA_964620645.1 uncultured Chitinophaga sp.
CCATTAGCACCTGTAGGGCCTGTAACACCCTGCAAACCCTGTGCACCAGCACTACCCTGGGGCCCGGTTGGGCCCGTTACTCCGGATACCACTGTATATATAGTGCCGTTGGAAAGAACGATAGTAATTGTTCCATTTCCGTTATCTATAATATTCGTAATGCCTACGCCTGTTGCTCCGGTTGAGCCGGTAACCCCTGCAACTCCGTTATTGCCTTGCGGCCCTGCTGCTCCGGTAGCCCCGTTACTTCCTGAAGGCCCCGTTGGTCCTGTGGCGCCTTTTGCTCCGCTTATACCTTGTGCACCCGTGGCACCGGTTTGGCCATTTGCTCCGGCAGGTCCTGTGGCGCCTGTTGGTCCTGTTGGCCCGGTGCCTGCGGCGCTACCTGCGGTTTCAGCGTACAGCGCATAAGGTACGCTAACCAGTTCAGTGCTTCCCATATTAATGTAATTGGTTCCACCGTTGGGGTCGTATTCTACCAGCAGGTATTTATTGCCACCGGCCCAGCTAATTGCAGCAAAACTTCCGATGGTAGGGTTGCCGTAACCTATTTTTAGGGTGAATAAACCAAACTGGTTAGTTACCGCAGTTTGTGTTTCCTGGTATACAGGAAAGCCCGGGTTAATACCATTATTAATGGTGAAACGTACAGAAATGTTCTTGTTGGCCAGCACACTTCCGCCGCCATCGCGGGCGATAGCCTGGTAATTTACGGCCTGTGGAACCTGTGCAAAAAGCAGGATAGTTTGCAATAGCAAAAGCGTTACTAGAAGGGATAATCTCATAAAGTGCATTTAATTGGGGGTACCTTTGGTTAGTGGGCCAAAACTATCGGTATCCTTCGGGGCCTTAAACACAAAATATCACGGAGTGTGATAAATTAGAATTGTGTTATTGATATGATTTTCATATCTAAAAACGTTTTAGATAAATGAAAAACAAATATTTATAAAATATAAAAAAAATAATTTAAAAATAGTTTGTGATAAATATGATTTCTTTCACATTATTAATCTCTGTATACAATTGTAACTTTGACTCATGAGGGCACTGGAAGTATTACGCGTATTAAGCGACCGCGAGATCGGTAAGATTGACGGTTTGGTTAAGGCGCAGAAACGGAAGAGCCTTCAGCAGATTTATGCCGCCCTTAAAAAATACCGCAAACGAAGCGGTATACCTACGCACGATGAATTATACGTTGCCGCATTTGAGAAGGAGTATAGCAGCGATAAGAACTACCTGCTGCGTAATGAGCTAAGGCTATTGAACGAGATATTATATGAATACCTGATTGAGGATACCTTTAGTGATTACATTAAAAAACATCGAAGCACCTATTATTACTGGCTGGCCCGTAGCTTTTTTGACAGAAAGCTGAATGGCCCCTTTGAAGCGGACATTGATCGTTTTATTGACTATGGAAAGCAATACATAAAACCGGAGGATACCGCACGGCTGCTTGACCTTAAGAGTTTATGGCTTATTTATACCAAGCCGAAAACAGCGGAAAACCTGAAGGACCAGGCCCTGGCTACCGAAGAATGGAGGACTGAACAAATAAGGCACCTGCGATATAAGCTTCGGGAAATTGAAGCCCGCCATGCTTACATCCTTAGCACCCTTATTAATATAGAGGGTAAAGTGGAAAGCCGAAAGGATGATGAACGTACCGAGGCACAATACCTGGTAAACCTTAACGAGGGCCATGGCTATGACCCTTTTGAAGAATACCTGATTTTGAAAAAGCATGCCTACGAAACCAAGGGGGCAACACGTATTGAGGTACTAAAGAAAATGCTGGCTATTGAAGAGGGCAGCCATTACCATGGTGAATATTCAGCTTTTAATGCACAGATAACTTCATTAACCAGTATTTCGATGGAGTGTATTTTACTGGGACGCTTTGCAGAGGCGGACGAGTATATGCTGGAGTGCTTAAAGCGTTGCGATGAGCACAAGCACACTCCTCCGCCGGCAATTCTGCAAAATTACATTGCTAACCAAATTAACCAGGCGCAGTACCAGCGTGGTATTAGTTTTTATAAGCAGAATGAAAACATGGTGCAGGGCAGCCGCCAGTATATTGCCATATGTCTTTACAAATCGTACTGCCACTTGTTTTTGCACCAGGCAGATGAGGCGGTACAAAGTTTACCGGTAGATGTGCAATTGACAGAGCACCAGAACCTGATGTTCAGAATGATCTACCTGATCGTATTTATTGTGAGGCGCCAACATGATTTAGCACTAAATGAAGGCCGTAATATACTGCGCATGATAAAGGCACATGAAGGGCCGTTTTATGACCGGTATTTTTTTATATGCAATTTATTTATTAAATATATTAATGCTTTTATTAAAGAGCGGGAATTGCGCAAAGCAGAAATGACAGCTCTGAAAGCTGAGCTACAAGCGGAACCCCGCGTGGAGCAATATATTATACTTGAATTTTCTCTGCGGTGGCTTGTTGAGGAACTGAAGAAGCAATAAGTTTAATTACCGATTACCATTACTGTAAGGCGAACGTTCCTGCCGGTTGTTGTGGCCTGCCCGCTAAAACAATCGCGGGCATATAAAGTTATGGTACGCTGGCCTGTTGCCCCCGGGGATAACATAAAGCCACCACTTAAAGCAATAGATTCGCCGGTTACATAAGTGCTGCCACCATCGCCTCTAAAGCCATTACTTACCACTTCGCTGGTGTTGGTGCCTTCCGTTACATAGTAGAAGGCGCAAGGGTCGTTATTTAAGCCAACCTGGTCTACAAAACCTGAGGTGTTAACGAACATCACATCGCTTAGCGAAGTAATATTTACAGTTACAGAAGTGAGTGCGGTATAAGCAGCATTATAGGCAGGCAAAACAACTCCTGTATTATTAAATCCTGTTTGAATGTCTTTTATGATGTAACCATTTACGATTCCCGAAGGACCTGTAACACCTGTAGCCCCTTGAGGACCCGTAGGGCCGGTGGGCCCTGCTATTCCCTGTGCACCTGTACTTCCTGCCGGCCCCTGTGCGCCGGTATTGCCTTGCAAACCTTGTGGACCTGTTTCGCCGGTTGGGCCGGTTGCGCCACCGCCAACACCTGTTGCGCCGGTTGGCCCTGTATTACCTTGTATACCCTGCGGGCCCGTTGCACCTGCCGCACCTTGTGGTCCTTGAGCACCGGTAGGCCCTGCTGCACCTGCATTACCAGTTGGTCCTGCAGGCCCTTGTGGGCCGGGCGCACTATTTGCGGCGTAAAGGGCATAAGGCACACTCAATAATTGAGTGGTACCCATATCAGTAAAAGTTCCGGAGTTATTGATGTCAACTTCCACCTGTAAATATTTTGCGCCATTGCCCCAGGGAACAATGGCAAGATTACCCCAACTTCCTATTTCTACATCTACTAACCCAAACTGATTGGCAATGGTAGTATCTGTTTCAGAAAAAACCGTGGTGCCCGTTGGCGAAAGATCGTGAATTGTAAAGCGCAGTTTAACTGTAGTACCATTAGCTACCGGTGCACCGGCAGCATTGCGCACAACGGCCTGGTAATTTAATTTTTGTGGGGCTTGTGCTTTAGCATAACTTATGGCTGCCAGGATTAGAAGGAGTAGAGTGGTTTTTTTCATGTTGCTTGAGTTAGTAGTCCGGCTGTGAATGTAAGAAATAAAACGCCCCCTTTGCTGCCCTCACCTGCTACGTTAGCGCTACCAAACAAACAGCAATCTGCTGGTTAAAACTACCTCGTTATAAGCGCCTAAGCCTAATGGCGCACTTTGATATTTATTGTAGCGCAGGTTTACGCCTAAGGTAATGTGGTTAAGAAGAAGATAAGAGATGTCGAATTGCGTACCCAGCCTGTAATCGCTGTTCAGGTTTTTAGTAAAATCAACACTACCGGCCATTCCCAGATTTTTTACAGGCTGGCCTGTTAGGCCTGCGCCAAACTGTACCTGTCGGTTTACACCCGCAAAATTTTGAAGTTGGTTGTAGCCAACAGTGGCAAACACGGTGTAAGGATAACGGAAACTAAGCCCTTGCGTGAGCATAACATTGTGCAAGGTGTATTCGCTAACGTTTATTGAATCGGCATTGCTGTTTAAAAACTGGTAGTTAATTGCTGTGCGCAGGTTGACTTTTGCAATCTTGTAAGTGTGGCTGGCTGAAGCTGCAAGGGCGTGAACTAACATATTTCCAAATACACTTCTGCGCATTGTTCCTGAATAGTCGGCCTTCAGGCTTGGCCATTTGCGCTGGTTAAATGAAACACCTCCACCAAAGAAATGAAGAACAGTAGTTGCCCGTTTGCTTTCTATCAGGTTATCTATTTCGTATTTATAGTTGCCCCTTATTCGGATTCGGTTTTTCCAAAGAGATTGTTCCACTTTGCCTCCGTAACGCAACACATCATTACGCAAAAAAGGGACACCGAAGCTGGTGAACCCCGGGCCCACGTAATCGGTAAAAAAGGTAATGTTATTGCCTTTAAAGAAGTTGAAATAGGCAGAGGCGGAGTAGGCGTAATCGTAGGATGAGCTTAAATTAGGTTTAAGGAAGGCCGGTATCTTTTTATAGTAAGCATTCTCGATCCGCAAAACCGAATCGTTGACATTTCGGTTAAACCCTGCACCTGCGGCTTCGGCAAGTAATCGGATTCTCTTCTTCCAAAAGGTGAGCTGTAATTCTGCGGATAACACATCGTTTTGCGAAGGCCTTACTGTTTGTTCGATGGAAACAGGTAAAGTATTTTTTCTATCAAACGAATGAATGTAGGAGAGGTAAAAATGGCTTTGTTCTGTTTTGCCAACCCCTATTTTACCACCGGCCATCCAGCGTTGGTAAGCGCTTTTAAATATGTTTTGAAAATTAGTAGCGCCAAGGTGTGTATTGCCACCAACCGCATGCAGATAAAACAGCCCCGGGTTAATTGCTACACTGGCCCCATGTACTTGAATACCGTTTAAGGTAAGGGGCGAGAAAACAGGATAGTTGGTGCCAATGGATAATTGTTTTACTCCAAAGAACAACCTGTTTACGCCTGTAAAAAGGCCCCGGTCAATCAATGCCTGGCGTAAGGCATTAGGGTCGCCAAGGCGGGTAATGTCTTCCGTGTTTATTGATTTAAGGCTTGAAAGTTTTTGCTGTAGCTGCTCCAGCTCTGCTTTACGTTCTCCTAGTTTCTGAAACTGGGCTGCCAGCGTTTTTACCTGGTTTAAACGGTTCATCAATTCGCCAAGCTTTTGTTTTTTAGCCTCTAAGGCTTTCAACTTTTCGCCCAGGCCACTGGTTTTTTGTAATACAGAATCTTTTCTGGCTTCTAACTGCTGCAAGCGTAAATTAAGGCTGTCTATCTTTTTTGTTCTGTTAGCATCTGAGGTAGAGTCTTCAGGGCTTTCATTCAAACTTAAGGCAAGCAAACTTTCTAACTGTTCTTTTTTCTCTTTATAGTTTAAAGAGGCTAATGCATTTTCTCCTTGCTGTTTCAATTGCTCAAATTGTTCTTCCAGGCCTGCAAAATCGGCACTGCTGATTTGTTTTTGCAGGTTTTGCAATTCAATTTTATTGGAAGCCGCATCTTTAAGCCTATCATCAATGCCATCAAGCTCTTTTAGTTGCTCCGCACTTTTTTGCAGATTGCGCACATCCAGCTTTGTGGTTTCCAGTATTTTCTCTTCCACTTTTTGCCTTAGGTTCTCTTTAAATTTGTCGGCATCAAATGATAAAGAGACCGCAAAAGGATTGGGGTAGCTTCCGTTCCTCTCGGTTGTGTAAAACATATTCAGGGTTAGCGGTACGTTATATATCATTACTGAAGGCTGTGCCCAAACCCTTACTAAATGAGGCGGAACTATTTGATCGCTGCCCTGGCGATTTGAATAGATATGTTCAACCCCTGCATTGCCATAAAACTCAATGCCTTTTTCTTTCAACTTACCAAAAACAGATTTTAGATTAATTGAATCTTTGGCGGCAATAGCTGTAACTATCAGGCAATCTTCCCCCAACAGTTCTTCGCTGCTATGTACTTTTGCCGTGGTGCAGAATTTGTAGCGGCCGGGTGGTAGTACGGCTTTAAGCGCCAATTGTTGTTTTATGTCATCGTTGTAAAAACGAATGGTTTTAGTATTTACCTGTGCTTCGCTTAATAGTTGCGTGCCTGTATTAAGCATTAGCTTCTCGCTCTCACATTCAAATATCAGGGAATCATTACTGCCATAAACCTTGCTTGTTAGCACTACTAACTGTTTGGCTCCTGTAAGGTTTTGCAGGCGTACACGCCAACAGTTGGCTGCACTAACATCATTGCCATCAGAGGGGTTGAATGTCAACTGCGCCCGGCCCTGTGTAAACCAGCTTACTAATAGTATTGCTATGAATGCTGCTTTCTTCATCACCTGTTTATCTTCTTCTTCGTGTTGTTCCTGTGCTTCCGCTTCCTCTAACGCCATCCAGGCCCCGGTGATCCATTCTTTCACCTTCTAAGGCATCATGCAGTTCGCCGGGTTCTTCCATTTCATATACATGGCGGAAGAACGCCCTGCTTAAATTTTCCACGAGATTGCCATCTTCTAAAGCGGCAGCAACGTGTGGCGGAAGTTCAATACCAACTGCCTGTAAAAGGTCAGCTCCGGAGGTTAACAGGCGGTCAAAGGCTCTTGCCCTTGCAGCCATCAGCCGCGCCCCGCTTTCGGGGTTATCGTGTACTTCCCGTTCCAGTGCTGATACACTTTCGTAGGCATCAATAAAAGCCGCTACCTGGTCGGGAGCATCAAGGGCGGCCCGAACATCGTTGATAGTATTTATCGCTTCACAGAATTCGCCAAGATGTTCACTGCCTAATTCTACATCTTCAGCATCGGAAATTTCGGAGGTAATACTGCCTATCGCATCCAGGTAATCGCCAAGCCTGCTTTGTACTTCCGCTCTATAGCCTTCCAACAATCTTTCGTTCTCTATATATGGTTCCATCCAGGCCGTACCGCTTAACCTGCGGTCCACCCATCCCACAATACCGCGCCTGTCGTGGTAGCCGGCTATTGACCTGCCACTAATACGCGAGCCCGGCCTTACTGCCAATACATATAGATTACCTCTTTCGTCAAACCTCAACACTTCATACATGCGCCGGGGGTCAAGGCCACGTTCGGCACACCATTCCGCCAACGTTTGCTCAGGTGGGTCATCACCTAACACATCATTAGTGCTAATGGGGTTGTTCAGCATGGCTACATATGGCGATAGCCCCGGATATTTGTCTGCCCTCGGGTCAGTGCTCATCCAACGGCCAAGACGGGCATCATATTGGCGGTATTGCGTAGTGTATTCATTATCATCTCCGTAAAAGTCATCATCGCTTTCCATTCCCTGCCAACCATAGCGGTATTGCCTGTTGCCAAAGCTGCGCCCCGGCATAAGCATTCCGAACGGATAGTAATCGCTGGCGCAAAGCGCATCGGCTGATGATGTAACGCCGGTGCCCAGTAGTGATGGTATTTTTTTGTCAGTAACAACAGCCTGCACATCGCCAATGTGGTTTTTGATTTCGTATTGTTTTAGCCCACGGTAGAACGAATCGCGGCTAATGGCGGCCGGCCCTAATAATTTATTAACAGCAAACTCTCCTAAATGGGTTTCTGCATAAATACCCAGCGAACGACAAACCACTTTGTTATCCGTAGTTACCATGTAAGTGCCCAGGGTATTCCCTTTTAAATCCTTTATATAAAAAGTGGTGTTGCTTCCGTTTTGTTTTAGAGCGCGGTGGCCGTAAGCATCGTAACTGTAGTTTACAATTCCTCCGGCTTTTTGTAATTGCTTTATGGTGGCATTGTTATTCCATGTAATGTTTGTAATGCCACCGGCTACATCGCGGGTTAATTTACCCGAGGCATCGTAACGGTAATTGCCGGCAGATTGATTATCAATATCTGCGGTAGAGGCGGAAGCTGAAGCTACATCACTCACAAATTCAATGCGGTTGCTTCCATCGGCCATATAATGATAGGTCAAATCATCCATGGCGTTGCCCGATTGCATAAGGCGAACCATGCGGCTTATGTTGCTGTTGGCATCGTACTCAACCCGCGTGCTGTAATCGGTAGTAAATGCAGTATTAACGCCAGGATTGAGCAATATTTTCATTTCAGTAAATCTGTTGGCCTGATCATACCGATAGGCTCTGCCAATACTGCGGTTCATGGGCAATAACGAATCGAAGTTGATTACCGAAACCGAGTTTTGAATAAAGCCGTTGTATAACGGTTTAGAGAAATCTCCTGCTAATTCCGAGCCGCTGAGGTCCGGATAAAAATGAGCAGCACCGCTGCCGGCTATAGACTGATAATCATCGGGGAAATAATTGAGCACTTCTCCAAAAATATCCCTGGCAAAAGTGCCGTGGCTACCTTCGCTGCCATCAGTACCCATGTCGCTATCACCACTGGTTGTACCACCGTTTATGCCCTTCAGCCAACCGTTTAAGGTATAGGCGTAGTCAAGTCCCTGTATTTTTTCGGTTCCTAACTCAAGGCGCGCTAATGGCCCGTGCTGGTAAAATTTATAAAGCGCATCGCAATCTCTCAGCGATTCCATCTCATATGGATTAGTGCCCGTGTGCACAGCTACCATTCGCCCATCGGCATCATAGGTGTACCAATGTATGAGCCTATCCGCTTGTTTGGGTTGGTAATACATGCGTGTAACCTTGCCGGTTATGTTGTTGTACTGGAACTCTATCTTTTTTACTTCGGCCCTTGCGGTTAAAGTGGGGAATAAGCGGCGCAGTTTTTTATAATTGATAATTTGTTCCCGAACGTGTCCCTGGGCATCGCAGCTAAAGTAGGTGCTGTAGTCTTTTAGACCTTCACTTTCGCTGTAATGTATGGCCGCAGTGCGATTGCGCATAAATGATGTTGCACTACTGAAATCGGCCGCAGCTTCTGCTGGTGTTTGGTCGTAAACAGTTTCCGTAATCTCTGTTTTTGTTGCTGAAGTAAGTGTTGAAGTGAAAGAACTATAAACGATAGCTGAAGGTATATTCCCGCTGTATGGCATTCTGCCTGTTTCTACAGTACGGCCATGTAAATCGTATTTAAGGTAAGTGCATGCATTCTCTTCGCGCTGTGCTGCGCTTTGGCTCATAACCAAACGGCCGTATTGATCATAGCAATAGCGCAGCGTACCTTCATCGGGCGTTGTTTTTTGAATGCATTGGTTGCCGGCATTGTATTTATAAGTGGTAGCCTGCGTATGGCTGGGGTAAACAGCAGCGTAAGTGCCGTTGCGATGGCTTTGCACCTGGTTTACTTCTGCATCGCTTAAAAGGTCAACGCCTTTAGGTGGTATTGTTTTAACCAGTTGTCCTGAGCGATCGTAATAATATAAAGTGATTTGATAGATGCTTTCACTGTAAGAAGCGTTAAGCGCTTCAGCCGCATGCAGGCAGTGGTTGATGTAAGAGGCTCGCAACGTGTCCACCGCAAAAGCAGTTCGGCTGTAATCGCTGCGGTTGCGGTTTGTTTCTGCCAGATTACGTGCATCATCAAGGCAGCTTCTTTGAATTAAAGGCCTGCGGATATTGGGTATGCAGCATAATACATCGTTTCCGGACTGCCGCTGTACGGGGCAACAGTTGTATAACTCATAGCAGGAGTTACCATGAATAAGGAATTGAGCGCCGGTATTAGTAACGGCAGTAAGTATAAATTCCGTTTGTGCGCAACCCTTAATAGTATCGGCGCGCCGTATGTCTATGATATCCTTGATATCAGCCAGGGTATAACCGCTGCTTATAACTGAAAGTGTAAAGTTGCAATTCTGAACTTTATCCGCTTTGTTGGCTGCCCCCGGTGTTGTGATAGTTATTTCTGCGTTAAACGATTTACCCGTAATGTTCCAGCCTTTAAACTTCCACACAAAGCCTGTTGCACCCGCATACTTTGAGCGTAGGCTTCTGCCGAACCAAGGCGAATTAGTTCCGCGGCGGTGCAGTATTAATACCGGTGATTGATAGCGGTTACGCAGTAACAGGAACTTCATCAGCACTGCCATTTCATCGGCATTGGTTGTGCCGGTGCACACATTGGCCGGCGCGCAATCCTTAAAATTAAAGCATGAAGCTTCCCCCGAAACTTCAAAGGTGCTGTCGCCGGCCGTTGTGGCACGCAGTGTAAACTTGTGCGGGTCTATTGCTTTAAAACAATCAAAGCGCACAATACCATCCCAGTTAAGGCCAACCGTTTTGTTTAATGTTATGGTGCATTGGTTACCCCTGCTTGTGGAGACGGATATATTAAGCGCATTGGCTGTTGCAGTGTTATTCCATAAATACTGTATGGACAGCGAATCGGCAAAAGAGCGGGTGATGGCTTTAGAAAAGGCTAAAGGTGTAATGGATGGCAGCATTAGATTCGCTTTCAGTTTTTTGGTGGAGGCCAGTGCATTTAAAAAGGCAGTGAAATCATTTGCAATCGGGCAGCGGTTACAATATGCTGCTGCGTTGTTATCTGCAGCGCTCCTCCATGCGTATAAAGTTTCAGCGGTTAAATCGCCTGCGTCCACCGGCAAAGTTTCAAATGCATCTACGCTGTTGTTAAAGCGCTTCACCTTATCACCGTACAAAGGGTCTGCTACATAACCCCTGCTATCGGTACCAATGTTATTGTTCAGGTGATATCCGTTAGCGCTAATCCATAGTTTTCTCGCTTCATCATGCGCCAGGTTGCGCTTCATAATATAGAAATCACGATAGAACTTCCATTCTGCATCAGCACTCTCAGTTGTGGTATAAAGGTTTTTTCCCCTTGCGCAACTGTTTAGTTGAGAAGTATTATAGTTTACGTTGTTGCAGTTAACTGTCAGATAGGTTGCTTCCTCAATATTAAAATCAGGATAACCGGAAAGACTTGTAAAATGTTCTAACATGTTCATCATCGGAATACGGGCTGCAGGCTCTGCCGTAAAAAAAGGATCGTTGCTACAGTTAAGTGAGCGATGATTGATGATGTTGCGCGCTTGTGCCCGGGAATAGGTATCGGTAACGCGCATTAAAGAATCGTAACTGTAAGCAGAACTGTGATTGATGCACCAGGCATAGTAACCATATTCCGGATGGTACATAACCAGTGAATTGGCCCACTGCGGTTGCCAATAGCTTATAAAATCTTCAACACGGTTAAGGTATTGTGGCTTAACAAAGCGTTTGCCGTCGCGTTCAATTATGTCCACTTCCATATGAGCGGGCAAATCATCTTCATTTAGTTCAATGTAAGCTTCGGTGCTGTTTTTATTTTGGTAAGCAAAGCCGGGGTTGCGCCAGTTAGCGTTTCTGGCAGGTAACTGATTTGCTTCGTTTAAAACGGATAGTTGAAATATGGCAGGGTTAATAATGCCTGAAGGATTAATGGCATCGCGCACAGTAGTATCCCTGAATTCAGCATACTGCCCTCCGGGAGAAACATCAGACAACATAGCCAGCAGTGCCGTTTTACAAGGCGAAGAAATTTCCTGGGCACATAGCAATGTGCAGTCGCCGCTGTTGCTGCCTAGTTTACTTACAGGGTAAGAAACGGTTCTTGTGCTGCCGTCGCGTTGTGTAACGGTATAGCTTTGGTTGATTGTAACGGTAGGACAGGTGTTACAGCCTGCGTTGCAAGGGTCAGCGCCGTTTGCCAGGCCTGCACTTGGCAAAAAGGGGTCAACGGGCTGCACGCAAATACGGTTTCTATAGTCGGCCAGGTAGCTGCTTACGGCATTCTCGTTAATAGTCAGTTTTTTGCTTATGTAATAGTTGCCGGCGGTTAGGGTAACACTTTGGGTTAAGTTAAGCGGTGTATTGCTACACGATGTTAAAGCAGCAAGGCTGCCAATAGGTTGAGCCACATGCCAGAGAGTGGCGCCGCACTCGTCCTTCACATCTATTTCTAGATCATAAACACAATCGTAGCATACGTTTGTACCGTCGCAGTAGCGGGTGTTGTATGCCGGTGGTGTAAGAGAGTAGC
The DNA here is from genome assembly GCA_964620645.1 of uncultured Chitinophaga sp. Taxonomy (GTDB): domain Bacteria; phylum Bacteroidota; class Bacteroidia; order Chitinophagales; family LD1; genus Bog-950. Next base: position 11,997 of record CAZUHU010000005.1, read on the forward strand.
TGAATGATACTGCTGTGGTTTTTGAAATAAGCAGCGTTTTGTTGCTTAAAATGCTTTGATTGGCTTGGTCTATACGGTTGTCTTCCTCAAGCAGGTGTAAATTGATGGCAACCGCATCGCCGTGCGGTATGGGTACCAGTGCTGCCGGTGCATCGCCACTAAGGGCAGTAGCTACCACGTGCCCTTTTAAATCTTTGTAGGTGATGTGGGCCTGATTGTTTTCATCAATCAGCATTTCCTTAGTATACTGATTTGCGGTGCCCGCATCACTACCAAACAACCGGTCCAATTCTTTCTGTGCAGGTGTGCCGTAGTAATAGTGCTGGTTGTGGCCGTTACCCATTTTTAGCACTTCTCCCGCATTGGCAACAGTGGCAATGCGACCGGTTTTATCAGGTGTGTAAGTTGCTTGCGTAAACGGGTACCCCTGCGCATCCGGTACGTATGCCTGCTGTTCATCCTGCTCATTGTTTTCCGCCGAATAATATTTGCCCGCACCGCTGCTTGTGCTCATAGGTAATGCGGCTGCATCGCAACTGCTGCCCCGGTCCACATCAAAGTCAGCCTTTGAGTAAGGTTGACCTGACGGATTAAGGTTAAAGTTCTTTTGGTAAGCGATTTTAGGTTGTGTACTGCGGTAGGAAAATAGATCAGTAACAAGGCCGATGTTTAAGGTGCCATGGTAGCCTGGTAAGTTCAGCAAATGATAACCGGGCTGGAAAGGATTACCGCTGCCGCCTAATGTTATTGAGGTGGAACCTGTTGACGGGGTAACGGGTTTTACAGGAGCCGGCAATGTTTTAACGCCCGGTCGGCCCTGATAATCGTAGTAGGTTTCACTTACAATCAAATTTTGATCGGTATGGGCGGTGCTGACCGTTTGACGGTTACGTAGAGTGCCGTCCATATACTTTACGGCTTCCTTGTGCAGTTCCTCTCCACCAAAGCTACCGGTGTACTGCCAATTCATATTATCCTGCTGATGCACTACCGAACCGCTTACACGGTAAACGTGGGTTGCATCGGTTGGAATGCTTGAAGCGTTTTCCGGAAAATTCCACCAGCCGTTTACCGTTTCATCAAAGTTGCTGCCTTTAAGCCCAACGGCTCTTACGCGGCATATCACATAACCGCTTTCAAAAACCATAGGTATTTCGTACTCCGAATTTAAAATGGAAACCCTTGAAGCGTTAAACCTGAAATCGTAAGGCAGTGAGGCTGCCGGCCTGTTGCCGCTTACATCATAGTCATCCACGAAAGTCCATTCCAGTTCGTATCGTTCAGCCCATTCCAACGGTTCCCATGTGGCTTTTAAGTAACCATTATTGGATGAAGGCTGAAAGCTGATTGCTGCCGGAGCCTGAGAAGCAACAGGTGTAAATATCTTTTCACCTTCGTATTGTAACTGCAGGTAAAAGGCGGTGTCCAGCCCCAGTATGGGCACATTTACCTTCGTAACTTTTATGCGTGCCCATACGGCATTCTCCAACATAAAAAAGTCCTTGGCCTTATACGCTACACCTTTGCCCGGATCGTAATGAATAGACAACTTAACCTGTTGAGCGGGTTGTAGTGTGTTGGAGAAACGGTTTTTAAACTGAATGTTGCATTGTACCTCGGCATCGTAAGCCATTGTTGGCGGTTGGGCCAGGTGCGGGTTGCTGAAAAGCGTAAGGGAAATAGCGCTACGCTTTATTTTAAAGTTAGTCCCGCTTCTGAAATTGCCCAGTGTGTCGCAAAATTCATGGTCGTATAGTGTGTTAACTATGGAGTCAGTACCGGGCCTGCTAAGGTCTGCATTACGGATTACATAAAAGGTACTGTTGTCTGTTTTTGCGAAACCTGCAAGGCTGCATAGCAACATTAAAACAAGAGTGCTCAGTTTTTTCATAACTATCTTGTTTTAGGTTTTGCTGCACGAACTTCCTGCAGGGTTACAATATTGTTTTCAGTTTCTACCTTGGTGCGGGCCAGGTTGCCTTCGTTATCGTACTCATAAATAGTAGCGAAGTTGTTTTCATCAAGCGTAGCCATTATACGGAGCCTGATTGGGTCATAGACAAACGACTTTAAATGGCTGTTGAATGGTTGAATACGAATGTCATCGTACCAGGCAGTGCCATGCGGAGTAAGTTTGATTTTAATATCTCGCGCACCTGTAGGAATATCAAACACCGCGTTTAGCTGACGCCAACCATCAATGGTTGGTCCCGATGCGCTGAAGGTTCCCAATGATTGAGCTATACCCGATGAAGTGGTTACTATTACTTCAAGATCGCTTGTGCTTCCTCCACCAATGCCGGGGATTAATCCCGTTCCGCTTAGGCCGGGTATTAAAGGAGTGTTGCCAAGTATGTTTTGTAACGTACCGGGGTTTATGAACGAGCTTCCGCTACCCGTTGTTGTTACAGATTGCGGCTTGCCTTCGCGATTAACCCAAACACTAAGCAGGTATTTGCCTGCAATAGGAGAGAAGGGTTTAACTATATCACAACCGTTGGCCGTAAATCCTGAACTTCCGGTAGCAGAAGTGGTGCCTTCGCATATTTCATTTTTTACTCGGGTAAGGTTTACCTCAGCAGTTGCCTTAAGGCTGCTATATCCTGTGTGGCTAAAGGTGCCATCCAGGCGCGCACCTGTTGTGTCAAATTTGAAATGCGGTACAAGGCTGCAACTGTTAAACGGATTTTTTGCGGCGTTTTTATATTGGTAATCTTCAAATCCATCGAAACCTACTGCAGCGTAGCGTGCATTTTCTGCGTTTAACACCGGCAAGGAAAATCCATATCCAAAAACTTCGGCATTATAAATGCCTGTTGCATTTTTTGTTTCAAGGTTGCGTCCAAAGGCATCAATTACTGTAGCAGTTTCCTGTTTTTGCCAGTTACTTACAGGTGCGCTTATGCTTAACGGGAAACCGCCGGAAAAGAATGACAGGTAAGACTGCAATACTCCACCATCAGCATTGTGGGCAGTATTCCTTTCTCCACGGGGTGTGTATGCGCTTTGTTTGCGCCAGTTACCGAGTATACCGGTAACAAAAGGATTGATAATGCCTGCACCTGATGCCGAGCAACTAATACTGCCGGGCGTGGGGTAGGTTTCAGAGCAGTTGAAGAAAGGAATGCAGGAGGATGTAATGCGAACGGGTGCTGTAACGTTGCCTTGTGTTCCTTTATAAGTAATGGTACCAAGTATGCTGTAAACATCTGCGCAATACTCGCGGTCTTCTTCCTCGGTACTGCCCGGGTCGAGGGTGATATTATTTATGCTATCCGGAAACATACTTCGCGCATCCTTCATTTCTATCCTGAAGGTGCAGTACGTGCTATCCCGGTTTAGAATTACACCGTCTAACTGAGAGCCGTTACGCATGCCGGAATAAGTTCTTGGCCCCTCGCTCATGTAATCATCAAAAAGCGGTGCAAATGCATCGTATGGCTCCTGCGAAAGGTTTAAGCCGCGGGCTTTGTAGTTGCCTGTTGCAAATAAGGTGCGCAGGAAGGCCTGCATACCCATCATGTTATTTTTACCGGGACCCTTGTTTGAAACATTGGTGCAATTACATCTATACTGCGGTGTGGTGCTTTGAAAAGCGGCGTATGTTTGCCAGTGGTTGCTGTAATCCTGTCCGGCTGCATTAATTATCCCTGTTTCAGGCAGGCGCAATGATGTTGACGTTACCGGATTGGTTAATGATGTAACAGACCCTGCCTGTTCGCTCAGCAGATTACGTTTACCACTTCTTAAAATATACAACTCGTAATTACCGGCGGGTAATAGATTTCCTGACCGGTTGATGAAGCTAACCCCAAGTGCATTAACCGAAAGGACCCAAGCCTTATCAGGTGGGGCATCTACACTACGCCCTATGCCGGGTAAACCCACAGGTACCAGTTCGCTGTATTTTTTAACCAGTACTTCATCGCCCGGTTCAAACACTTTGTCGGCATCTGTAATTAAGGAAGTGCCTGGTCCAAGTAATGTTAAGCTTAACCATGCACCCTGATTTTTATAACAGCCTTCCATGCCCTTATAAACCCAATGCGCAGGAACGCCGGTTCCATATTCGTCATTGCCGAATTCGTTTTCCGATTGTGTAACAACCGGTAGGCCTGTGTTTTTATCGTATAGCGATTGACTTACACTTGCAGAAGCGCCGTTGTTGTAGCTAACAACACGGTCCAAAATACCTGAGCGGTGAATTACCTTTGTGAACGTTAATGCGCGGTAACGCTTATAGGCATAGTTAAACTCTGGGTAAATCATTGGTATAAAAACAGGAATCATGCTGGCCATAAAGCCGTCGGTATTTATCTGTGCACCCGGCACAAAGGTTTCCTGTACGGCTTCCCTCGCATCCGCATACATTTCGTAATCAACGCCCATTAATGTACGGCTGATTGCTCCTGTTGCGGGGTCAACTACATCCACTGTGTTATCAAGGCTGCCGCCAATGGTTTTGTAAATAAATTGCTTGCCGCTAATTGGATTGATGGAGTCTGTTTCCTGGTAAACATGAATGCCCTTTTGCTGGCCATGCATATTGTTTAACTCAACAGAAAAACCCTGCGAAACGGTGGCTTGCTTTTCCATATAAAAAGGCGGCATGGGTACCTCTTTAGGGTTAACCATTAAATCGGTTTGTCGCGTGCGGGTAGGAAAATCGTATGCCGTATAAAATTCGTGTAAAGTAAAACCTGTCGCATTTCGGGTTACGCCCGGCTGTGGTATGTTACGCACTTTAACCTGGCTGTAACCAATTACGGGTGCAGGGTAAAATGATTCGCCTACAGGTTCGGTAAAGTAAAAACTCTGATCAATAGAGAGTGGCCTTTCAATTACATATGGTACCGGCCGCACCAAAGGGTTTTCGCTACCGCCTACCATTGGCTCGTAACTGGCAACGCCGCTGCTTACTTCAACACCAGTGCCATTGAGGTTAATTGTTTTGGTGTAGAGGTAATCGGTGCCGTATTCAGTAGTAGTGCCCGGTACACCGCTCATACCTGCCCAACTATCGGAAACCGTTATCCGTTTAACCCGCGCACCGCCTCCAAACTTTCTATAGTCCGGACAGCTAAGCCGTATTTTGCTTTTCCCTAACTTAATACTGCGGCCATGTCCTCTTCCTTTTAAGTAAGAGTTAGGGTCGCTGAATGCTTCGGCAATTGTATTGAATGATTCCGCTACTGACTCGGCCCATGCGGTAGGGTCATCCGTATCGGGCGAAGGAGAGTTGTATATCATTTCCGGCAGACTCTTCCGTATTTTTTGCCAGGCCGCTTTAGCAAAAGGATTAACTCCACCACTTGCCACTTCCTCATTGCTATCGCCAATAGGAACTGCAGGTAGTTTCAGCCATGCGTGTGTAAACCCGCCGGAGGTGCCGGTTTCTGTACAAAAACCATAACGTGTTCCAAAGTTGCCTGCTATACGGTCTATAAATCCATCTACCTTATCAAACGTTGGCGCATCACTGCTGCTGGTTAAGTTCATTTGGCAACTGAAGTATAAAGGCGATGCGGTTTCAAAGTATCTCTTCAAAACCTGCTCATCATTGGTAGGCTTTTTTAGTTTGAATTTTATATAGAGGTTGTTGTTGTCGCCGCTATATACCGTTTCATCGCCATCGCGCGGAGCAAGGTTTTTATCTGCCTCATTGGTAATAGCAGCAATGTCGTACATCTCCATTGCACGGTAATTCTGCACGTAGGCATATTCATCTGTTTCATACTGTATTTTGAACTGCGCTCCTTCCGGTGTTTTTATTCCGGTAAGTAACCAGGCAGATGCGTAAGCGTCGGCTGAATCTTTCTTTAGTGATGCGTAGCTTCCTGCATCATCACCGGTTTTATTGATGAAGTTTCCCCAACGGTCAATCTTTTTAGGGTGGTAAGAGGGATTATAATCACTGTAAGTAAAAACAAAGGGACTTAACCGGCCCTTTAAGGAAGTGCCATAAGAAAACGAAACTTTTTTAAGCGTTAGCTTACCCCCGCCGGCAGTTGCTGAGTTTGGTATGCCGGGGCATAATGAATAATCGTATTCAAAATAAACGACCTTTATTGGCGTGGCGCGGTCGCCGTTTATAAGCCTGTCTGATTTGGCGTAAAGGGTAATCTTATCCAGTTTACGCAAACGCATTAATGGATTGGCCCCGCCATTCTCGTTAATCACGCCGAGCGCATCATCGCGTAAGGAGTACGTAAATTCTGCAACAAAATTACGCGTTTCAATAGAGTGGATATTCCATACTTCTTTAACTCCATAGTTATAGTTAGCCATGTTATCCAGCGCGTCGTTTTTGTTGTTCTCCTGATAGTAAGCCTTGTTTTGCTCAACGGGGGTGCGCCAGCGGTAGTTATCGGTTACGCGTGTGTAGTTAAACTTGGTATAAGTGCCAAGGTCATCTGTAGTGGGGCCGTCTCCCGTTAGGTCTACATAGTCAGTACTAAGCACGGCTGATAGCATCCATGCATAGGCATAGCCGGGCGTTGTTTCAGATTCATATAGATTGTCCAGCCCGCGGGTATTGTTTAAGCTGTTGTCAACACCGGCAGTATAAGGCACCATACCCAACTCATCCTTTGTATTGCCGCTTATATTAAATGATACATCTTTTGAATAGATGTTATAGGCGGGTACACCATAAATGTAGCGCGCACCATCGGTACGGGTTACCGTAACTTCTGAAAGGTGATCGCGCTTTCTGTAACTTCTGTTACGCGCATACTTAACGGGGGCTTTAGTTGAGCCTTCAAGGGCGGTGTCAGCAATTACCGGCGAGATGCCCGGCTTGTAGCTGCGTATCTCGCGGATGAGGCCATTGTGTGCAGCTTCCTCAGCGTTTAAATAAGCGAAGTGAAGGTTCCGTGGTTCGCGTTTGTGCTTCAGAAAATCAGCGGAAGTTGGAAGCGCCGGTTCGGTGCCATTATAGTACAGTTTCCCGTCATTGTTTCCATCGGCACCAACCAAAGTGCGCACTGGTTTAAAGCCCCCTATAGCTGCAAACTGTTCAGGGTTGGCCATTGGCATGGCCTCGCCCATATTTTTAAAATACACAGGCTCGTATAAGGCATCGGCACTATTAAATGTTGTGAACCGGAGTTTGTCATTCAGTGCGTTTCCGTCAGTCCACTTTTTTACTTGTTGGTTGGTATAAGCCACAGTAACATCTACTCCCCCGTGCACCAGGTTACCTATCGAAATTTCTCCACCTATTTCAGTATTGAAATTATTTTGGGAGTTTAATGGATCGCAAAGGGTGCCTACATCTGAACGCATAGGGCGAAAACTACCGCCAACACCCTGGCCGGTTACCGTATAAAGATCGTGTGTGAAGTTTGTAACCGGCAGGTTAGGCAGCTCTTTCATGAAAGGGCGGTCTTTCTCGCGGTTGAAGTCGAGCAATTCTTTTCCTCCACTGCTTTTGTGTGAGTAGATGTAGCCATAGGCAGGGAATGAATCCACATTCACGGCTAATCCTGTTTTGCTGTAGAAACCTCCGATGTTGCCGGTAATACTTACGGTTGAAACCTCGCCACCTACTTTAAGTGAATAAGTGTATGCCTCGGTATTTTGAGGCATTTCCATACTGGGGTTAAACGCCGTAGATGCAAACGAAACGGGAAAGCGGAAATTTACATTCTGGCCCCCACGGCCATACACCTGTTCAATGGGCCGGCCTTCGTGTTGGCGATGGGCGTTAACAGGAGAACGGCTGAAGTTGCCGCCTATTTTATAGTTAATGGCTTTAAGGCCGGTGCGCGAGTTAACATCCAAACCAAGGCCTGCGCCCCAACCGAATTTATTCTGTCCATCCTCGGCTTTGCCGCTAAAGGAAAGCGAGGGCTGGGCAGATGCCCCTTCTTTATTATTCCATCCAACACCAAGGCTTAGTGTGCCGCTCATTTCGCGCGAGCTGGTTTTATCGGAAATAGAAATGGACGGATTTAGCCCGAAGCCGGTTTCCCAGCCACTATAATTACTTTTTGATGTGGTAAATGAAAGGTCGGCCCCCAAAGTTGCCGGGTCAAATCCTGTATATTCTACCCCAAGGCCAAGTTTTATGCCGTTGGTCTCCTCGGGTTTCATATTCATTTTTTTCTCTATTTTATCTCCGGCAAAATCATCAGGTAAACCACGTACGTCTCGGCTTATGCTTCCAACATCCAGGTTCCAGCCCAGGCCAACGTTTCCGGCATCCGTTTCCATTTGCACCCCTGCTGAGTTGTAGGATATGGATAAAGGATAACCACCAACATCCATAAGCGGTATGTTGTAGGTAAAGTCGCCTGTAAACAGGTTCACCATTTCATCGGTGCCTGCTTCGTTAAACTGCTGCACTTCGGGCATACTTGGCCCACCGGTTAAAGCAAATACAGCAATTGGTGTAACGGCTTCAAAAATTTCGATGGCCAATAATGCCAACGCCACTTTGGCAATGTGTTTACGGAAAAGCTTCATGTTACTTCTGTATTATTTTGAAACGGGCCTTGTTTATGTTTCCGGCGGGATCAGTAACCTGCAGTTCATAAAATTTCCCGGGTTCATAACTGCCAAGTGTCTTAAGGTCCAGGCTATAGTAGTTAAAGCCGTATCCGGCATCCAGAACATCCGTGTGCATTACCTGCTGTCGGCTGTTTACAATACGGTAGCCAATGTTTTTGGCGGGGGTGTTATTTATAAGTTGAAAGCTTAAAAGGTTGTTGTCAATAACATGGTAATCAGTACCTGTTTGTGTTTTTAGTTCTATATAAGGAATGTGCGGGTCGGGTAGATTCTTTTTGGCTTCTTTCTTTTTTACAGTACTGTCGGTGGGCAGTAGCATGTTCTCTTTACTGAAAACGAAACTCCACACTTCGCTGCTGGCCACTGCTTTTGTGCCCTGATACGCTGTTACATACCAGGCATAACGCTTGCCGTTTCGAAAGTTACGTGCGTTGATACCATATTGGGAAATGGTAGTTGGGATGTTACTTTTTTGATACCATGCGGGGTTGGTTTGTACGCTGCTAAGCGTAGTTTGAATGTTTTGTAATTCGTATATGCTTAACGTATAAACGAAATTTTGCCCGTTGGATGGGGCTGGAGGTAACCAGGTGAAGAAGGGGTAATCTTCCCGAACGGTGTCGCCGTTATCGGGGCTTATTAATATGGGCGGGGTATAGTAATCAGCAGAGAAATTGTAGCAGGTGGAGCCCAGTTCGCTTGAATCAATTGCTGAGTAAGCTGTAATGCAAATTTCATAATCGCCTGCCGGCAGGCCATTGGTTTGAATGGCATATTGGCGGTAGGATTGGTTTTGATAAAGAACATCGAAGGGATCGAGCCCTACGTAATATTGACTATTGAACGTTGTGATACCCGGTGAAAGTAGCCGGGCTTTTGAGCGCACTTCGTAAACTTTGCCATCCTGTTGTTCGGTAGCAATACCGTAAAAGAAAACATTCAGGCTTTGGTTGGTTGTGTTGTTAGCCATCACTTTCCATTCGTCGCGGCGGGCCATGGTATACTCGCTGCCGGGTATAATGGTTAACTGCACGGTTTGCGCCTGCAGGCTTAACTGCAGGTAAGTAAGAAAAAGGCAAACGATAAGCGCTCTTATTTTCATCATCACGGATTTTACCTCATCCAAAAAGTGTAAACCCCTCCGCCGATGAAGCGGAGAGGTTTTGGGTTATAGTGTTTTACTCTTTGTAATAATTGCCACTGGCGTTGCTGCTGTAAGTAACTGATGCAGGGATGGTGATATCGGGCGAGCCCAGTGTAACCCATATACCCCATGCAGCGCTGTTGCTGATAGTTGAGTTGCTGATAGTGAAGCTACCATCAGACCAGGCACCGGCGTGAATGTTTGCACGTTTTTGTGTGGCGCCTGTATAAGATGAAGAACCGCCATCGCTGATATCAGCGTAGCTGATTTCGTTGTTAGGGCTGGTGCTTTGGAACGCTACACCTTTCCATGCGCCCGGGGCGGTAGTTTCGCCTTTTAAAACTACATGCTCAGCCGCTGAACCGGTAAGCTTTAACCATGAAGCGGTAGAGTAGTCGCCGGTACAAAAACCGGCATCGCCTGCAAACTCAATGGTAACGCCGGGGTTAACAGTCAGGTTGCCGTTATCAGTGTAATAACCAACTGAAAGAATATCCTGAATGAGATAGTTAACCGAAGCTTTTACCCAGGTATGACTGCCATATAAGCGGCCACCGCGCACCAGAATTTTGTTTTTAGTATTACCGGTAAACTGAGATGTGGTACCATCCATTACCGTAACCATAGCGCCAATAGTGCTTATAGGGTAGTTTTGGTTGTTGCTGAATATGTTGTTGTTAAACACAGTAACCGGGTTGATGGCGTCAGAATCAAAACCATCAACATAAAGGCCATCGTAACCGCTTTTTGACACGGTAGTGTTGCGGATTTTTAGCTGAGCGTTATTAGCTACACGAATGTTAGCTTTACGGGTGGCATTGCCATCAAAACTGGCGCTGCCGCCGTTTGAAATAGTGCAGTAGTTAAGTTCATTTTCAACATTGTTGCTTTGGAAATACAAGCCTTTCCAAACTCCTGCGGCATCAACATTTCCCTTTAGTACAATAGGGTTGGTTGAAGTACCTATGGCCTTTAACGAGCCGCCTGAAGCAACTCTTATACCGGCATTGTTTTCAAACTGGATAACAACTCCGGGCTCTATAGTTATTTTTGCATAAGTGGTTATCTCACAATCAACTGTGTAATCAATTCCATCCCCGCGGTCAGCCCAAACAACGTCCGCGTTTATGTCGTTACAACTAATTGGTTCAGGGGTAATAGTATCCGGATCGTCTCTGTGGCAGGCCGATAAAAACACGGTCATTATAAGGCAAACGATACATAATACGGTAAATAGGTTTCTGGCAATTCCATTTTTCATTTTCTTCTGTTTTTGTAAGCCAAAAGTCCTTTGTTTTTAATTCCGGAGCAAATTGAAATTCCCTTGTTTGTGATAAATTGATAGCTTTATTACCGTGAAGAAAGATAGTGAGAATGAAGTACAGTAAGGCTTTCAGCCTTTTACAGGTTTTACCCGAAAAGGACCTGGAGGCTGTGGAATTATCGCTTAAAACGGCTAAAAGAGCCGGTGTTAAAAAACTGTTTGAGGCCTTAAAGGCCAACCTTGGTGATGGGGAGCCTGAGAATGCAGAAGTTTTCAGGAAAGTGTTTGGCAAAAAATACAACAAGCAGGAGGATTACCTGCTACGGAATGAGTACCGGCTTTTGTATGAGCGCATGCAGGAAGTGGTACTTACCCAACAGCATGAGGCCCGTGAGTTTAACGCCCCGGATTTACTGGCCTATTTACTAAGGCAAAGGGCTGATGAGTTGTTTGAAGAGGAATTTGCTGCTGCGTGGAAAAAGGCCGTAGAAGCTGACGATGTTGACGTTCTTGTTCAGCTTAGTGATTTAAACTTGCAGTACCACCTGGTTTCCAAACCGCAAACATTAGGTAATGCAGAACGCCTAACTCTATTGTCTTCGCAAAGAATTGAGCTGCTGCAAAAGAAATTTTTGCGCGATATACGGTTGGAGGAAATTCGACTCAAACTTTCCGAGCGGATAATCTCCGCTTATAAAAATGTAGAGCATCCTTATTTACCATTACAAACGGCTGAGCTTGAGAGGCTGGAAGAAAACGACCTTTACGCCAGGTATTTAAGTAAGCGCGCAAAAATAAATTTTGCGAAAGGGTATGAAAAAATTGAGTTGGTTAAAAGCATACTCACCGATGAGGAGATAATAAGAAAGTATGAACGAAATCCGTTGGAGGCCTTGTGCCGCTTTTGGTTGAACATTGCGCAGGAGTACTACATCAACTCTGATTTTGCTGAAGCCATACCTTACTTTGCAAAAGTTTACGAACACTTTAATGAATTGCCTTTTGCTGTACAGGAGCCGGCCATACTTAATTACGTGCTGGCCTTGATGCGCAATGAAAACCTGGAGGCAGCCATTGAAGTGGGCCGCAAGCACAGCAATTTACTTCTACACGGCAAAGTAATATCCAGCAGGGGGCCGTTTTTGGTTGCCGTACTACACTTATACGCCCGCGAAGCTGATAAGGCTGAAAGCTATGTTAACCTGGAAGCAAAGAAGGAGGGTTCGGAGTTTTATTTCTTTATGCGGCTTATTTTAAGTGCGGTGTATTACCTGCGTGGAGAGGTAGGCCTGGCCTCAAGAGAATGTATAAATGTGGACCAGGCAATTAACTATGAAATGAACCGCGATTTTACCAAACAAACAGAAATAAGTAAGCCCATAGTTGCGGTATTCAGGCGGTTTTACCACGTATTGCAACATAGCGCACCGGATAAGATAGGAGAGGAGTTGGTGGCGCTTAGCCAGCAATTAAAAGAGAACATGCCGGGTAAGAGTGATCAGTCTCCTAATTCCATATTAACTGATTGGTTGAGAAGGGAGGTTGAGCAGTTGCTTGTTTCTGGCAAATTCAGGATGTAGGAGCCTTCCGTTTATCTGAAGTAACTCATTTTGTAAATTAAAAAGGGCTGCACCTAAATGCAGCCCTTACCTGAAAACCCAAGAGGGAACCATTACCTCACCACACTAAATCTCAGAGTTTGATTGCCGCCATTGCTGGTAACGTTGGCAGTGTATAAACCGTTGTTTAAGTCATTTACATCTAATGCCATTTGTTGTTTTCCGGCTGCAACACGGCCAAGGTTTAATTCCTTAACCATTGCACCGCGCACATCAAAAAGCTGCACTTTGTAATCCGCTTCAACATCCTGGTTAAAGCTGATGTTTAATATGCCATTGGTAGGATTAGGGAAGGCAGTAATGCTGCTAAGTTGTTGTTGTGCATCATTAATAGACGATACCACAGGTAACTCAATAAACTGGCCGCCCTCTGGCAGTGCTACGAAGAGGCCGAATGCAGCACCATTGTTGTTAGCAGCCGGATTTAAAAAGCCTGAAGCTAAAACCACGGCGCTTTTACCGGCAAGTGCTGTTACATCTGCCGTATAGGTAACTATTGTTGTGTTGCCTGAAGAATCCTTAACTGATAATTGGTAAGCGCCACCCGGTACCTGAAGGTAAGCAGTTTGATCGCCATAAGCCGCATTATTGATAATAGTGCCGAAACCTACTGCTGAAATATCTACTGTTGGTGCATCAGTAGCACCGTGGATAGCAAAGAAATCAACGTTGGTCATCATAGCAGCCGCTTGCTGCGCCAAAGGCTTAACTAAAACATTGAAAGCAGTGCTTTTGCCATCGGGGTTTGCAGCAAAGCCTGTACCTACTACACCTGAAGCGGTTAGTATATAATTCTCGTCAGCGTTCAGGGTATAGGTATCTGACCATATGGCATCGGAAGCACTGGTGGAAGTTTTAGGAGCAATGCCTACGTTGTGCTCAACGCCGGCAAGCAAGTCGATAAACGGAGTTGCCGTGCGGAATGCAAAATTATCAAGCGCCTTTACGCCGTTAATGTATACATCTACTGAATCTGCAATAGGGTCGGCACAGTTATGTAAAACCTGCACGTGAGCAAAAGTTTGAACCGGCAGTTGTAGCACGGTACCATTAGCCAAAAGTGCATACAGGCCGAACGCAGGGCCGTTATTATTCAGTGCAGGGGTAAGGAAACCACTTGCAAATACAAGGGCTGAACCTCCTGTTAAAGAACTAAGGTCTGCCACATAGCTGGCAACTACAAGAGATGAACCTGCCGGAGTGATATCGATAGGATACCAGGTAGGGTCAACTGATAAGTAACCTGTAGCATCCTGATATTTGGCATTTGAAACCAATGTAGGCCCACCGTTGCTTACTTTAACATCTACGGCTGGTGCATCTGTTACGCCGTGTAATACAGCAAAATCTACCTTAGAAGAGTTGGTAGCGCTAAGTTGCGCATTAGGAATAACCTTTAATGTAAAAGCTGTGCTAACAGCATCGGGGTTAACTGCAAAACCGCTACCTACAACACCTGAAGCCGCAACAATGTAGTTTTGATTGGCCGCAAGATTAACATTTGGGAATGAAACCAAGGCCTGGCTTACTGATGTTGATGTTGGAGGGGCTACTGCAATAGTATGGTTTACACCGGCCAACAGATTAATAAACGGTGTTCCTGTTCTGAAAGCAAAGTTATCCAGGGCAAGGCTACCATCTATATATACATCCACAGAGGCTGCTGCAGGGTCGGCACAGTTATGCAATACCTGTACTTTTGCAAATTCCTGCTGTGGTAACTCAATCACGGTACCATCGGCAAGTGCAGCAAACAACCCAAAAGCCGGACCATTGTTATTAGAAGAAGGGGTTAAAAAGCCGGAAGCAAAAACCACGGCTGCACCACCACTAAGGCTGCTTAGGTCAGCAACGTAGCTGGCAACAACTGTGCTGGTTCCGGCGGCTGCAATATCAATAGGATACCATGTAGGGTCCACACTTAGGTAACCGCTACCTGCTCCATACTGCGCATTAGGTACAAGTGTGCTTCCACTGGTTAAATTTACATCTACAGCGGGTGCGTCAGTGGCACCATGAAACACAGCAAATTCTACTTTGCCGGTGTTGAAAGATGAGCGGCGGGCAGGCGCAAGAAGTTTTAATTCAAACGCTGTGCTTATACTGTTTGGGTTAGTTGCAAAACCGCTACCAACAACACCGCTTGCAATAACTACATAGCTGGAGTCGGCTGCAAGCGCTGGTAATGTTTGGGAATAAATAGCAGGGTCAGAAGCAGATGCACCGGGAGCTTTTATATAAGCTGTAATAGCTACGCCCGATGGAACAGTTAAAAAGGCCGAAGCCGTGCGAAATGCGAATGCGGAAGAAATCAGGGTTTGGCCTGAACCAAAATCAGCGTAAACTGAAACGGTATTGGCCGCAGGGTCAGCGCAGTTATGAATAAGCTGTACGTAGGAGTTTGCCTGGGCAAAGCCCGTGATAATGCTGGCTACAAAGGTTAGCCACAGCATTTTTGTTTTGTGTGTTAAGTTTATCATGTGCTTTTGTTTAATGTTTTATATAAATACTTAAACAAAAGAAACTTCATGAAGTTCGGGATTACCGTTTTTTACTTAAAAATTTTAACGGTTGTTAGGAATTGCCAAGGCGCCTTACGCCATGCAACACAGGCAAACATAAGGCGCTTTATCCACTGTTTTTATTGCTTGGCAGGAGGGAGAAGTACGCCATCTATGATGTAAACCATACCATTTGAAGCAGGCACAACGGCTAGTACATTGGCCTCGTTCACCTTTATCTTGCCATCCTTTACTGAAACGGTAAGTTTTTCGCCATTCACCATGCCTATCGTCATTCCGTCTTTAAAGTATTCCTCTTTTAATGAACTGGTGGTAACGTGGTATTCAAGAATGTTGCGGAGGTCGTTCTTCTTTTCGGGCTTAAGTAAACCCTCCACAGTGCCGGCAGGTAACTTACTAAAGGCATCATTAGTAGGTGCAAAAACAGTAAACGGGCCTGCGTTAGAAAGCACATCTACGTATTCTGCTGCTTTAAGTGCCGTAACAAGGGTGGTGTGGTCTTTTGAACCAACGGCTACTTTAACTACATCCTTTTGCGATTGATCATCCTGTACGGCGCTTTGTCCGGCGGCAGGAGCATCGGCAGCAGCAGGAGAGGAGTTAGTTGTTTCGGAACTGTTATTACAGGATGCCAGGAAAATGAGACTACCCATTGTAAGTGTTATTGCAGTAATTTTTTTCATACAACTGTTTTTAGATGATATAATATAGATTATTTTGATGGGTCAAACTTATTGAGTGGGCAAGGGCAGTAGTATGACCAATCTCATCCGAAAAAAGATGTTCGTCATATGCAAAATGTCGACAATAAAGGATAATTGCATCTTTTTATCTTTTGAATGATTAAAGCGTTTTTATGAAGCTGCGTGTAATGATACTTTTAGTCGCTCTGCTTTTAGCCGGCTGCGAACATGGTGGCCCCACAGCACCAAACGTTGTTAATGATACTGAGGAAGTATTTGTGCAGGGTAAGGTAAATGGCAAATGGCAGGTTGACCGTGCCACTGCTGAAGAACTGCGTGGTATGAGTATGACTATTGATAACTTTTTGCTGTTGAATAAGAAGAAGTATGAGAACAGCGGGGCTTACCAGGAATTCGGGCTTTTACTGGAGAATCACATTAGTCGTATTGATGCTTACTGTGCCCTTAGTGGCGATTGTAAAAAGGATTTATATCTGCGGCTGGATAGTATTAAGGCTGAAGTGCCTCTTTTGAGCACCGGCGAGTTGGAAAAAGGAAAGGCAGCTTTATTAAGGATAAAGAATGTATGGGCAGGAGTAGATACTGCCTTTAGTTATCAGAATTAGGGCTTAACTGATAAAAGTTACCTGTAGGAGTGACGCCTGTCACCCATTGCGCCTTTTTAATAAAGGACTTTTGTGTCTTAAATTATTGAAAATGACAGACACAAAAGAGATGGCCCTAAATAAGGTGGGCGAAATGGTTGCTGAAGATTATCGCACAGCGGATGTTTTCAAAAAATATGGCATTGACTTTTGTTGCGGCGGTGGCAAAACTATAGAGCGCGTTTGCGATGAAAAGAACATTTCCATGCCTGAACTTATAGATGCACTTAGCAGGGTTGGCCAAAGCAGCATAAAAGGAGAGGAGGACTTTAATAACTGGCCGCTGGATAAATTGGCGGCTTACATAGAGTTTACCCACCACAGCTATGTTAATGAAAATTTACTCATGATTAACCAGTATGCACAGAAGGTGGAAAAAGCGCATGGGCAACACAATCCGGAGGTAATTGAAATTGTTAATATTTGGCGGGAACTAAGTGAAGAGTTAAGTGTTCATATGAAGAAGGAGGAATTGATGCTTTTCCCTTTTATTAAAAAAATGCAGCGTGCGTTGAGTGAAAATACCGGACTTACGGGATCTGCGCCTTTTGGCACGGTACAAAACCCTGTTAGTGTAATGGTTCATGAGCATGACAATGCCGGGGCACTTTTAAAGCGCATTGCGCTTTTAAGCAACAACTATACCCCACCCCAACATGCCTGCAATACCTATAGAGTGTTATATGCCAAGCTACAGGAGTTTGAAGAGAACCTGCATAAGCATGTACACCTGGAGAACAATATTCTTTTCCCCAAAGCAATTGCTTTAGACAAGCAATTGAACTTAACACCCAACCCCGCCTTATGATGTTTTCCAAAAGTTGCGAATACGCTATCAAAGCTGTGTTACACATATGTCTGAACACACGCGATGGCAGCCGTTTAGGCATTAAAGAAATTGCCGAGGAAATTGAGTCGCCCGAGCCCTTCACCGCTAAAATTTTGCAGGAGCTGGCCCGCAAAGGCATAGTAAATTCAGCCAAAGGGCCTGGTGGCGGCTTTTATATTGACCCTAAGGCTAAGCCAATACCGATGATGAAGGTGGTGGAGGCTATTGACGGTATGGGCGCTTTTGAAAGGTGCGGCTTAGGATTAAAAGAATGTTCGGAGGACCACCCTTGCCCTATTCATAAGGAATTTAAAAGCTATTCAGCAAGGTTGAAAAATTTGCTTATGCAGAAGACCGTGCAGGAGATGTCAAAGTCATTGGCAGACGGGCGCAGTTATATAAGCAATACATAATTGTTTAACGAAAGTGACACTTACTCCGGCTAATATCCACCGGAGTTTTTTTATGTCCTCCGTTAATAAAGGATTAAAAGGTCTTTTTATTGACTTTAATCATATGACGGTTTGACCATCCTCATAAACCCCGGCATACCCGCCCCCTACATTTGCCTCGTATTAATGAACAGAAAAATCTAACCTCAACTAATCAATCACCAATTAAAACCAAGGAAATGGAAAAGTTATTAAACCGCGCATTGTTTGCCGTATTCTTCGCAGCCGCTGCAAGCATGCTTTTATTCTCATTAAGTAGCTGCGGAGGCTCCAAAGAACAGGAAGGCCAAACGGGTGAAGCCCCCAAGAGCATGATAGAGGAACCTAAGGCTGATGACGGCCAGGGAATAGGCAAATTCAAGAATGTTACCCTTGCTGCAATTGACCAAAAGCTTGCTGAAAACGGCAAAAGCGTTTTCGAGGCCAAATGTTCAGCTTGCCACAATTCAACCGATGTAAAAAAGGTAGGACCCGGCCTTGCAGGTGTAACCAAACGCCGTCAACCCGCCTGGATACTGAACAT
>CAZUHU010000005.1:30221-33379 GCA_964620645.1 uncultured Chitinophaga sp.
AACCCACAGGAGATGACTCAAAAAGATCCTGCTGCCAAGAAGCTTTTAGAGGAGCATCTTACCCAAATGACTTTTCAGGATGTGAGTGATGAACAGGCAAAAGAGATTCTTGAATACTTCCGCCAGAATGATGCCGACGGAGCAGAACAGGCTAAAAAATAATATTAACCCATTCAAATAAACTTCAATACTTATTTTATGAAAACTATTTCTTTAAAAACAGCGCTTTTAGCAGTTGCCGGTTTGGCCGTGGCCTTTGGTTTCAGCAGCTGCAAGCCTAAAAAGGTGGATAGCGCAATTGCCGGCAATGCAGCCGAAAAGGTTTATGTAGCGCCCGGCAAAAAGGATGAACTGTATTTGTTTACATCCGGCGGTTTTAGTGGGCAGATTGGTGTTTACGGCTTACCATCCGGACGTTTGTTGCGCGAAATCCCTGTGTTTTCGCAAAAGGCAGAAAGCGGCTACGGTTACAGTGAAGAGACCAAGCCTATGCTTAACACATCGCACGGTTATGTGCCGTGGGATGATAGCCACCACCCGCAGTTATCTAAAACAGATGGCAATGCCGATGGCCGTTGGATATTTATTAATGCGAACAATACCCCGCGTATAGCCCGCACAAGTTTATCCACTTTCCGCACTGAAGAAATTATTGAATTACCGAATTGCGGCGGTAACCACGCCTCGCCTTTCCTTACTCAAAATACAGAGTATGTAGTTGGCGCTTCGCGCTTTTCTGTACCATATGATAAAGATGGCGATGCTTCCATAGCAGAATATAAAGACAAGTTTAAAGGCACCATATCTTTTGTAAAGGTAGATCCCAAAACCGGTAACATGAATATTAACTTCCAGTTGCTGGTACCCGGTGTAGATTATGACCTTTCGCGCGCCGGCAAAGCGGTGTCGCACGGTTGGTGTTTCTTTAGCTGTTACAATACTGAAAAAGCCCATACCCTTTTGGAGGTTAATGCCAGCCAACGCGATAAGGACTTTATTTTAGCAGTGAACTGGAAGAAGGCAGAGGAATACCTTGCCCAAGGCAAAGGTCAAAAATGGCCTGCTAACTACGCACACAATGTTTATGATGAAAATACCCATACTGCAACCTCGGTTATTGAAAAAGAAGTAACTGTAATGGATGTGAAGGACCTGCCGGGTGTTTGCTACTATATACCATGCCCTAAGAGCCCGCATGGTTGTGATGTTGACCCAACAGGCGAATACATTTGCGCTTCAGGAAAACTGGCTGCCGTAATTCCGGTTTACTCGTTCAGCAAAATTCAGAAAGCCATAGAAGCGAAAGCTTTTGAAGGTGATTTTGATGGCGTGCCTGTAATTAAATACGAAGCGGCCCTGGATGGCGAGGTAGAAAAACCCGGCTTAGGCCCCTTACATACTGAGTTTGATGATAAAGGCAATGCCTATACTTCGTTTTTTGTTAGCAGCGAGATTGTAAAGTGGGAGGTTAAAACCAAAAAGATTCTTGACCGTGTGCCTACCTATTATTCCATAGGCCACCTATGCGTGCCAATGGGGGATTGTATTAAGCCTTACGGCAAGTATGTAATTGCGCTGAATAAAATTACTAAAGACCGTTACCTGGAAACCGGCCCTGAGTTAGCGCAAAGCTGCCAGGTATATGATATAAGCGGAGATAAAATGCAGTTGTTGTTGGATTTCCCAACCATAGGAGAGCCGCACTATGCACAGGCGTGCCCTGCTGATATTATTACCAAAAACGAGGTGAAGTTCTATAAGCTTGATAACAACAAGAGCAAGTATGTTACCAAAAACGAAAAGGAAGCCAAAGTGGTTCGCGAAGGTAATGATGTGCATGTGTATGCTACGGCCATCCGTTCGCACTTTACGCCTGATAATATAGAAGGAGTTAAAGTTGGCGACAACGTTTACTTCCACATTACCAACCTTGAACAGGATTGGGATGTGCCCCACGGTTTTGCAGTAAAAGGCGCCAATAATGCCGAGTTGCTGATTATGCCGGGCGAAACACAAACATTGAAATGGGTACCGGACCGCGCCGGTGTATTTCCTATGTATTGCACGGACTTTTGTTCCGCCTTACACCAGGAGATGCAGGGTTACGTGCGCGTTGGTGCAACAGCTTCACCGCTTAAGTTTAATACGGGCGAATAATTTTCTGGTTGGTTAAGTTGATGGGGGAGGTGGGTGACCTCCCCCGCTTTTTATGTAACGCCCGCCGCCCTTTGCACTCTGTGTTTGTTGATTTAAAATCTGATGTGATGAATTCCAGGATTAAACTTTTTACCAGGGTAATAGTGTTTCTCTGTGCCCTGGCCATAATACCCTCAATGTATGTAGCCGTTTGGCAAATTCAGTTAGAAGCCCCCCAGTATCCGGAAGGTTTAAAGATGGAGATATGGTGCGACCACATAGGAGGGGATATTGACAAGATAAACGGCCTTAACCATTACATAGGTATGGCGCAGATTAAGGAGGATAACTTTCCGGAGTTTAAGATCATGAAATGGCTGATATGGGCCATGGTAGTTTTAGCAATAGCCGCTGCTGTGGTGGGCCGAAGATTTATGTTATGGATACTTAGCGGCTACCTGATTTTATGTGGCATTTGGGGCATATACGATTTTTGGAAATGGGAGTATGAATACGGCCATAACCTTGATCCCCACGCCGCAATTAAAATACCCGGTATGGCTTATCAGCCCCCCCTGTTTGGCTGGAAGCAACTCCTGAATTTTTTAGCGGGTTCCTTTCCTGATGTTGGCGGATGGTTGATCATAGGCCCGGCAGTAGTAATGGTGGCTTTAACCTCATATGAACAAATAAGAAAAAAATGAAAAAGATAAGTGCTGTTTTTATATCCGTTGTTTTACTTGCGGCCTGTAGCAATAAGCCGGAGCCCATTACCTACGGTAGGGACATCTGCAGCAGTTGCAAGATGACTATCATGGATCAGAAATTCGGGGCTGAACTAGTTAGCAGTAAGGGTAAAATCGTAAAGTTTGATAGTGGCGAATGTATGCTCACCTTTCTTAAAACGGAGGAGGCATTGGCATCTTCGAAAAAGCTTGTAGTTAACTATGCTAACCCCGGTGAGTTAATTGAGGCAGATGGGGCCTTCTATTTACATGGCGGCAATGTTAACAGCCCTATGG
>CAZUHU010000005.1:33479-46518 GCA_964620645.1 uncultured Chitinophaga sp.
ATTGAGGCAGATGGGGCCTTCTATTTACATGGCGGCAATGTTAACAGCCCTATGGGTGGTAACCTGGCAGCTTTTAAAACCAGCAGCGAAGCAGAAAAATTTCAAACGGAACTCGGCGGAGATTTGATATTGTGGGATAAGGCAATGCAAATCAACTTCTAACAATGCGCAGTTACATATTACTTCTTTTATTATGGCAATTTTTGCCGGCAGTCACCTTCTGCCGTACGGTGGAAGTATGTCCGCAATGTCCTGTTTCTTCCCTTACTAAAGCTATAGCGCTTGCCGGCGATGGAGATACGATAACAATTGCCCAAGGCACTTACCCTTGTATAAACGTACAGGTAAATAAGCCGTTAACCATTATCGGAAATAATAAGCCGGTATTGGATGGCCAGGAGAAGGATGAGGTGCTGGTTATAACTGCCGGTGGTGTAAAGCTTCACGGACTTGCCATATGCAACAGCAAACGTGGTAGTATGAAAGATTACGCCGGTGTTCGTGTGTTTAAATGCAGTGATGTAACTATAGAGAACTGCGAGTTAACGAATACTTTTTTCGGTATTTATTTAAGCGATAGCCGTTGTATAACAGTGCGTAATGTACACAGTAAGGGGGCTAACTATGGAAAAAGTGATACCGGAAACGGAATACACTTGTGGAAATGCGATAGCGCCTTAATTGAAGGTAATTATATGGAAGGGCACCGCGATGGCATTTATCTGGAGTTTGCTAAAAACAGCCTGGTAGTAAACAACAAAGCGGAGAAGAACTTTAGGTATGGCCTGCACTTTATGTTTTCGGATAATGATACCTACCAGGGTAATGTGTTTGGCCTGAATGGTACCGGCGTGGCTGTTATGTACAGTAAGGGCATGCATATGTATAACAATCGATTTGAGAATAACTGGGGCGATGCCAGTTATGGCCTGTTACTAAAGGATATGAGCGGCGGGGTTATAAGCGGCAATACCTTTAAAAATAATACGGTGGGCATTACTATGGAAGGTAGTAACCATATGCGGATGGAGAATAATGACTTTCTGCAAAACGGTTACGGACTTAAAGTGATGGCTAATTGTATTGAAGATACTTTCAGGCGGAATAACTTCAGTGGCAACACATTTGATGCTGCCACCAACGGCCAATTACAAGAGAACATTTTTGCTTATAACTATTGGGATAAATACGAAGGCTACGACCTTAACCGTGATGGTGTGGGTGATATACCTTTTAACCCTGTAAGCCTGTATTCGGTAATGGTAGAGCAAATGCCTTTTGCGGTTATGCTAATGCACAGCTTTACAGTGGACCTTTTAAACCGTGCCGAGAAAAATATGCCGGGCATAGTGCCTGATACGTTTGTAGATAATTTACCTGTAGTTAAAATGATTAAGCGATGATTGAAATTAAGAATCTGGAAAAGCGCTTTGGCAAACTGCAGGTGCTTAAGGGGGTTAATGCCCAGTTCGAAAAAGGGCAGGTAATAAGCATAATCGGCCCTAACGGCTCCGGCAAAACCACTCTAATAAAGTGCATCCTGGGTATGGTAGTGGCAGACAATGGGAATATTTCTGTCAACGCTAAATCTATTGCCAACGATTTTTCCTATAGAAATCATATAGGCTATATGCCGCAAATTGGCCGTTACCCTGAGAATATGAAAATGGGCCAGTTGTTTTCCATGATGAAGGATTTGCGCAAACAAGCGCATAACCTTGATGAAGACCTGATAAAGTAGTTTGGGTTAGAGGGTATGTATAATAAACCGATGCGTACTTTATCTGGGGGTACTACCCAAAAAGTAAGCGCAGCACTTGCCTTCCTTTTTAATCCCGCGGTTTTAATACTGGACGAGCCTACTGCAGGTTTGGATCCGCTTGCTGCTGAGATATTGAAAGCAAAGATTTTGAGGGCCCGGGCTGAAGGTAAGTTGGTGCTTATAACTTCTCATATTATGAGCGAGGTGGAGGAATTGGCTGATAGACTTATGTACTTGTTTGAAGGTCGTATCAGTTTCTTTAAGACCATTACTCAGCTAAAGCAAGAAACGGGAGAGGAGCGCCTGGGCAAAGCTGTAGCCAAAATTATTAAAACAACTATTGATCAATCCGCCACAACTACCAACCATGTTTAAAATATGCAAATATGTTATCTACGATATACTGCGCAGTAAGGTGCTTATTGCCTATATGCTGTTTTTGCTGGCTATATCTTTTAGCTTGTTCGCATTAGGTAATGATATTGCCAAGAGTGTGGTTAGCCTTATGAGTGTGGTGCTTATTATTGTTCCGCTAATCAGTATTGTATTTGCTACCACGTACTTTTACAACTCCTATGAGTTTATTGAGCTTTTGGTAGCACAGCCCTTAAGCCGGCGGTCTTTGCTACTTGGTGAGTTCTCCGGTGTTGCGCTTTCGCTGATGGTGGTTTTTTTGATTGGTATTGGTATACCTGTTGCGGTATATGCGCCGGATAGTACAGGTGCAATGCTTATTTTTTCCGGCACGGCATTAACGCTCACTTTTGCATCGCTGGCATTTTTTGCATCGGTAGCTACGCGCGATAAAGCGCGGGGCATAGGCCTTTCGTTATTGCTATGGTTTTACTTCGCCATTTTATACGATGCTATTGTTCTTATCATTTTATTCTCGTTTAATGATTATCCGCTTGATAAGGCGGTAATAGCATTAGCATCTCTTAACCCAATTGACCTTAGCCGTATACTGGTGCTTATGAAGATGGATATAGCTGCCCTTATGGGTTTTACCGGCGCGGTTTACAAGCAGTTTTTTGGTACGCTCTACGGCCTCTTGTATTCATGCTTTCTGTTGCTAATCTGGATGATTGTGCCAATAGTTGTTTGCCTGCGGGTGTTTAGCCGAAAGGATTTATAGTGTTAGCAGCATTTAATTGATAGTGCATTTAGCCTTGCCTAGCCGGTAGGGTTTTTTGCTTTAGCTAATTAAGCAGGCTGTATATGAAAACACATTGAAATGTTGATATTGACATTTAATGATTTTAATATTATTATTGTCCAAATTCGAAAAGGAGCGTTTGCTATTAATAGAGAAGGAGTTTTCATCCCCCTATGGAAATTTGAAATGGACGGCGGCAAACGAAACTGTTTTTGAAGCATTCAAAACCCAGATATGTCAGCAATCTACCCAACCCGTTGCCGTGTAATTACGGTATTAGTTCTTCTATTAACTTTTTCTTCAACTCTTTTTGGCCAATCCCGAGTTGGTTCAGGTTACCAGCATAATGCTGTTATCAGGAACGATGGTACTTTATGGACCATGGGCTACAACGGTATGGGCCAATTAGGTATTGGAAATACCGTTAATAAAAATTTTCCGGTTCAGATTTTCGGTACCTGGAGTAGTGTATCCAGTGGATACTATCACACGGCTGCAATTAAAAGTGACGGTACGCTTTGGACCTGGGGCTACAATGGCTATGGCCAGTTAGGAGATGGAACTTTAACCAATCGGTTATCACCGGTTCAGGTTGGTTCAGCTAATAACTGGGTAAAAGTTGATTGTGGGGATCTTTTTACGATAGCCGTAAAAAGTGACGGAACAATGTGGGCCTGGGGCTATAATGGCTATGGGCAGTTGGGCGATGGCACCGTTACAAACAGAAACTCGCCTGTTCAAATAGCATCAGCGGTAAACTGGACTGTGAATTTTGAAGCCGGCAGCAACTTTTCAGTGGCGGTAAAAGCAAATGGAACTTTGTGGGCGTGGGGATACAACGGTTATGGTCAATTGGGTAACGGCACTACTACTAATGCCATAACGCCTACACAGGCAGGTGTTGCTACTAACTGGGCTAATGTTAGTGCGGGTTTTAATCATGCCGGGGCGGTAACCACTGGTGGAAACCTTTATATGTGGGGCTATAACGGTAATGGGCAGTTAGGTGATGGTACTGTAACAAGCCGTGTGAGCCCAACGCAGATTGGAGCGCTTACAGACTGGAGCCAGGTGGTTTGTTCCGAGAATCATACACTCGGTTTAAAAAACACCGGTGCACTATGGGCGTGGGGTTACAATGGTATAGGGCAATTAGGCATTGGTAATACAACCAACCAACTTGCCCCGGTAAATACCGGCCAAACGAATGTGGTTTATCTCAGCTCCTTTTACCGTAATAGCATAATAATAAAAAGTACAGATTATGACACCTATTGCTCCACCGGTGATAACGGCAACGGGCAGATAGGCGATGAAACATATACAAACAAAACGGTGTTTACCTGTGTTGATTTAACACCAACCGTAATAAGCAACCTTAGTTTTCCGGCATCAAAAGTTACCAGCGGTTACCAGCACACAGCCGCCATACGCAGTGATGGTACACTATGGGCATGGGGGTATAACGGCCAGGGCCAGTTGGGTGATGGCACTACTACAAATAAAAATTACCCGGTAAAGGTTGGCACTGCCACCAACTGGGTTCAGGT
The DNA here is from genome assembly GCA_964620645.1 of uncultured Chitinophaga sp. Classification (GTDB taxonomy): domain Bacteria; phylum Bacteroidota; class Bacteroidia; order Chitinophagales; family LD1; genus Bog-950. The sequence goes on from CAZUHU010000005.1 coordinate 37,948, forward strand.
TTCAGGCGGTTATTATCACACTGCTGCCATTCGCAGTGATGGTACGTTATGGACCTGGGGCTACAATGGCTATGGTCAATTAGGCGATGGCACCACCATCAATCGTACAGCGCCGGTGCAGTTACCCGGCACCAACTGGGTGAAGGTGGACTGCGGCATTTATCATACCGTAGCCCTTAGGAGTGACGGTAGCTTATGGGCCTGGGGCTATAACTTTTACGGGCAGTTTGGCAATGGCACAACAACAAATAGTGTTATACCTGTACAGATAAGTTCCTTTAGCGGTTGGCTGAATGTAAGCGCGGGTGGTAACCATACTATAGGCGTAAAAGGCGATGGCACTTTGTGGAGTTGGGGTTACAACGGCTATGGCCAGTTAGGGGATGGCACTGTAACCGATAAAACTGTACCCGCACCTGTTAGCGGTATAGTTGCCAATACAGTAGTTGATGTAAGTGCCGGCTTTAACCACTCAGCAGTGGTAGTAAGCACTGGTAGTGTGTTAACCTGGGGATATAATGGCAACGGCCAATTGGGTAACGGCACCTTTACCAATAGTGCTACGGCAGTATCGGCGGCAGGTATATCAACAGCAGTAGAAGTAGAGGCTTCAGAAAACCATACCCTCATCCGATTAAGTAACGGCACCGTGCGTGCCTGTGGTTACAACGGCAATGGAGCGTTAGGCGATGGTACCACCACCACAAGAAACACTCCTGTAACTTGTGTAGGTGTAAGTGGTGCTTTATACATTGGCACTTTTTACCGTACCAGCGGTTATATAGGCAGTGCAGACCCTGACCTGGTATGTATGACCGGCGATAATGGTAACGGCCAGATAGGCAATGAAACATATACAGATAAAACAACATTTACGTGTATAGACCTTACCCCTGTAACGGTAAGCAACCTTAGCTTCCCGCCATCAAAAGTTACTGGTGGCTATCAGCATACCGCCGCTATACGTGCCGATGGTACGTTATGGGCCTGGGGTTATAATGGTTATGGTCAATTGGGAGATGGAACCACCACCAACAAAAACTATCCGGTAAAAGTAGGCGTTGCTACCAACTGGGTACAGGTATCAGCAGGTTATTACCATACCATGGCCATAAAAAGTGATGGCACCCTTTGGGGATGGGGCTACAACGGCTATGGACAAATAGGCGATGGCACTACCACCAACCGCAGCACACCGGTACAAATAGGCAGCGCCACCAACTGGGTAAAAGTGGAGTGCGGTATATATCACACGGCAGCTTTAAACAGCGATGGTACGTTGTATGTATGGGGTTATAACGGTTATGGTCAAATAGGAGATGGCAGTGTTGCCACCCGTGTTACGCCAACAGTTGTAGTATCTACCACGGAATGGAAGAACGTAGCGGCCGGGGGCTACCACACTATAGGCGTAAAAGGCGATGGCACTTTATGGGCCTGGGGCTATAACGGCTATGGCCAGTTGGGCGATAACACAACAGCCGACAAAGCTTATCCGGTACCGGTAAGTGGTATAGGAGCAAACACGGTAGTTGATTTAGCCGGAGGTTTTAACCACAGCGCAGTGGTATTAAGTAACGGCACGGTGTGGGCGTGGGGTTATAATGGCTCCGGCCAATTGGGTAACGGAACTGTTACTAATAGTTCCGTTCCTGTAACCATGAGCGGTATATCTACTGCTGTAGAGGTGGAAGCAGGTGATAGTCATACCTTAATACGCATGGCAGACGGCACCTTACGTGCCTGTGGCTACAATGGCATTGGCCAGTTAGGTGATGCCACTACTACCACCCGTTTAACGCCTGTGGTATGCGCAGGGGCAGTAGGGGCCACTTACATCGGCACATTTTACCGCACCAGCAGTTACATAGGTGCCGATGCAGATGTTGTTTGCTCCACCGGTGATAACGGCAACGGGCAGATAGGCGATGAAACATATACAAACAAAACGGTGTTTACCTGTGTTGATTTAACACCAACCGTAATAAGCAACCTTAGTTTTCCGGCATCAAAAGTTACCAGCGGTTACCAGCACACAGCCGCCATACGCAGTGATGGTACACTATGGGCATGGGGGTATAACGGCCAGGGCCAGTTGGGTGATGGCACTACTACAAATAAAAATTACCCGGTAAAGGTTGGCACTGCCACCAACTGGGTTCAGGTTTCAGGCGGTTATTATCACACTGCTGCCATTCGCAGTGATGGTACGTTATGGACCTGGGGCTACAATGGCTATGGTCAATTAGGCGATGGCACCACCATCAATCGTACAGCGCCGGTGCAGTTACCCGGCACCAACTGGGTGAAGGTGGACTGCGGCATTTATCATACCGTAGCCCTTAGGAGTGACGGTAGCTTATGGGCCTGGGGCTATAACTTTTACGGGCAGTTTGGCAATGGCACAACAACAAATAGTGTTATACCTGTACAGATAAGTTCCTTTAGCGGTTGGCTGAATGTAAGCGCGGGTGGTAACCATACTATAGGCGTAAAAGGCGATGGCACTTTGTGGAGTTGGGGTTACAACGGCTATGGCCAGTTAGGGGATGGCACTGTAACCGATAAAACTGTACCCGCACCTGTTAGCGGTATAGTTGCCAATACAGTAGTTGATGTAAGTGCCGGCTTTAACCACTCAGCAGTGGTAGTAAGCACTGGTAGTGTGTTAACCTGGGGATATAATGGCAACGGCCAATTGGGTAACGGCACCTTTACCAATAGTGCTACGGCAGTATCGGCGGCAGGTATATCAACAGCAGTAGAAGTAGAGGCTTCAGAAAACCATACCCTCATCCGATTAAGTAACGGCACCGTGCGTGCCTGTGGTTACAACGGCAATGGAGCGTTAGGCGATGGTACCACCACCACAAGAAACACTCCTGTAACTTGTGTAGGTGTAAGTGGTGCTTTATACATTGGCACTTTTTACCGTACCAGCGGTTATATAGGCAGTGCAGACCCTGACCTGGTATGTATGACCGGCGATAATGGTAACGGCCAGATAGGCAATGAAACATATACAGATAAAACAACATTTACGTGTATAGACCTTACCCCTGTAACGGTAAGCAACCTTAGCTTCCCGCCATCAAAAGTTACTGGTGGCTATCAGCATACCGCCGCTATACGTGCCGATGGTACGTTATGGGCCTGGGGTTATAATGGTTATGGTCAATTGGGAGATGGAACCACCACCAACAAAAACTATCCGGTAAAAGTAGGCGTTGCTACCAACTGGGTACAGGTATCAGCAGGTTATTACCATACCATGGCCATAAAAAGTGATGGCACCCTTTGGGGATGGGGCTACAACGGCTATGGACAAATAGGCGATGGCACTACCACCAACCGCAGCACACCGGTACAAATAGGCAGCGCCACCAACTGGGTAAAAGTGGAGTGCGGTATATATCACACGGCAGCTTTAAACAGCGATGGTACGTTGTATGTATGGGGTTATAACGGTTATGGTCAAATAGGAGATGGCAGTGTTGCCACCCGTGTTACGCCAACAGTTGTAGTATCTACCACGGAATGGAAGAACGTAGCGGCCGGGGGCTACCACACTATAGGCGTAAAAGGCGATGGCACTTTATGGGCCTGGGGCTATAACGGCTATGGCCAGTTGGGCGATAACACAACAGCCGACAAAGCTTATCCGGTACCGGTAAGTGGTATAGGAGCAAACACGGTAGTTGATTTAGCCGGAGGTTTTAACCACAGCGCAGTGGTATTAAGTAACGGCACGGTGTGGGCGTGGGGTTATAATGGCTCCGGCCAATTGGGTAACGGAACTGTTACTAATAGTTCCGTTCCTGTAACCATGAGCGGTATATCTACTGCTGTAGAGGTGGAAGCAGGTGATAGTCATACCTTAATACGCATGGCAGACGGCACCTTACGTGCCTGTGGCTACAATGGCATTGGCCAGTTAGGTGATGCCACTACTACCACCCGTTTAACGCCTGTGGTATGCGCAGGGGCAGTAGGGGCCACTTACATCGGCACATTTTACCGCACCAGCAGTTACATAGGTGCCGATGCAGATGTTGTTTGCTCCACCGGTGATAACGGCAACGGGCAGATAGGCGATGAAACATATACAAATAAAACGGTGTTTACCTGTGTTGATTTAACGCCTACGGTAATTTCATTAAGCGTTAGTAATGGGCGTATTGCCGAAGGATATCAGCATACAGCAGCAATAAGAACTGATGGCACGCTTTGGAGCTGGGGCTACAATGGCTATGGACAATTTGGCGATGGCACTACCACAAGCAGTTTTACGCCTGTTCAGGTTTCAGGAGGAGTAACGAATTGGGCTCAGGTTTCTGCCGGTTATTATCATACCGCAGCCGTGCGCAGCGATGGTACCTTATGGACCTGGGGCTACAATGGCTACGGCCAGTTAGGCGATGGAACCACTACCAACCGCACCGCACCGGTACAAGTGCCCGGCAATAACTGGGTGAAGGTAGAATGTGGTATTCATCATACTTTAGCGCTTAAGAGCGACGGTAGCTTATGGGCCTGGGGCTATAACTTTTACGGGCAGTTGGGTGATGGAACAGGAACCAATCGTGTAAGCCCGGTACAGATAAGCTCATTTACAGGATGGCTGGATGTTAGCACCGGAGGATATCATACTTTGGCTGTTAGGGGCAATGGCACACTTTGCTCCTGGGGCTACAACGGCTTTGGACAGTTAGGCGATGGAACAACTTTGGATCATGCTGTACCTGCTCCTGTAACCGGCATCAGTGGTCCATATTTATCTATATCTGCAGGTTTCAATCACTCTGTGGTTGCGCTAAGCAGCGGTGCTGCACGAAGTTTTGGCTATAACGGTAATGGTCAATTAGGCGATGGCACCGCAACCAACAGATCAACGCCAGTTGCTGTTTCAGGTATTACCAACTGTGTTGAAGTTACCAGCGGCGATAACCATTCGGTGTTTCGCCTTAGCACAGGTACCGTAAGCGCTTGCGGTTACAACGGCCAGGGAGCACTTGGGGATGGAACCACCACTACAAGGCTTACTCCTGTAAACGCTATTGGAACAAGCAATGCCGGCTACATAAGTTCTTTTTACCGTAGCAGTGGTTATATAAACCTGTCATCACCAAACTTTATTTGTATGACAGGCGATAACGGTAACGGCCAATTAGGTGATGGAACTACTACCGATAAATTGGTGTATAGCTGTATAAACCTGGCACCGACCATAACTACAGGTATTATAAACCCTACCACTTATAACCAGGGTGCTACGGTTGCAGTTCCATTTACAGTAAGCGGTTTGCCGTTCTCAAGCGGCAACGTATTTACTGTGCAAATAAGCAATGATGGTTTTGTTACCAGTGCAAACATTGGCTCTGTGGCAGGTACAACCGGTACAACTGCGTTTGTTACACTTCCTTGTTCTCTATCACCCGGTGCAAACTACCGTATCAGAGTAGTGGGTAGTGCTCCTAGCGTAATTGGTTCTGTAAATACCTCAAATATTACCATAGTTGGTAATCCTTCTATAGCAAGCATAACACCCGTATCCGGCACACCGGGTTCAAATGTGGTTATTGCAGGCACAAACTTTGGCTCAGTTACCGGTACAGTTAAGATAGGCAGCACAACAATGCCTGTAGTAAGCTGGTCAGCTACCTCTGTTACAGCAACGCTACCCCTGTCAGGCGTTTGTTCAGGTAATATTTTAGTTAGTAACAGTTGCGGCAATGCGTCAAACGCTGTGGCTTATAGTTTAAATGTAACCCCGGCAATAGCAAGTGTAACGCCTTCAAATGGTACGCCGGGCAGCAATGTTGTTATCGCCGGCTCAAACTTTACAAGCAGCGGTTCGGTTTTAATAGGCAGCACACCTATGGGTATAGTAAGTTGGTCGGCAACATCAATTACTGCTACACTTCCTTTGGGCATTTGCTCCGGCGATATTACCGTGGTTAACAACTGTGGCACAGTATCCAACTTAGCACCTTATACACTTTCAGTAGTGCCATTCATATCCAGCGTAGCACCGGCTAACGGTACCCCGGGTAGCAACGTTGTTATAGCCGGAAGCAACTTTACCAATAGCGGTAGCGTTAAAATAGGCAGTACGACGCTGGGCATAGTAAGTTGGTCTGCAAGCACCATAATAGCTACCCTTCCATTAAACGGAGTTTGTTCGGGTAATATTGAAGTAACCAATAGTTGTGGTTCCACATCAAACCTGGTGTCATATACATTGGGTGTTTTCCCGGCTATTTCAAGCATATCGCCTGCTAACGGCGTGCCGGGTAGCAATGTTATTATAGCCGGCAGCAATTTTACAAACAGCGGTACGGTAGTTATCGGCAGTACCCCAATGGGTATTGTTAGCTGGAGTCCGACCTCAATAACGGCAACACTTCCTTTGGGTGGAGTTTGTTCTGGTAATGTAGTTGTAACCAATAGCTGCGGAACGACATCTGCCCCGGTTCTTTATACACTAAGCGTAGTGCCTTCCATCGTAAACGTTTCTCCTGCTAACGGCGCACCGGGAAGTAATATTACTATTGCCGGTACGAACTTTACCAATAGCGGCTCAGTAAAAATTGGCAGCACAGCTATGAACGTTGTAAGTTGGACGCCAACCGCCATAACGGCTACTCTACCTCTAAATGGGGTTTGTTCAGGAAATATAGAAGTAACCAACAGTTGTGGAACGGCTTCTAATCTTGTAGCGTACACGCTAACTGCGGTACCTTTTATTTCAAGTGTATCTCCTGCTAACGGTACACCCGGCAGCAACGTAATGATTGCCGGCAGTAACTTTACCAATAGCGGTAGCGTTAAAATAGGCAGCACCCCAATGGGCATTGTTAGCTGGACCCCGACAACAATTATCGCAACACTTCCGTTAACAGGCGTTTGCTCCGGTAATGTAGAAGTAACTAACTCCTGTGGCAGTGCATCAAACCAGGTTCCATATACATTGTTTGTTGTTCCTGTTATATCAAGTGTAACACCTGTGAATGCCTTACCGGGTACAGCCGTAACAATTTCAGGTTCTAATTTCTCGCCAAGCGGTAACACAGTAACGGTTGCAGGCTTTAATGCAACAATTAATAACCAATCAGCATCGTCTATTAACATCACAATTCCTTCAGGCGCATGCGTAGGAAATATTGTTGTAACCAATGCTTGTGGCACATCGGCTTCAGTAAGCCATAATGCTACTGTAAGTCCGTCTGTAATTGTTGACGTTGCTCCCCAAACGGTATGTTCGGGTGTAACGCAAACCTTCTCAGTTGTGTCAACAGCTAATGCAGGTACGCCAACTTACCTATGGTATAAAAACGGCCTTAGTTCGGGTATTACCACATCTACGTTTACCTATAATACATCAAACAATAATGACCAATGGTATTGTGCAATGACCTCGAATGCCGCTTGCGCTTCGCCTGCTACCGTTAACAGTAACACAGTTGTTGTTAATGTAACAGCCGCACCGCAATGGTATCTTGATGCAGATAATGACGGACATTATATTGGCTCTCCGGTTACGTCCTGCACTAATCCGGGCGTGGGTTATAACCAAACAGCCACACTTGCCGGTGATTGCAACGACAATGACCAAAACGTTTGGCAAAGCGCATCATTGTATGTTGATGCAGATGGCGATGGATACTCTGTTGGCACGGCAGTGGTATGTTATGGAGCAACTATACCGAGCGGCTATGTAGCCTCTTTCAGTGGCCCGGATTGTAATGATAATAACAATACTGTATGGCAAAGCGGTTCGCTGTTTGTTGATGCAGATGGTGACAGTTACACAAATGGAACGGCTGTAGTTTGCTATGGCGCATTTATACCGGTTGGTTATACAGGAGTGAGTAACGGACCTGATTGCAACGATAACAATGCAAGTGTATGGCAAAGTGCATCGTTGTATATAGATGTCGACGGCGATGGATATACCGCAGGCACCGCAACGGTTTGTTATGGCGCCGGTGTTCCTACAGGTTATTCTGCTACCAGCAGCGGAAGCGATTGCAACGATAACAATGCGGGTGTGTGGCAAAGCAACCTGTTATATGTTGATGCCGACGGAGATGGTTATACCAACGGAACGGCAACTATTTGTTATGGAGCAGCAATACCGGCTGGTTATACCGCCGCAAGCAGCGGAACAGATTGTAATGATGGTAACCCGGCTGTATGGCAAAGTGCTTCATTATACATTGATGCCGATGGAGACGGTTATACCAACGGAGCTGCCGTAGTTTGTTATGGTGCTGCTGTGCCAAGCGGCTATTCTGCTACTAACAGCGGAACAGATTGCAATGATGGCAACCCGGCCGTATGGCAAAGTGCAGCATTATTTATTGATGCTGATGGCGATGGATACACCAATGGCTCCGCGGTTGTTTGTTATGGAGCGAGTGTGCCGGCCGGCTACTCAGCTACCAGCAGCGGAACTGATTGCGATGACAATAGTTATTCATCTACTAATAATTGCGGGCCAAACACCTGGTTGGGTAACACCACCCAATGGTTGAGTGCCGGTAACTGGAGCCATGGTTTTGCTCCAAC